>JBBDVU010000097.1:0-14152 GCA_040903225.1 Nitriliruptoraceae bacterium | reverse complement strand
CTTCGCCAGGGTCGAACACCGCACTGCCCATGTCTACGGTCACTTCATCGACGGTGCCATCGGCAGCCAATGTCGCGTTGACACGTTTCACGCCCGCGCGCGTCTCAACCGCCACCGTTGTCTCACCTGACACCAATTTTCGATCGAGCACGTACTTGGCGACGACACGGATGCCGTTGCCACACATTTCGACGATGCTGCCGTCAGCGTTGCGGTAGTCCATGAATACATCGGCCGCCTGTGACCTTCCGATGCGGATCACACCGTCTGCGCCAATACCGAACCGTCGGTCGGTCACTGCTTGCACGATGGCAGGGGAAATTTCTAGTTGGTCGTCAAGGTCGGCGAACACGACAAAGTCGTTGCCGGTGCCGTGTGCTTTGGTGAACTGCATTCTCGACCTGTCAACGACGGCTACTCACAAAGTTCCATGCGACGTCATCGAATAGGGTACGTCGCACCTGACGGATGTCTGCGTTCGTGCGCGGTCATGGGAGAGCGTCTTGTGAGATGGATTCGGCGCACGTTGATCTCGCTCGGCATTGCCGTCGTGGTCGCAGTAGTCGCGACACCCGTGTACTTCCTGTTCGCAGGGTGGCATGGCTTTCCACAGACCTACGGAGAGCTCGAAGTCGAGGGTCTCGAGCGAGCGGTCGACGTGCACCGCGATACACACGGGATTCCCACCATCGTTGCGTCGACGCCCCATGACCTGTGGTTCGCTCAAGGGTACGTCCATGCTCAAGATCGATTCTGGGAAATGGACTTTCGCCGGCACGTCACCTCGGGACGGCTCTCCGAACTATTCGGTTCCAGCCAGATCGGTACCGACAAGTTCCTTCGGGCCATGGGCTGGTATGCGACCGCCGAGGCTGAACTCGAACTGATCGACGATGAAACCCGCCTGATGCTCGACGCGTATGCGCAAGGTGTCAATGCATGGCTCGAAGGTCGCCGAGGAACCCGACTCTCGTTCGAACACAGCCTGCTGCCGGTGACTGGTGCATGGTGGTACCGGCCAGAGCCATGGCAACCGGCCGATTCTCTCGCGTGGATCAAAGCAATGGCTTGGGACCTGTCAAGTATCGAAGACGATCTCGTGCGGGCGCGGTTGCAATTGGTAGATCTTGGGCCTGACCGTGACCGGTTGGACCTGTATCCATCAAGTCCAGCGGAACATCCACCCATCATCGTTGACGGGGGCGGCATGGTCGACGGCCATTGGCAGCCGGCGGAAGCACACGCCGGCCAGTTCGGCGCACCCACCGATGAATTTCCCAGCGGCGAACCAGACGGCACAGGCGACGAACCCGCCGGGACTAGCAGTGGGCCAGAGGGTGAGCCCGAGATCGGCAATCCGGACCCGTTGCTCGTTGATCCAGCTTTGGGCACAACGCCCAACGTCGCGCTCGAACGTCTGGCGGCCGGACTCGACAGCCTCACGCTGCCGCATTTCATCGGCCGTGGCGACGGTGTCGGTTCGAATTCGTGGGTGGTCGCTCCGCACCGGTCTGCGACGGGCAGCACGATGCTCGCCAACGATCCACACCTGGAGCCTTCACAGCCCTCGGTTTGGTACCAGGTCCGGTTACGGTGCCGTGTTGTCTCGGCCAATTGTCCATACCAAGTGAATGGCTTTTCGTTCGCAGGCCTTCCGGGTGTGGTCATCGGACACACCGCCCAGGTCGCCTGGGGTCTGACCAACCTGAACGCTACGACCTCCGAACTGGTGCTCGAGCAACTCGATGGCGACCGCTATCGAGCTGGTGACCGGTGGCGTGAACTCGAACAACGCAACGAGACGATTCGGGTGGCGTTCGGTCGCGACATCGATATCACCATTCGTGCTACCCATCATGGGCCGTTGCTTTCCGACGTCTTTGAGGACGCCGAGCACGTCGTGCCTGCGCGCCGTCCGAGAGCACAGCGGCGCTACGACGAAGCGGTCGCATTGCGGTGGGTCGCCCTTCAACCCGCATTGACCGCGAACGCGATCCCCCGGCTTGCACGCGTCACCAATTGGAACGAATTCCTAGAGGCGCTGCAGTATTTCGATATTCCCAGCCAGAGCGTGGTGTATGCCGACGCTGACGGCAACATCGGCTATGTCGCAGCAGGTCGAATTCCTATGAGCTCTGCGGACGGCCGTACGGTCGTCGCTGCCAGCGAAACCGCGGACGACTGGCACGGAACCTTCGGACCACATCAACGGCCGTGGCTTCTCAATCCGCCATCAGGTGTGATTGTCGCAGCAAATCAGGCGATTCTGCCCCCGCGTGATGAACCGGCGTTGACGGTGGATCCGAACCTGGGGTTCCGAGCTTCACGGATCCATGATCTGCTAGAAGGGGCAGATGATCTCACCATCGACGACCTTGCCGCCATCCAAATGGATTCGTACAACACCCTGGCGACAGCGCTGGTACCGGCGTTGCTGGCGATCGACTCGACCGACGACGATGTCTGGCGTGTCCAGGAGGTGCTAGGCGACTGGGATTATCACGACGACGCCGATTCAGCTGGCGCCGCCGCGTTCAACGTGACCTGGCGGCACGTGCTGGCGCACACGTTCCATGATGAACTGCCCGAATGGGCACATCCGGAAGGTGGGGCGCGGTGGTGGGAAGTCATCCGCCGACTGTTGGAGCGGCCAAATGCCAGTTGGTGGGACGACCTGACCACCGTCGAAACCGAACGGCGCGACGACATATTGCAACGTGCGCTCAGCGATGCCAGCCAGGAACTCCAGCAGCAATTTGGGTCTGCGCCGTGGCGTTGGGATGATCTCCACCAGCTTACGCTCACGCACGCCACGTTCGGATCGTCCGGGATAGCTCCGATCGAGCGACTGTTCAATCGTGGCCCGTTCGGCCTCAGCGGCAGCAAGGACGTTGTCAACGCCACCGGTTGGGATGCGTCAGAAGGCTACGACGTCGACTGGCTGCCTTCGATGCGCATGATCGTGGACTTCAGCGATCTCGACAACAGCAGGTGGATTCAGCTGACCGGCCAATCAGGACGACCATTCCACCACCACTATGTCGACCAGATCGAATTGTGGCAAGACGGCGGCTACCTGCCGATGGTGTTCTCTAATGCCGCCATCGACACGCTGTCGTTCAAAACACTTACGTTGCATCCGCAGTGAGTTGGGTGAAAACGTGATCACTCGAGGTGTTTTGGCATAACTGGCACCGCGGGTCGGCGCGGAACCAGGCGCGTTGGCGTCGCACATATTTCCATGTTCGCGTGGCGATTGCGTCGGCAAGATCCGCGGCTGCCAGCGCACCGTCTAGCACCGAGAACGCTTCGGCGTATCCAATGGCTTGTCGCGCTGTCCGAGACAGTTCATACCGCTGCCGCAACTGGTGAGCTTCGTCGATGAGTCCTCCGTCGACCATAGCGGTAGCGCGCTGCCAGATTGCTGTACGGAGCACGGTGTCCTCAGGGTCAAGCATCACCACACGTAGGTCTGGGTAGACGCTGCGGTATTCCTTCCATGCACGTTTGAACGTTGAAAACGGCTGGCCCGTAATCTGGATGACTTCGAGGGCGCGGATGATCCGACGCTGGTTCTGTGGCTCGATGTCTTCTGCGGCGGCGGGATCGAGTTCACGCAAATACTCATACGCTTGGTCGTATCGGCCTTGCCAATACGCATCGAGTTGCTCACGGACTTCAAGTTCGGTAGGCGGGAAATCGAACGGATCCACGACCGCTCGCCAGTACAAACCAGACCCGCCGACTAGCAACGGCATCGCATCTCGCCCATGCACTTGCGCGATGGCGTCTCGTGCGAGCTGTTGGAACCATGCGACGGTGACGTCCGTGTCCGGGTCGACAACATCAACAAGGTGATGTGGAACCTGCGCCCGGTCGTCACGCGATGGCTTGGCCGTGGCGATGTCCATGTCCCGATAGATGGTGAACGCATCGATGGCAACGATTTCGGTTGGCGTACCTTGTGAGGCCAGGTCACCGGCAATATCGAGTGCAGTCGCCGTCTTGCCCGCTCCGGTCGGGCCGACTAATGCCAGCACGGTTTGCGAATGATCAGCCATAGGCGACAGCCACTTGCCCGACCCCGCACGGCGCGCTGTAGTGAATTGTCACCGGATCCAGCGCACACGCGTCCGCAAGTCGTGACATCAGGTAGAGCGACGACCAGCCGTATGCCATGAAGGTCAATGCCGAGTCGGCTAGTTCCCGGAGCAACGCCGGCGCATTATTTTCCGCGAGCGCAGCGACAACCTGGCGATCAAACTCGCCGGCTCCAGGCACCGTGTAACCGGGGCTGCGTTCCGTCAATGCTGCTGACAGATCTCCTCCAGCGACAATGGCCAGCTGATCCGATTCGCGCACTACCTGCGCCAGCTGATTGGCGAACAGGTCCAGTTCAACCACGTTGGGTTCGCGCGGCAACAGGAGAAAGCCGCAAGCCGCGGTGGTGTGGACTCGAACTTGTAGACCCATCACGGCAGCCGGACCGTCAACACGTCCATGATCGACCGGCAGGCCAAGGCGTCGCGCTACAACCGGCATTGACGCCGGGGCTACATCCGACACTACGTGCGGATAGCCAAGCGGCGCCAAGGTCAACTGATCGGTGGTCGCCAAACGTGGCTGCGCGATGTCGCACACCACCACGCACATCACGGTTTCGACCGCAGGATCACCCACTGTTGCACGCAGGCATCGTGTTGCCTCGGTGCGCGCAACCTGGAGTTCAGCATGCACAGCTTCAGGTTGTGCCGACGATACATCGGGCAGCATCACAGCGGCTGCCGGTATTGCAGCAAGTCGCGCCGACGCACCGGCGTCTGTCAACCGGCAGCCAGTGGCAGCAGCGCCGGGGAGAAGCCTGCCGGCGCAGCCTTGCGAACAACCCGTGCGTCGGTTGCAATGACGTAGTTGGACGAGGCCTGTTCGACACGAGCTATCACGAGGTCGCCGGTACCGAATGCGGGTTCACCGTTGGTGCCCCGTTGCACCGGGACGTGTGCGAGATGATTCCCCGGGGTCCTCCCTGACAGGCGCATCGAGTCGGACTTCGAAGGCCCATCGATGAGCAGCTCAACAGACGAACCGATCAACCGCTGGTGCGCCTCTAGCGAGTGTTGGCGAACGAGTTGTTCAAGCCGGTGATACCGCTCGGCGACGACTTCGGGGTCGACAAATTCATCCACGCGATCAGCCGCCGGCGTCGATGGTCGCGGCGAATACTGGAACGTGTATGCCTGATCGAACCGGACCTGTTCGACGACCTCGATCGTCTCTTCGAAGTCTTCGTCGGTTTCTCCCGGGAAGCCAACGATGATGTCGGTAGTCAACGACGGTTGGTCGAGCAATTCACGGGCACGTTCAACCAGATTGAGATATCGGCGGCGACGATACGAGCGACGCATCTCGCGTAGCACCCGGTCGGATCCGGATTGCAACGGCAAGTGCAGATGCGGGCAAATGTTCGGTGTTTCAGCCATCGCAAACAGCACGTCTTCGGTGAAATCGCGTGGATGAGGCGAGGTGAACCTCACACGTTCCAATCCGTCCACCTGACCGAGATCCCGGAGCAACAGAGCAAACATGCTGTGCCCAGCCAAGTCACGGCCGTACGAGTTCACATTCTGGCCGAGCAGGGTTACTTCCACCACACCGTCGGCGACGAGTCCCTCAACTTCACCGCGAATGTCGTCCATCGGCCGCGACTTTTCGGGGCCACGCAATCTGGGCACGATGCAAAACGTGCACGAGTTGTTGCATCCGACAGAAATCGACACCCACGCATGATGACGAACATTACGCTTGGCGGGCAGAGCAGACGGAAATGTCTCCAACTGTTCGATGAGTTCGACTACCGGCACGGCTGCCGAATCAGCCTGTTCAAGCAGTTTGGGTAGCTGGGGCAAGTTGTGCGTCCCGTACACGACGTCAACCCAAGGCGCCCGTTCAGCAACCTGTTGGCCATCTTTCTGGGCGAGACATCCTCCAACAACGATGGTCAGGTCCAAACCCGCCGCCTGTCGTGACGTCTTGGTTGTCTTGAGATGACCCAACGTGCCGTACAGCCGATTGTCCGCATTTTCGCGAACCGCACAGGTGTTGAGGAGCACAAGATCTGCATCAGATTCTGAAAGCGCTGGTCGATAGCCCAGGGTTTCAAGCATGCCGGCCGCACGGCCAGAATCGTGCACGTTCATCTGGCAGCCGAACGTGCGGATGAAATACTTACGAGACATGGCGTCGCTAGCCGTTGGCCGTCGTGTATCGGCGTCGTGTCTTGTGGTGATCATCAGCTTCTGTGTCGACATAGGTCCCGCGCCCAACGGCCACGAGCAACAGTGCAACGACCCCAACGATCACGATGGAGGAGCCTCCGCCGTCAGCCACGGCAAATGACGCAGCCACACCAGCGATCGTCGCATAGCCCAAGATCGCACGGATGCGGGATCGGCCCACGAACAGCGCCGCGGCGATGACCAGGCCAGGGATGCCGATAATTAGCCAGGTTTGCAAGACATTCACGCTGCACCTCCGTTCGATGCAGGCTACCGGACAACGCTCAACGGCTCGCGACCTGCTCTCCTTCGCGATCGGCGAACACCGCCTGTCGCGCCACCTTACGCGCAAGACCGTCGGCGTAGCCGCGACGAACGACATAGCCAACTACACGACGAAAAGCGGTTTCAGCGTCGTGCGTCCGCAGCAGTGCCGCACGACGCAACGCCAGAGCGAACGCTGACGCCTCCAGGTCGTCGTGTTCATGCGGCGCCAGTGCAGCAGCGACCGCATCTGCTTCGAATCCTCGCCTATGGAGATCACGCCGAATTCTTGCTGGCGCGTGGCCCTTACGACGCCATTCGGCGACCAGCGAACGCGCGATCGCATGATCGTCGATGATTCCTTCGCGCCGCGCATGATCGATGGCTGCCGCGATGGTGTCCCCATCAAAATCACGTTCAGTCAGCTTGCCGATCACTCGGGCCTGTGCCTGAGGCACTGTGGCGGTCGACCGGCGGATGAACGCAACCGCGCGTGCGACATCGTCGTCGACCGGGGACAATGTGGCTGAAGGTGCGTCAGGCGCTTCGTCGGACGCACGTATGGTTTCTCGCTCAACGCCCTGTGCGGCTAACCACTGTTCGGCATCACGCGGCACTACGCATCCTCGAGGGTCGGCGCCTCATCGTCTGCCGGCGCCTCATCGTCTGCCGGCGCAGCCTTCTTCTTTCCTGGCTTGCTCTTCGGTGTTTCGTCGTCGTCTGGTTCCGGTGTGCCATCTGCCATTAGCGGATCGACGCCGAGCTTTTCTTTGACCATCTTTTCGATCTCGCGAGCGATGTCCTCGTTGTCGCGCAGGAACTGCCGTGCGTTCTCTTTACCTTGCCCGAGCTGATCGCCGTCGTAGGTGTACCACGCACCTGCCTTACGAATGATGCCTTCTTCAACACCGACATCGATCAGGGCACCTTCTTTCGAGATGCCTTCGCCATAGATAATGTCGAATTCTGCCTGCTTGAACGGGGGGCTGACTTTGTTTTTGACCACTTTGACCCGCACTCGATTGCCGACCGCGTCCGTGCCGTCTTTCAAGGTTTCGATGCGCCGGACATCGAGTCGAACTGACGAGTAGAACTTGAGCGCTCGACCACCCGGCGTGGTCTCTGGCGAACCGAACATCACGCCAATTTTTTCACGCAACTGGTTGATGAAGATCGCACACGTCTTCGACCGATGCAATGAACCGGCGAGCTTGCGCAACGCCTGACTCATCAGCCGTGCCTGCAGACCGACATGGCTGTCGCCCATTTCGCCGTCAATCTCGGCCTTGGGTGTCAAGGCAGCGACTGAGTCGATCACCACGACGTCTACCGCACATGAACGCACCAACATGTCTGCGATCTCGAGTGCCTGCTCCCCGTTATCCGGTTGCGATACCAGCAGTTCGTTGATGTCGACACCGAGCGCTTTTGCATACATCGGGTCAAGTGCATGCTCGGCATCGATGAACGCCGCGATCCCACCGAGCTTCTGTGCTTCCGCCACAGCGTGCAACGCGATCGTGCTTTTGCCACTGCTCTCAGGACCGAAGATCTCTACGACCCGTCCGCGCGGAAGCCCGCCGATGCCCAGGGCTAGGTCCAATGACAACGCCCCGGTCGGGATTGCCGGGACTTTCACAGCAGCTTCGTCACCAAGCCGCATCAGCGCCCCCTTGCCGAACTGCTTCTCGATATTGGCCAATGCCAGGTCCAGCGCTTTGTCCCGTTCCACGTCATCCTCCAGCCTGGTGGTACACGTCCACTCTTGCGTTCATATGCACGTGTGCTCGTGTATGTCTGTTGCAGCCGGATTATCTGGCCGGCTCGTTCGGTCGTTGCGCACAATACGTGTCAGGTGTGACGCACCTGGTGCTGGACCGCCCGAACTTGTGGACACCCTAGCCGAACATGTGTTCGGATGCGAGAACGTCGTGCAGGCGGACGTGCCGTGTCGGTGTCTCATGGAGGCAGTAGTGTCCGCGCTTGTAAGGACAATTCCAAGTACCGCCACCCGTGGTTGAAACCGCCGTTACAGGCATTCGGAGCATCATGCCGGTCACTGAGCAATCGTTCGAACCAACGCCCACCCGATTCGTGTTCATCGATACCGAGGCAACCGGCCTCGACCATCGACGACATGAACTGACCGAGGTCGCCTGGATCACGCGATTCGAAGACGGGCGCGAGATTGAACGCCAATACTTTCCCGCGCACACCACCGACGGCGCCGATGCAGACGCACTCGTGTTGACGCACTACGACGAGCGCATCGCGCCTCAAGTCAAGACGCCGGCCTCGGAATGGCTGCCGGTCTTGCTCGAAGACGCACGTAACGCCGTGTTGGTTGGCGCGGTGCCCGACTTCGACGCGCGCCATCTTGAGCGCATGTGCCACAAGCTCGGCCTCGAACCTACCTGGGATCACCACCTGCTCGACGTCGAGACGTTGGCGCTGATCTTGTTCGCCCCTGGTCCCGAAGCGCCACGCGGGCTGGCAAAGACGTGCGCCGCCCTGGGCGTACCACATGACCGCGATCAGGCGCACGGAGCCCTGTATGACGCGCACCAGGCGAAGCGGGTGTTCGATGCCGTGTGGGAACTCGTCGCACAGATGCGCCAGAACGGAACGCCGCTGCCACCGATCGTCCCCCGGCAGACCAGCGGCAACAACGAGGACAGTGGCACCAACCCATCCGAAGCGCCCGCGCCAGCACCCGAACCGGCAGATGGTGTCGAGCAGGCCGGCGCTACTACCAATCCATCGGGTAGCAGCTGAACCGCTCAGTCGGCCGCGACGTTGGTCGTCGTCACAGATTGGCGATGCGGCGGCGCAATAGATCGAGACCAGCGGTACCGAGGCGTGCGATGACCTGAGCGCGATCACCGGGGCTACGACGTTGATGGACTTCTGTCGATCCGTCCGGATGTGCCAGCGCCCAGATGATTGTGCCGACGGGTACATCGTCGACAGGTTCTGGCCCGGCAACGCCGGTGACTGCCAGGCCCCAGTCTGCGTCGAGCAGTTTGCGCGCGTTAGCAGCAAGTTGTGCAGTGACCGACTCGCTGACCGCACTGTGTTCAGCCAACATGTCCGGAGCGATTGCTCCGATATCGATCTTGGCGCGGTTCGAGTAGACAACTAGGCCGCCGGCCAGCACGTGTGACGCCCCGGGAACTCGGCCCAGCCTCGCCGCAATGTCTCCTGCCGTGGCAGATTCGGCCAATGCCAACCGTTGGCCGCGATCACGCAACAGACGCACGACTACGTCCTCGAGCTGTTCGTCATCAACACCCGCAACAGCAGATCCGAGTGCTGTCACGACCTCGTCGACAACCGGCTGCGACCGGCGTCGAGCCGCGTCAACCACGTCGGCGCTGACCGTCAGGCGAACTTCGACCTCGTTTGCATGTGCAAGAAACGCCAATGTCACGCCTTCGTGTCGCGCCACCAGCGGCTCGACTGTCGCAGCTACATCCGATTCGCCCAGGCCGGCGATATGCACCGACCGGGTAACCGTGACGCGTTGACCGGCGATTCTGGTGACCTCGTCGACGACATGGCGCGCAAACAACTCACGAAGTTCCCATGGGACACCAGGCAACGCGATCACGCGTGTTGGCGACGGCGACGTCAGGGTGATGGCGAACGCGGGTGCGGTGCCGACCGGCGGGAAAATGTTCGCGCCATCGGGGATGTTGGCCTGCTTGAGGTTCTGGGCCGGCATCGTGCGATTAAGGCGCGCAAATCGCGCCGCGATGGCGTCCACCAGATCGTCGTGGCTTCGCAACTCCACCCGGGCCGCAGCGGCGATGGCTTCGCGAGTCAGATCGTCATTGGTTGGGCCCAGACCACCTCCAACGACAATCAGGTGGGCCCGGCGGCACAACCACCGGAGGGCACCGACTATCTCATCGACGTTGTCCCGGACGGCGAGGTGATGGACAACGTCGACACCGAGGTCACGCAACTGGCGGCTTACCCACGCTGCGTTGGTGTCGACGAGATCTCCCAACAACAATTCGCTGCCGACAGACAAGACTGCGCCCAGGGGTATGCCGTCGGCGCGAACCTCAACCTTGGTGGTCATGCCGACTGGGACTTCGCCAGCGCGACCGCGCGGAAGGCATAGTCGATGCCCGACCACACGGTCAGGAAGATCGCGATCGTCAGCGCCGAATTGGCGATGCCGTCCGGCATGCCTGGCGGCAGGAATAGCGCCACCGCGACGACCTGCGAAAAGGTCTTGGCTTTGCCCCACGCGCTCGCCGGCATAACGACGTCATGGCGTCGTATCAACGCAAGTCGGACACCAGTCACCGCCAACTCACGAGCGATTATGACCGCAACAGCCCACCAAGGAAGCTCGCCCACCAGTGCCAAGCTCGCCAACGACCCGATGATCAGCAGCTTGTCTGCGATGGGATCTGCCAATTGGCCCCAGGCGGTGACGCCATCGAGCTTGCGCGCAACCCACCCGTCTATCGTGTCGGTTGCGGCGGCAAATAGAAACACGCCGAAGGCCCACCACCGCGTGACCCCGGTGGGGCCCTGCGCGAGCAGCGCCAAGATGACCGGAACGAGCAAGACGCGCAAGAACGTCAACGCATTCGGAATACTCATCCACTGGCTGCGTCGCCCAGTCATCAGCCGGCCAGTCGTGTTAAGAGGTGACATGATCAGGGCCGACCTCGGCGATCAGGTCCACACCGGCCGTATCGACCACTCGACCCGTCACGCGCCGACCTACAGGAACCTCGACAGCCTGCCCTCGGCCTGTAACCCTGTCGTACGTCCCGGGCGCCACCAGCTGTATCTCGCCGTCAGTGTCAGGCGCTTCGCGATACGAACGGGCCACCACATCACCATCGAATCGCTCCTGCACAATCACCTCCAACTCACGGCCCACGAAATGCCGAGCGGCGTCGTTGGCAACCTGCTCTTGGATCTCAGACACCATGCGGACACGCTGCTGCGCAACGTCGCCGGCCACCTGGTGGTCGAGTGACATCGCCGCAGTCCCGTCTTCTGGGCTGTAAGCGAACAAACCCACCCAGTCGAGACGATACTCGGTGAGGAATTTGACGAGGCAGTCGACGTCGCTGTCGGTTTCGCCCGGAAATCCGAGAATGAAGTTCGAGCGAAACACGGCATCGGGATCGAGTTCGCGGATATGCGCGATAAGGCGCCCAAACTTGTGCTGGTCACCCGAGCGCGCCATCCGCTCGATGACAGGACCACTGACGTGTTGCAGCGACAGGTCGAAGTAACTGGCAACTTTAGGTTGCTGGGCCATGGTGACCAATAGGTCGTCGTCAAGTTCTGCCGGCTGTAGGTACATCAATCGGATTAGGTCAATCCCATCGATTTCAACCAACTGCTCGATCAGTTTTGATTGGAGGTGCCGCCCTCCAAGGTCTTTGCCCCATGACGTCGTGTTCTCACTGACGAGTACCAGTTCACGGGCGCCCTGTCCGGAGAGGAAGTGAGCCTCGGCAAGAATTTCGTCGATCGGACGCGAACGGAACCGGCCCCGAAATGATGGGATGGCACAGAACGTACATACGCGATCGCAACCTGATGCGATCTTCAGATATGCCCACGGGCGGCCGTCGTGTGCCCGGATCGGGAAACGAGGTCCGCTCGCAGGAATCCGGTCGAGTGAGTCTTGGGGCGCAACCGGATTGGACGCGACACGTTCGTGCTCAGCCGGCGCAGCGGCAGCGGTTGGTGTCATCAACAGTGGCAGCGATGGTGCCCGACGACTGCCCGGATGCGGCGCACCGACACCCATGACCCGGCCGGTGTGCGTGCCAGCAAGCACATCGCGAACAATCTCCGGCAGCGTTGCGTACCCGTCAAACCCAACGATGGCGTCCGCTTCCGGTATGGATTCGGCAAGCTCAGCTGGGTAACGCTGGGCCATGCAACCGACCACAATTACTGCACGCGCACTTCCGTCGTCTTTGAGCTGGCAAGCTTCGAGCACCGTGTCGATTGACTCCTGCTTGGCAGGCGCAATGAACGTGCACGTGTTGACCACAACAACGTCTGCGGCCAGCGGATCGGCGATGACCTCATCACCCGCGAGATGAAACAGGCCGGCGAGCTGGTCAGAATCGACCTCGTTGCGTCCACATCCGAGCGTGACGATCGAGACTGACGTCATGTGGTTGCATCCGGCCCAAGTTCGTCGCGCGTGTACACAACTTCGGCGACTTGCCCCCGCCCGCCAAGCGCACCGAGGTCTTCGCCGTTGACTTCGACACGAACGCCGCCGGCATTACCCACTCGCAAAATCACTTCGGCTTCAGCTTGGTACTGCAGCGTCTCTCCCGCTTGGACCACCTGCTCGATAAGGACTGCGCCGTCGACGGTAACTCGCAGCCAGGAGGCTTCTTCAAGCGCCAGGATTACTTCGACGCCCGCAAATTGGGGCTCAGGTTCCGGTGCGGGCTCGACCGGTGTCGGTTCAGGGTCGCTGTCTTCTTCAACCTGTGGCGCAGGCGCTGGCGGAGTCCCGATCGGCTCATCCGGATTAGCCGTTTCGGGCGAAAATCGCGTGCTGATTGTGCCGAGAAATCCGAGGCCTGCCACGATGACGACGCCGATGAGCAACCAGGTGAACCAACCCGGCGGTGTCGAACGGCGCGGCCCGTGGGGCACGGTCCCGGTGACCAGGGTCGATGCTGGGATGTCGATCAGGCTGCTCACCTGGGAGCGGTAAACTTCCAACAGCGGTTCCGGGTCCATACCGAGTTCGATCGCGTAGCTGCGCAAAAAGCCTTTGGCGTAGACGTCTCCCGAAAACGTGTCGAAACGTTCTTCTTCGAGCGCATGGAGCTGTTCGGTCCGCGCACGAATCGCCCGCGCAACATCTTCGATGGTGCGCCCATGGGCTTCACGCGTCTCACGCAACGCGTCACCGATGCCGGTGGTCACGATCTCATGCGCACAGGCCGATTCCTTACACGGTCTCTACCGTCGTCGCGCAGGGTCCGACGACAGCGTCACAGGGATGACAACAGCGTCGGTTTCTGACACAGGCGTGCGTCCTCACATCTGCAGACTAACAACTCCCGTACATATTGCAGTCGGCATCCTCTGCTGACCATCATGGAATTCTGTCGCGCTCACAAGGATCGCTATGCTGGCGCCATGATGACTACGCCAAATCTCCGCCGAAAGTTCACCTTGGTCGTCAGCGCGGCACTGCTGGCGCTTCTGCTGTTCGCGCCGGCAGCCCTGGCTGCATCACCCACAGGTGGTGATGGTGATCATCGGATCGCGATGGCAGAGACACCCCGCGACCGTTTGGGTCTGCTGCTTCTTGGAGCGCTGGTCGTCGGCAGCGGCGCAGCGCTCGTGAACGCACGTCGACAGCTGAAGGGCGAACGCGGCCAAGCCACGGGCGAGTTTCGTTGGCGATGATCACGCACTTGCGCAGATCACATTCTGCCGTTTGTTAACGCGTCGTCAAGTTGTTCTGGCTGCCAGAGCACTTCTCGCGCCTTTGACCCTTCATTCGGGCCGACAACGCCGAGTTGTTCGAGCTCGTCCATGAGCCGCCCGGCGCGGGCGAACCCGATGCGCAGCTTGCGCTGCAACATCGAGGT
>JBBDVU010000096.1:0-14236 GCA_040903225.1 Nitriliruptoraceae bacterium | reverse complement strand
ACTTCACGCTGCGAGTCTGGCGGCAGGAGAGCGCGGACGCCCCCGGCCGGTTCGAAACCTACGAAGCGACCGACATCTCGTCTGACGCCTCGTTTCTCGAGATGCTCGACGTCGTCAACGAACGTCTCATCCAGCAGGGCGAGGAACCCATCGAATTCATGCACGACTGCCGCGAAGGCATCTGCGGCACGTGCGGGATCATGATCGATGGGCAGGCGCACGGGCCGCAGCAAGGCACGGCGACCTGCCAGTTGCACATGCGCAAGTTTGACGACGGCGACGAGATCGTGCTCGAACCGTGGCGCGCGAATGGTTTTCCGGTCGTCAAGGATCTGGTCGTCGACCGTTCGGCGTTCGACCGCATCATCGAAGCTGGCGGCTACATCAGTGTCGATACCGGTTCGGCGCCTGACGCGAACCTGATGCCGATCCCCAAGGACACCGCGGATCTGGCGATGGACGCCGCCGCGTGCATCGGCTGTGGGGCGTGTGTCGCCGCATGCCCAAATGGCGCCGCGCAACTGTTCACCGCCGCCAAGGTGTCACATCTGAACTTGATGCCGCAAGGTCAGGCTGAGCGTTATGAGCGCACGGAGTCGATGGTCGAAGTCATGGAGGAACATTTCGGTTCCTGCACCAACATGGGGGAATGCGAGCCGGCGTGCCCGAAAGGCATCTCGATCAACTTCATCGCGCAGATGAACCGCGATTTCCTCAAAGCAAAACTTCGTAACCGCCGCAACCCGTAGAACGCATCGGAGTGCCACGTGACCGATAGCCGCCAAGCCGTCAGCGGCTTCGAACTGCAGCCGGTCTATCGGCCAGACGATCTGGAAGGGTTCTCGCCTGCCGAGCAGCTCGGCGAGCCAGGCGTGTACCCGTTTACGCGCGGGATTTATCCGAGCATGTATCGCGGCCGGCCGTGGACGATGCGGCAGTACGCCGGTATGTCGTCCGCAGCCGAATCGAACCGTCGATACAAGTACCTGCTGGAGCAGGGCACCTCGGGTTTGTCGGTGGCGTTCGATCTACCCACCCAGATGGGGTACGACTCGTCGGCGGATATCGCCGACGGCGAAGTCGGCAAAGTGGGTGTGGCGATCGACACCGTCGAAGACATGAAGGTGTTGTTCGACGATATCCCGCTCGCTGAGATCTCCACATCGATGACCATCAACGCGCCCGCGTCGCTGCTGCTGCTCATGTACGAGATCACCGCAGAAGAACAGGGTGTTGCCGCCGACAAATTGCGTGGCACCATCCAGAACGATGTGCTCAAGGAGTACATCGCGCGCGGCACCTACATCTACCCGCCGGAACCGTCACTGCGGCTGATTTCGGACACGTTCGCCTATTGCGCCCAGCAACTGCCGAACTTTAACACGATCTCGATTTCGGGCTACCACATGGGCGAAGCGGGGGCGACACCGGTCCAAGAGATCGCGTTCACGTTGGCGGACGGCATCGCCTACGTAGACGCGGCACTGCAAGCCGGTCTCAATGTCGATGACTTCGCGCCGCGACTGAGCTTCTTCTTCGTGGCACGGTCGACACTGCTCGAAGAAGTCGCCAAGTTCCGGGCCGCCCGCCGGTTGTGGGCATCGATCATGCGTGACCGGTTTGGCGCCACCGACCCGAAAAGCCAAATGCTGCGGTTTCACACCCAGACCGCGGGGGTGCAATTGACCGCGCAGCAACCGGAAGTAAACCTCATCCGGGTGACCTTGCAGGCGCTCGGCGCCGTGCTCGGCGGGACGCAGTCGCTGCACACGAACTCGTATGACGAGGCCCTGGCGTTACCGACGGAAAAGAGTGCACGACTGGCGTTGCGCACCCAGCAGGTGCTCGCCCACGAGACCGACCTGACCCACATCGTCGACCCGTTCGCCGGCTCCTACGCGATCGAGGCGCTCACCGATGAGATCGAACAGCAAGCGCGAGCCTACATCGACCAGATCGATGAGCTTGGCGGCGCCGTCGCCGCCATTGACGATGGCTTCCAAAAGCGCGAGATCGAACGTGCGGCCTACGAACTGGCCAAGCAGGTCGACAGCGGCGAGCAAGTGGTCGTTGGCGTCAATCGTTACGATCAGGGTGGCGACGAACCTCAACCTGAACTGCTCCAGATCGACGCAGCCATCCGCGACGAGCAGATCAAGCGCATCGACGATGTGAAGCGTGAGCGCGACCAAGCTGCGGTTGACGTCGCCCTTTCCGAGATGCGTAGTGCTGCCCAGGGCAGTGACAATCTGCTGCCGCCGATGCGTGAGGCACTTCGCCGACGGGCGACGTTGCAGGAGGTTTGTGACGTGTTGCGCGATGAGTTTGGCGGCTACATCCCGCGCGACGTGTTCTAGACCGCGCATCTCGAGTGCCAGCCCGCCGCCGGTAGGTTGCCGTATGGCGCACGACCGCGTCTGTGTGAGGAGCCAGAGCAGTGAGCCAGCGGATCGTCATCGTCGGGGGAGGTCCGGCCGGCTATGAAGCGGCGCTTGTCGCTGCTGAACTCGGCGCCGATGTGCGGGTCGTCGCCGACGAAGGGCTTGGCGGCAACTGTGTCCTGTGGGACTGCGTGCCATCCAAAGCGCTCATTGTCGCCGCCGAGGCGATGGGATGGTTGGAAACGGCGACAACGATGGGCGTCGACGCGTTCGGGAGGCCAGGCGTGACCGCCGGACCGCCGCACATCAACTTTCCCAAGGTCGCAGCGCACGTACTCGAACTGGGCGCAAGCCAGTCTGTAGACATCGAACGACGCGTTGCCGATGCAGGTGTGACGGTGATACGCGGACGAGGACGATTGACTGACTCGCATCAGGTCGCTGTCACCTCAGCCGACGCGAGCACGCACACGCTGTCAGCTGACTACGTCCTGATCGCCACCGGTTCGTACGCTCGCGTCCTGCCGTTCTTCCAGCCCGACGGTGAACGGGTCCTCGTTGGGCAGCAGGTCTATGGCTTGACAGAACTACCCGAGCATCTCATCGTCGTGGGTTCTGGTGCCACCGGCGCTGAATTCGCGCATGCGTTCCGGCGGTTCGGCAGTCGCGTGACGTTGGTGTCATCGCGGCAACTCATCCTGCCAACTGAGGATCCCGACGCTGCCCAGGTCATTGAAGAAGTGTTCGAGCGGCGCGGGATGAACATTCTGCGCAATGTCCGGGCAACCAGCGTCGACCGGGACGGTGAGCGAGTGATCGTCGGTCTCAACAACGGTGACACGGTGACCGGTTCGCATGTGCTGTTCACGGTAGGTCAGGTGCCGGCAACCGGGGACATCGGTCTTGAGTCGCGCGGTGTCGTGATTGACAATACCGGCGCGATCCCTGTTGACAGCGTGGGACGAACCTCGACACGATGGATCTATGCGGCCGGCGATGTGACTGGCGGGACGATGCTGGCCTCGGTCGCAGCAATGCAGGGCCGAATAGCGATGTGGCATGCCCTCGGGCAGGCGGTGCAGCCGATCCGATGGGACTCGGTCGCAGCCACCGTGTTCACCGACCCTGAAGTTGCCACGGTAGGACGCACACCCGAGGAAGCTGAAGCAGCCGGATTCCCCGTAACGACTGCGCGGTTGGACTTTCGGCGGAATCCTCGCGCCAAAATGATTCACGGACTCGATGGGTTCGTCAAAGTGCACGCCATGGTCGGTTCCGGTACTATCGTCGGCGGCGTTGTGGTGTCGTCACGCGCAAGCGACCTGATTCAGCCGCTGGCCGTGGCCGTACAGAACCGACTAACCGTCCAGCAATTTGCTCAGACGATGACGGTGTACCCCTCAATGGCAGGATCGGTCGCTGAAGCCGCCCGTATGCTCATGACGCGTTTCGATCAGCACTAGCCCAGACCGTTCGACCCGTTCATTCGATCCGTGCGAGGACGGCGCCCGGCTGGACCACGTCACCTTCACTGCACGACAACGTGACGACGACGCCGTCGCGGTGCGCCTTGACGGGATTTTCCATTTTCATCGCCTCAAGGACCACGATCAGGTCGCCGGTCGAAACTTCGTCGCCTTCGCTCACCGCGCACGAGATGACCGTTCCCTGCATGGGAGCGGTCAGATCCTCGCCGGACGCAGACGCAGCAGCCGAATTCGCACGGCCGCGGCGGCGCATCGACACGTTGTTGACCGCGACCGGACGGTCGGGCGCAAATACTCGCAGCGCGAACCGGCGGCGGTTCACCTCGACGATCATGTCCCGTGGTTCACCAAACGATGTGGTGTCGCCAGGCACAATCGTGCCGTCACCAGCTGGCGATGGCTGCTGGAGTGCTGACAGATCCCACGCGGTTTCGACCGAGGCGGTCGTGTGCTCAACGTTGATGAACTCCGGGTGTTGCAGCGCCAGCTGGTGAAACGGCGCACTGGTGGTGACACCGTCGACCCCAAATTCATCGAGTGCGCGCAACATCCGTCTGCGCGCCGTATCGCGATCGGCACCCCAAACGATGAGCTTGGCGATCATCGAGTCGTATGCTGGTGAGATTTCACCACCAGATTCGACTCCGGAGTCGAATCGCACCCAAGGGCCCAGCGGAACCCGCAGAGTGTCAATGTTCCCCGGTGTTGGAATGAAGTTGTTCCCCGGGTCTTCGGCGTTGATGCGGACCTCGATCGCATGGCCCTGCATCTCGATGTCGTCCTGGGACAGTTGCATACCGTCGCCGCTGGCAATGCGCAGCTGGGCATGAACCAGATCAACGCCGGTCACCAGTTCGGTCACCGGATGCTCAACTTGCAGACGCGTGTTCATCTCCAGGAAGTAGAAAACGGGCACGCCGTTCTTGTCGGCTGCCAGCAAGAACTCACAGGTTCCAGCGTTTGTGTAGCCCATTTCGCCGGCCACGCGGATCGCTGCTTCGCCCATCGCTTGGCGCACGGCCGGGTCGATCGCCGGCGCAGGTGCTTCTTCGATCAACTTCTGGTGGCGGCGTTGCAGGGAACAGTCCCGGTCACCAAGGTGGATGGTGGTTCCGTCCAGGTCGGCGAGCACCTGTATCTCCACGTGGCGAGCACGGTCGAGATACCGCTCCAGATAGCACTCGCCGCGGCCGAACGATGCCTTGGCTTCGCGCTGCGCAGCCTCGAGTGCCGCTCGCATGTCGTCGGCGCCACGCACCACCTTCATGCCACGGCCACCACCGCCGAACATGGCTTTAACCGCAACCGGGTAGCCGTATTCATCGCCAAAAGCGAGGGCGACGTCGACATCGTCTGTTGGGTCAACGGTCCCTGGCACCACCGGCACGTCCGCGTTGACCGCCACTCGCCGCGCCGACAGCTTGTCGCCCATCTGCCGGATCGCCTCGGCCGGCGGGCCGATGAATACCAGCCCACTGTCGACGGTTGCAGCGGCGAAGTCGGCATTCTCGGCCAAGAAACCGTAACCCGGATGAATCGCGTCAACCCCGGCCTGTGTGGCGACGTTGAGGATCTTGTCGATATTGAGGTAGGAGTCGGCCGCCGGTGTGCCGCCCAGGTGATAGGCTTCGTCGGCCATCCGGACGTGGGGTGCATGGCGGTCCGCGTCGGAGTACACCGCGACTGAACGGACACCGAGTTCTTTGCATGCTCGGATCACGCGGATGGCGATTTCGCCGCGGTTGGCAATCAACACAGCATCGAACATGCATCACCTTGCGTTATGTTTATCGGATCACCGCTCCGGCATCCAACCAGCCGACTACGTGACCGCCCGACCACCAGTGGCCAAGGCCGGTTGTTGCGTAGCTTAGTTCGCTTGCCCCGCGAAGCCCGAACTGGCGCGCCTGGTTTCATGGCGCCGGGGCGGTGCGGGTAGGCTGCTGCTCCCCGCACCGCATGGAGTTTGTTGTGCGCCGTAAATACGCAGGCTTGTTGATTGTTGCGGCATTTCTCATTGCCGGTTGCTCGTCAGTCCCCGAAGGCGCGATCGACGCGCAGGCGCTGGCGTGCCCGCCAGGCGAACCCGGCTGTGACGAGATCCTTCCGGTCGGTCCAGGCGGGGACCTGGAAATTGAAATGGGCAGCTTCTTTTTCGACATCACCGACGGGGTCGCCGTCACCGGTGAGGTCGAAGTCACCGTCATCAACGTCAGCGATGCGTACCACAACACCGAATTCCTTGGCGCGGCTGACGGCTCCGCCATTCCCGAGGCTGATGCCTTTGAGACCGGTACCGGAACCGTCTACCTGTTTCCCGGTGAATGGACCGTGATCTGCAACGTGCCAGGCCACCGTGCTGCTGGCATGGAGACCACGGTCACCGTCTATGCGACCGACGAAGAGGCTGAAGAAGCGCTCGCGCAGGCCGACGAGGGCGTACCGGGCGCTACGAGCTAACGCACGTTTCGCCAGCGCCCGACGTGGTTGCCGGCCGAGAGCCCGGGGCCGGCTGCGCACACCGCACCATGCAACCTCACGCGGCTGCTGAGCGTGAGCCGCCTGGCGAATCTGGTGCTTCAGTACGCCAAATCTGATGCTTGAGCACGCGCCGACTGCGCCCATGATGTTCGCGTCCACTGTCGGGCACGCCAACCTGCTGCTGTATGGCCGGTCGCCACATCGGTGGTTGGGCGGCCGCCAACGGCCTGCTCGACGGCAGCGGCGAGGGCGGCCAGCTCGATCGACGAAGGCGTGCCGCCTCCCATGATGACGACATCGGCGGAAGCGAGGTTGGCGGTCACTTCTTCCGATGTAATCGGGTCTGAAGGGGACGTTGGTGGCACGCTCACAGGGGCATATTCCCGTGTTTGCGCGCCGGTCCAGCTTCACGCTTGGTTGCGGTCAGACGTAGCGCGCGAACAAGTTCACGCCGCGTTGCCGACGGCAAGATCACTGCGTCGACGTAGCCGCGTTCGGCAGCGCGCCAGGGGTTATCGAGTTCTTCTTCGTACTGTGCTTCAAACTCACGGTGCAATTGGTCTGGGTCATCGGCGGCGTCGAGTTCGCGTCGATAGAGGATGCTCACGGCTCCCTTGGCCCCCATGACCGCAATCTGTGCGGTCGGCCACGCAAGATTGACGTCGGCACCGACGTGTTTGGAACCCATCACGTCGTAGGCGCCACCATAGTTCTTGCGCACGATGATGGTGATCTTTGGCACGGTCGCCTCCGCGTACGCGTACAGCAGCTTGGCGCCGTGACGGATGATGCCTGAATGTTCCTGGTCGACGCCCGGCAAGAAACCTGGAACGTCGACGAACGACACGATCGGGATGTTGAACGCATCGCAGAACCGCACAAACCGCGCGCCTTTCTCGGAGGCGCTGATATCCAGCACCCCTGCGAGGTGTTGCGGTTGGTTGCCGACAATGCCGACTGTGCGCCCTTCCACCCGTGCGAATCCGACCACGATGTTTGGTGCGAATTGGGCGTGCACTTCGAAGAAGTCTTCATCATCGACAACCATGCGGACGATGTCGCGCATGTCGTACGGCATGTTGGCACTGTCGGGCATGAACGTGTCGAGTTGCGGAATGTCTCGCTCGGGGTCGTCGCCGGTGTCGACAATGGGTGGATCGTCAAGGTTGTTCAGCGGCAGGAAGCTGAGCAACACCTTGATATCTTCGATGCACGCTTCTTCGTCAGGTGCCGTGAAGTGTGCGACTCCCGAAGTTTGCGCGTGCGTGGAGGCGCCACCGAGCTGTTCCATAGTGACATCTTCGCCGGTGACGGTCTTAATGACATTCGGGCCGGTGATGAACATGTGTGAGGTGCCATCCACCATGAACACGAAGTCGGTGATGGCAGGTGAATACACCGCGCCACCAGCACAAGGGCCCATGATCGCCGAGATCTGGGGGATCACGCCGGATGCACGTACGTTGCGATAGAAGATGTCGCCGTATCCGCCGAGGCTCACGACCCCTTCCTGGATACGTGCCCCGCCTGAGTCGTTGAGGCCGATGACGGGCACGCCCATCTTTTGTGCCAGATCCATCACCTTGACAATCTTGGCGGCGAACACTTCCCCGAGTGAGCCACCGAACACGGTGAAGTCTTGGCTGAACACGCACACACGGCGTCCGTCGATCGTGCCGTGGCCCGTGACGACACCGTCGCCGGGAATTTTTCGGTGTGCCATACCGAAACTGGTGGTGCGATGGACGGCCAGCGCATCCGTCTCAACGAACGAGCCTTCGTCAAGCAGCAGGTCGAGCCGCTCGCGCGCCGTCAGCTTGCCGCGCTCGTGCTGACGTTCGATCGCCGCGTCGCCGCCGCCTTTGAGTGTCTCGGCAGTCTTTCGGGCAAGTTCGTCCAGCTTGTCTTGAGTAGTGCGTGTCACAGACAACCTCGAAAACCGGTGCGGGATGTGATGTGGCATGCTAGCCACTGCGCCC
Organism: Nitriliruptoraceae bacterium; assembly: GCA_040903225.1. Taxonomy (GTDB): domain Bacteria; phylum Actinomycetota; class Nitriliruptoria; order Nitriliruptorales; family Nitriliruptoraceae; genus JBBDVU01. Next base: position 5,908 of record JBBDVU010000096.1, on the reverse strand, counting down.
AACGAACCTGGAGACGGCGGTGGCAGTCCTCGATCGCGACGACCCTCGCATCCATCAGCTCGTCGCTGACACCCGATGGGCTGGGGTTGTCAGCTTTGAACAAGTCGCCTCGACACAGGATGTTGCGCTCGAGCGCATCGGCGGCGGTCATGCCGTTGGGGAAGTCATCGTTGCCAGTCGCCAGAGTGCTGGGCGCGGGCGCCGGGGGCGGAGCTGGCTCGACTCCGTCACGAGCGCAGATGGCCAGCCCGCGAATCTTGCCGTCACCGCAACGGCAACCGCGCCAGCGGCGGCGGGCCTGGTGCCCCTGGCCGCAGGCCTGGCCGTAGATGCCACATACGCCGCTTCAGGTGCCCAGACCGCGTTGAAATGGCCCAACGATGTACTCATCGGCGGTCGCAAGGCTGCTGGAATCCTCGTTGAGCAACACACGATCGACCGCCAGCGCGTGGTGCTGATCGGCACGGGTCTGAATTTGGACTGGCGGGGCGTGCAACGGTCGGACGATGCCCGCCAATGGATCTCGCTGGCAGAGGCGACGCAAATCAGCCCAGACCGTGTCGCCGTTCTGGTCGAATATCTGCGCAAGCTCGACGCGCTGCTCCAAACTATTGATCACGACAAGCAGACCGTGGTTGACGAGTATCGCCGCAGATGCGCAACAATCGGGCAGACGGTCGAAGTTGCGCTTCCGGGTGGCATGCAACTGGCTGGTGTTGCCGTCGGCGTCGACGACGATGGCCAGTTACTGATCGACAGGCACGACGAAGGCCGATCGAAGCGCATTGCTATCTCCGCCGGTGATGTGACCCACGTGCGGCCCGTACCCTCGTAGGCGACTCGCAGCATTTCCGAGCTGGAGAACTTCGTGGCCGACCGTTATACGTCACAGATCGCGCTGGTGCTCGATCGGGCCGTCGACGACGTTGCAGAGCTCGTGCGGGCAGCCGGTGCGTCGAAAGACCTGGATCGTGCCGCCGCAGTGCGCGATGAGGGTATGCGGGCCCAGGAGGTGCATTGGGGTGGACGCATGCAGAAAGCGATCGTTCGTGCGCTCGTCGACGATGACCAGCCCCTGTTACGCACCGAAACGTACGTCGGCGCTGACGGACTCGAGCATGGACTACAGCGACAGGCCCAACTGCTGCAGGGCCTGTCACGCCATCTTCGCGGCAACATCATCGGCGTGCGCGACCTGTCGGCGCAGACTGACCGGGACGAAGCATGGATGAACCGCGTCGCCGTCGGCGTAGTCGACTATGACGATGCCATCGTTGTGCGACACGAAGGCGTGGGAACGTGGTGGGTGCGCACGCACGGAGCAGCACGCTTCGATGTGCCAGACCTTGAGCTCTATGGGCTCAATCGAGGCCAGGTCGATGCTGCTGTAGCCATGTTGCGCGTGATACATGAACAGCTGCTCCGGACCGGCTTGAAGACACCACTGCGGCTAGCGGACGACACCCCGGTCTATCTGGTACCGGTGCTGGAGGCCTGGCAGCAGTTGCCGTTCGAATGGCCTGGAGTCGGCCGGGCCGGCCAGGACCGGGGCGATGGACTGGACGGGCCTCGGGCAACCCTGTCGGTGCTTCACCGGCCGCGGTTCGGGCGCTACCGGCGTGACCTGGCTGGCGTGATCGAGCGTGTGCCCGCGCATGAGCCGCGGTAGCGAAAACGCGCGGCCGTACGCGACCGCCATCCGTGCGGTACACGCGGCGATCGAACGGGCGGACGAGGGCTTGCGGTCATCGTCGTCGCAGGGGAAAGTGACGGTGGAATAGAGCGAGACGGGCGCGGCGCTACTCGCTATCAAACTTGTCGTCGGCGGGTTCCACCCAGCCGTCATCACCTTCTGGCCGTACGTCGCCGCACCACGCGCGGAGTTTGGGGGCACCCTCCTCCGGCCCGATCGCCAATAATCGGTCGCCCGCCTGTAGCACCCGGGTCGGTCGGGGGCGATAGAACCAACGCTGCTGCCGTTGAATCGCCAGGACTTCCATTCCGGTTTCTGTGTGCACTCGCAGTTGGGACAGGCTCTGTCCTTCCACCGCACTGCCCGCTTCAACGATCGCTTCTGCGACGATCTCATCGGCTTCGGACAGCGCTGCGGCGATGATCGGATGCGGAGCTTCGTCGACTTCGATCACCCGACACATTGATTGGGCTGCGTCCACGATGCGTTCGGACGCCGCCGCAAGGTGCAGGAGCCCTCGTAGCTCTTCGGGGTCATCGAGCTCAGCGGCGGCGCGCAACACCCACCGTTCGAGCTGGTGGAACAGCTCATCGGATGCGTCTTCGATCACGCCGACTTCGTTGGCAAGCGAGCGGTCGCGCAGCAGAATCGCCGAATACGCCAGTCCGACCGCAACTTCCGACGAGTCTTTCAATTCGACGACCAGGTCGACCGCACGATCGAGATTGGACAGCTTTGCCCGCTCGGGGGGTGGAGGCAGTTCGCGCGGTGTCCCTCCGGCGAGTTCACGAACCTGGTCGACGCCGTCTTTGGGGCCCTGCATGAACAGCACGTCACCTTCGCGCAGCACGACGTCGCCGTCCGGCCCGTATAACCAGTCAACATCACGGCGAATGGCGATCACCCACATGCCGCTACGCGCCGGCAACTCGAGGTCCCGCAACGACTGTCCTTCCAGATCATTGGTTGGGCGAATGCGAACCCGAGCGGTGACTTCGGTGGCATGCCGCAGATCATCTCGCAACTCGCGAGGCACGCCCAGATTTTTCAGCACCACGCGCGCGATGTCTTCGGCAGAGTCGGCAATTCCCTCAATCGATACCGCCAACGACAGCACGCCAGCGAGCTGTTCGGCATCCTCGGGCGTTCGGGTCGCGATCATGCACACGGCCCGAAGATCGACCAGCAGTTCGTCGACGCGGTCTTCCAAGCGCAGCACCTCGCGCGCAAGACCTTCGTCATCGAAGAACACGGCCGCATATGCCAAGTCGACCATTAGTTCGGCGGCGTCCTTTGCCCCGACCAAGAGCTCCTTGACAGTGCGTCTGGGCTTCATCGAACTGCCCTCCTCATCCGTGGTGGGAGAACTTGCATGTCTTCGTCGTTTGCGCATGGCGTGTACTCCATCTATGAACCGAGCCCCATGATGGTGATCGCAGCAAGCAGGCAAATGACGCCCGCAAGGTCCATCGTCGCGGTCACGATCGGGATGCCGTGATTGTCGGGATCGAATCCGAACCGAAATGATGTGGTTGCCGCGACGTAGGCGACCGTCGCCAAAATCGGCGTGGCCAGCAGTCCGGCCAGCAAGGCGACACCAAGCGTTGACAGCAGCGGCAGCGGGCTAACGGTCGGGACCACGACGGCGGCGAGCCAGCCGGCGATCCCAACGCCGGTGAAGGCGAGTGTTGCCAGCAGCAGCGTCACCGAAATGTCCAGTGCGGCCAGCTTGCCAGGGAACAGCCGTGCCTGAAGAAGCCCAACGTGCAATTTGGATGCAAGCCGGCTCGACAGCATCCCGCCGAGCGAACCACAGTTTGCGATGAACGGAGGCAGCAAGATGAGCAACGCCGCTGCGCCAAACTGCTGATGCGCCCGCGACTCGACAGCGACACCGGCAATCACGTCGATCGTCACTGCGATCGTGAGCACGACCGTTGATTCTCGCACGACGCGCTTGACCGTCAGATCGCGGTTGCGCCAGCCGACCCACAATCCCACCACGAACGTGACTAGGCCGATAACGCCAAGCACGGTGGCGGTTGCCGGCGAACGCAACACCAACGTGGCGACCAGCAAGGCGGGAAGGGTGACAAGGTCGCCAGTTGCCGTAATCACCGGAGCGCCCACGTCGTCCATGTTCCAGCCGCGCCGGTGTGAGCGGATGGACATCCCAATGGTGACAAAGAACAGGATCAGCGACGACAACAGCCCGCCGACCAGCGAGATAGCGACCAGATCCAACAGTGGCACGGTCGGCAAGCCGAGCAGCAGACTGATCATCCAAGCGAGGATTCCCGCCTGGGTCGCTGATGCGAAACTCAAGATGGTTGCGGCCTCGATCTGGCGGCCGAGGTACGAGCGGCGGCGCAGGTGGGGTTGAAACTCGCCGGTATGGATCCCGGTAGCCAAGCGCGATCCCAACGCGCCGAAGATCGAGCCACGCATGCCGATCGCGGCAGGGATCAGTGCAAGCAGGCCGGGAATTGCATCCAGTTCATTCTCAGCCGATCCCAATACCACACCGGCGACGACCGTGGCTCCCAATCCGATCGCGAGTGCGCTCGTTCCGGCGCGAATACTTCGTGACTCGAGCTGCCAGTAGTTGCGGACCTCAGAAATTGGCAGCCCGATGGCGCGACCGACAACACGCAAATAGCGGGGGACCTGCGGTCGGGGCAGCCTGCGGCTTGATCCCACACGTCCCTCCAAGTGGTCTGGTGGCCGAGACAGCAGACCAGTGGAGCCTTAGTAGCTGCCCCGGCAGACAGCCGTGCTTTGGCCACGAGCGTAGTTCACGCCCGATTCGTTGGCGTATCAGCGTCAATAGCCTTGCCAAGATGCCTCGTCCGCGCGAAACGGGGTGAGTGCCACGGAACGGTTACCACCCATGATTAAGCTCACTGTGCACCGAAAACGCGCCATGCGTGGGAGTACATGTCACCATCATCTCGACTGCCGTTCGACCCGATCGACGAAGCGCGCCAGCATTGGGTTGGCCACGGATGGTCAGACGCCGCGACCGGGATGGCCGCCGTCACATCCATCATGCGGGCACAGCAGATTCTGCTTGGCCGGATCGACGAGCAGCTTCGCGACTTCGATCTGACATTTGCGCGGTACGAGGTGCTGATGCTGCTCAGCTTCAGTAGGTATGGCGCGCTGCCACTGCGTGTCATCGGCAGCCGCTTGCAGGTTCATCCAACGAGTGTCACCAGCGCGGTCGATCGACTAGAAGCACAGCAGTATGTGCGACGGCAGCCGCACCCGACCGACCGTCGCACGAAATTGGCTGCCCTGACTCCCGCTGGCCGCACGATCGCGACTGAGGCGACCACCCGGCTCAACGCCACGGTTTTTGCTGACGTTGGACTCCCACCGGCACAGCTTGAGCGGCTCATCGCTGTGTTGCGTGAACTGCGCGAACACGCCGGAGATTTCTGAGGCCTAAACGTCACCGCAATCTGACAAGGCGTGCTCGGTAGGTCGAGTTCACAGCGATCAAGATAGTTGGATATCCGATAGTATGACGCCATATCTATTGCGGCTGGGGTCGATTTGTGCGTCGGACGAACCAGCCGGATCATCGAACATGCTGTGAGGTGGCGCCGTGACCTCGGTGGGGAAGAAGCTCCACGTACCCGTGCATCCCGTGCGATTCGTTACCGCGGGCAGCTTGTTCGACGGGCATGACGCGGCGATAAACATCATGCGCCGGTTGTTGCAGGCCCAAGGCGCCGAAGTGATCCATCTCGGCCACGATCGCAGCGTTGACGATGTTGTGACCGCGGCCATCCAGGAAGACGTCCAGGGTGTGGCCGTCAGTTCGTATCAGGGTGGACATGTCGAGTACTTCAGTTTCCTCGTCGATGAGTTGCGACGGCGTGGTGGGAGCCATATCAAGATCTATGGCGGTGGTGGTGGAGTCATCGTCGACGAAGAAATTGAGCTACTCCAGCAGCGTGGCGTCACACACATCTTCTCGCCCGCCGACGGGCAGTTGCTGGGACTAGCCGGCATGATCAACACGATGATCGCCGCATGCGACATCGATCTTGCCAGAACGCCGCCAGCGGTCGATCAAGTGTTTGCCGGCGACCAGGCTGCGCTCGCGCGTGTGCTGACGGTCCTAGAGTCTGCCGGTTCAGCGTCATCACCGGGTGGAGCTTCCGATGCCGACGAAACCGCGGTTGACATTGCGTCGCTGCGCGACCA
>JBBDVU010000095.1:9601-14601 GCA_040903225.1 Nitriliruptoraceae bacterium | reverse complement strand
GACGGCGCGCCAGCTTGATCGCCGCTTCGTTAGCCGTCGCACCGCACTGAGCAAAGAACACTTTGGCGTCATCCCAGCCGGTGATGCGGGCCAGATCGGCGGCTAACGCAACGGCGGGATCTGTCTGGAACAGGTTGGACACATGAACCAACGTGGACGCCTGGGCGGTCACCGCTGCGGTCACCGCCGGGTGGCTGTGCCCAAGATTGGTGACGCCGATACCACACAAGAAATCGCACCATTCGTTGCCGGCAGCATCAACGAGCATGGTCCCCGATCCGCGCACGAACGTCGCGCGTGGCGGCGGGTAGGTCTGCATCAGATGCGTCGGTGTCATGACGACATGCCTTTCGCTGAACGCTGGTGCACCGCACCCCCAGCCGGTTTGGCAGATGGCGTGTGGGTTTCCACGTGACCTCCTAACGAGGCCGTGACCATGGTCCCAACGCCTTCGTCGGTGAATATCTCGATGAGCACCGCATGCAGCACCCGGCCATCGAGGATGTGGGCTTGCGGTACGCCGCTGCGCAGCGCCGCAACGATCGAACGGACTTTCGGGCGCATGCCTTCGTGTAGTTCGTCGTCGGCCAACATCCGTTCGAGCCGGTCAGCGCCGACCTCACTCATCAACGCCTGGCGTTCGGGGTCCCCAAAGTCGACGTAGAGGCCGGGAACGTCGGTCAGGTACACCAATTTCGACGCACCCAGCGCAGCGGCAATCGCTCCGGCCGCGAGATCTGCGTTGACGTTGCGTTCAACACCGTCGGCGTCGCGGCCCAGTGTTGCCACCACCGGCAGAAAGCCGTCGTCGAGCAACTCCTCGAGGTAGCGAGTGTCGACGTGTTCGACCTCCCCTACATAGCCGAGATCTTCACCATTGGGGCCAACGGCAGGGCGTACCTGGACAAGGTTCGCGTCGGTTCCGGCGACACCGACGGCCGCGGCACCTGCCGCCTGTACCAGCCCAACGAGCTCCGGATTCACCTGGCCCAGCAGCGACATCCGTACGACGTCCATCATCGCCGCGTCGGTCTTGCGCAATCCGCCAATGAATTGCGATGTCACACCGAGGCTGTCCGCAAGTGCGCTGATCTGCGGACCACCACCGTGCACGATCACAGGACGCAAGCCCACAAAGTGCAGCAGCGCGACATCGGCCGCAAACGATTGCTTGAGGTCCTCGTCAACCATCGCGTTGCCGCCGTACTTGATCACGATCGTTTGCCCGTGAAAACGTGTGATCCATGGCAGCGCTTCACGCAGCACCGCGGCTTTCGACTGGGCGGCTTCGACTCGTTCAACGGACACACCGTCAGCGGTCGTGACGCGCCGACCAGGCCGGTTGGCCGGGAATTCGAGTTTCGATGCCATTGCACGTGAGCCTTATCGCCTGCGGGTCGTACGAGGGTCGGAGTTCAGGTGGTGTACTCGCTGTTGAATCGGACATACTCGGGGGTGAGGTCGCAGGTCAGCACGGTTGCAACGCCTGGCCCGGCACCGACGACAACGTCAATTGCGACGGCGTCAGCCTGCATCGCCTGCGCTGCCTGGTGATGATCGAACGGCACGGCAACGCCGCCACGGCACACGGTCACACCCGCACAGTCCACCTGTACCTGTCGCGGGTCGAAATCGACCCCGGCGTTTCCAAGAGCCATCAAAATCCGGCCCCAGTTCGGATCGGCGCCGTGCAGGGCAGCGCGCACCAGCAGCGATGTCGCCACGCTGCGCGCGAGCGACTCGGCATCGTGGTGATCGTCAGTGCCGCTGACCGTCACCCCGGCAATGCGCGTCGCGCCTTCCCCATCGGTGACCACCATCGCGGCCAGCTCAGCACATACGGCGTGGATCGCCCGCGCCAGCGTGGATTCGTCAACCGGCCCGGCGGCGCCGTTCGCCAGAATCGCCACGGTGTCGCTGGTTGAACCATCACCGTCAACGCTGATGCGGTTGAACGTGATGGCGACCGAGTCGCGCAAGATCTGATCGAGTGTTGGCGCCGGCACCTGCGCATCCGTGGTGATGACCGCAAGCATGGTGGCCATGGCGGGTTCGATCATGCCGACGCCTTTGACCATGCCGCCGATGGTGCACCGGCCACCGTGCGCATCTTGTACGTCGTACGCGACCTCTTTTGGGTGGGTATCGGTTGTCATCATCGCGACGGCGGCGCCGTGACCGCCGGTTGTAGACAGCTGCGACACGGCCGTCGGCAAGGCGGCAACGATGGTGCCGATCGGCAGCGGGACCCCTATGACGCCGGTGGACATGACCAGCACATCGTCGACGGCGATCTGGAGATGCTGCGCCGTCTGTTTAGCGAGCAGCTCGGTGTGTGCGTGGCCGTCTGGGGTGCACACGTTGGCATTGCCCGAATTGATCACGACTGCTTGCGCTGCGCCATCGGCGACGTGGCGGTCCGTGAGGTGGCACGCGGAAGCCTTCACCCGATTGGTGGTGGTCACCGCGGCTGCGGCCGCCCGCTCGTTCGATACCAGCACCGCCAGGTCGGGCTTGCCCGATGCCTTGACACCACTGGCCACCCCGGCGGCGCGGAAACCCGACGGTCCGGTCGTGCCGCCTGAGATCGGCATGATGCCGGTGCGGTCGGCCGGACCCCATGGGAACGGCAGGTCGAGGGTCATGGGTACACCCCGATCGAACTTAGCCCGGTCGTTTCGTCGTAGCCCATCATGAGGTTCGCATTTTGGATCGCTGAACCGGCAGCGCCTTTGCCAAGGTTGTCCGTGACGCTGGTCACCACCACACGTTGAGTCCGTTCATCGACAATCGCCGATACCTGGCAGGCGTTCGAACCAACCACCGCCTTGGTCACTGGAAAGACGCCAGGTTCGAGCACGTGCACGAACGGCTCGTCGACATAGCGGTCAACCAACGCCTGCTGGATATCGTCGGCGTTGACACCGTCGTCCAGGTGGGCGTATGCGGTTATCAGCAGACCACGCGGCATCGGTACCAGATGTGGGGTGAAACTGACCGGTCCGAGGTCAGCCTGTCCGAATCGATGCAGGTACCGCTCGATCTCGCCCGTGTGGCGATGGGTCGGTGCGCCGTATGCGGTGATGCTGCCGTCAACGTGCGAAAAATGCAGCTGATCTTTGGCTGCACGGCCGGCACCCGACGTGCCGGACTTGCCGTCGATCACGACGCTGCCAGGCCGAATCAAACCGGTTAGCGGTAGCAATCCGAGCAGCGCGGTGATGACGTAGCAACCTGGGTTGGCTACGAGCTTGGATCCAACGATCTCGCTGCGTGCGAATTCGGTCAGGCCGTACACGGCGTGTTGGAGCAATTCCGGCTTTGGGTGTGGTTCGTGATACCAGTGCGCGAAACCGTCGGCGTCGAGCCGAAACGCTGCCGACAAGTCGATCGTCGGAGTCCCGGCCGCAAAGAGTTCGGCGGCAAGCCCTATCGCCGCGTCGTGAGGTGTCGCGAGAAACACCGCATCCATCCTGGCCAACGAATCGATATCGATCGGGTCGAACACACCCGATCCGGCAAGGTTTGGAAACAGCTGCGCAACCGGCGTCCCGGCCTGTGAATGCGCCGCGACGCTCGCGACATCGAAGCCGGGATGGGCCGTGAGCAGGCGCACCAGCTCAACACCCCCGTAGCCTGAGGCACCGACGATGCCGACACGTTTTGTTCCCACGGACGCTTTCCTGTCATCACGTTCAACCCGCCAGCACGCTGTTGCTGGCGCGACAAAGCCACCATACCAAGCGATTGCACTATCTTGCAACTATATGCAGACTTTTGCATTTCGGCGTGAGCGATGCCGGTACCCTGACAGCATGCAGGACATCAAACTTCCCCATGGTCCCACGGTGCCCGGTGCCGAACTCGAGATCCGCACCGCGCGCGCTTCAGGACCCGGCGGTCAGTCGGTGAACACCACCGACTCGAAGGTCGAGCTGCGCTGGACGGTTGCGGCATCGCGCATGCTTACTGAAGCTCAACGGCAACGCCTGATGTCGCGACTGGCTTCGCGATTGACCAACGACGGAGTCCTCATCCTGCACAGTTCCGAACATCGGTCCCAGGTGCGTAACCGAGACGCGGTGATCGCGCGTTTTCGTGCAATCGTCGGTGAAGCACTGCGGCCGCCACGCACTCGCCGCAAGACATCACCGAGCCGATCCGCGAAACAACGCCGTCTGGCGAGCAAACGTCGGCGGGGCGAAATCAAGCAATTGCGACGCCGGCCGGATTCTCCGGAGTAGCCGTGGCGCGTCACGCAGCTGGCTAATGGCGGCGCAGAGTCGCGCCGACGGCGCCGGCTGCTTGTTCGATCTGGTGGATGACGGCCTCCGCATCTTCATCGGTCAGCTGGCGTTCCGCGTGGTGCAATCGCAAGCGGAAGGCGACACTACGCATGCCCTCGCCAATCTGGGCACCCCGATATTCGTCGAACCACCACCAGTCGTCCAGCACGTCGCCGGCACCAGTCACGATGACACCCGCTAGGTCAGCGAAAGCCACCGCGTCGGGAGCCACCAGCGCCACATCAACGACCATCGACGGGTGGCGCACGATCGATGGAGCCTGCGCTGGTGTGGTACCCGCGTCGTGGATACGTCGCAGCAGCGGTTCAATCAACAGTTCGCCCACCACCACCGGTTCGGGTAGGTCGCGTTGCTCGGCTTCGTGCGGATGCAGCGCACCAACGAACCCGATTTCGTTCCCGGCGAGTCGCAGCACCGCCGACTGGCCCGGGTGGAACCGTTCACGCACCACGGCGACACGTTCGAGCCGCCTGTTGTCACCGGGGGACAGTTGTGCAACGACATCGTCGAAGACGGCGAGCAGATCGTGCACACCCCAAATCGAGGATTCGTCGAGCCAGTTTCGTCCGAATCGCAGGCCCTGCGCAACCAGTCCGAGCGCTTTGGGTTGAACCGGCAGGTGTGCACCGTCAGGGTCTCGCCATCGCCAATCGTCGGCAAGGCCATCCAGCGCATCAGCCATCGGATCGTGGG
>JBBDVU010000095.1:0-9591 GCA_040903225.1 Nitriliruptoraceae bacterium | reverse complement strand
TCGGCCGGTCGAAACACCCGGCCGACTTCTGCCAACGCGACACCTTGTCGTCCTTGACCAACGTTGCGTCGTACGGCAGCGATCAGGCCTTCGACCAATGACGGCCGCATCGCCGCAGCATCTTTGGCCAGCGGGTTCGCCAGGTCGACACGACCGGTTGATGCAACCGCACCAACGAGCGCATCGGCGCCAACAAACGGGCGCACGATTGCTTCGTGAAAACCGTGTCCGAGCGCAATCCGGCGAATTTGGCGTTCAGCGTGCTGGGACGCCGACAATCCACCACGAACCCGAACGTGCGGCAACACCGCCGGGATGCTGTCGTAGCCGTGGATCCGCGCGACTTCTTCGGCAAGGTCAGCCGGTCGTGCCAGGTCACCCCGCCACGACGGCGCGGTCACAATAAGCGAGTCACCCGAGGTCTCGACGTCGCATCCCGAACGTCGTAGCAACGCGGTTTGACGATCTGCACCAAGATCGTCGATCCCGAGCAATTGACCCAGTCGGACCGGGTCGACCGTGACCTTCGATCGCTGTGCCCATGGCGGCGCACCGCCGCGAACATCCGAGTAGCCGTCCGCATTTGCGCCGGCGAGCTCGATCAGCAGTCCTGCCGCACGAGCGGCAGCGATGTTCGCGCCTTCGGGATCAACTCGCCGTTCGAAGCGTGTGCTGGCTTCACTGACCAGGCCAAGCCGACGCGACGTCGCCCGTATCATCGACGGGTTCCACACAGCCGCTTCGAGCAGCACATTGGTCGTTGACGGCGCCACTTCGGTATCCCGTCCGCCCATCACTCCGGCAAGGCTGGCGATCCGTTCGGCATCTTCGATGACCACATCGCCGGATTCGAGCGTGCGTTCAACGTCATCGAGGGTGACGAGCACTTCGCCTGCTGTGGCGGTGCGCACGTTGAGGCGCTCACCGCGGATCGCGTCAGCGTCGAACGCATGCAGCGGCTGACCCAGTTCAAGCATGACGTAATTGGTGACGTCGACAGCAACATCGATGGAACGGATTCCAGACTGGGCCAGGCGCTGGCGCATCCACCACGGCGACGGTTGCACCGTGACGTCGCGCATCAACCACGTCACGAACCGTTCGCAATGGTTGGTCGCAATCGTGACATCGAAGCTGGCCGCAGGTGGCGGCTGTGGTACTGCCGGCAACGACCAAGACGAATCAATGATTGCCGCCAAGTCACGGGCCACGCCAACGACCCCCAGGTGGTCGCCGCGGTCGGCCTGTACCGCGATCTCGATGACCGGTTCACCAACAGGCAGCAGATCGGCCAGGTCAGCCCCAAGCGGGGTGTCAGCCGGCAATCGGATGATGCCCGAATGGTCGTCACCCAAGTCAAGTTCACGGGCCGAACACAACATTCCATTGGAGGTGACACCCCGGAAATCGCGCGCTTCCAAGCGCATTCCCGGTATTGACGCACCAGGTGCGGCATGGGCCACGACGTCGCCCGTGTCAAAATTCGATGCACCGCAAACGACCTGGATCTCACCGTCGCCGGCGTCGCCGGTGACGGTGACGACACGCAGCTTGTGGGCGTTCGGATGCGGCTCGTGGTGAAGTACCCGGGCCGTGCGCACGCCGGCCGTGCCTGCACCGGGATACGTAACCTCCTCGACCTCGAGGCCATGCCCGCTCATGACATCCACGAGTTCATCGAGCGTCAGGTCGAACTCGACGTACTGACGCAGCCAGGACAGTGGCAGCTTCACGTTGCAACTCCGCTTCGGTGGGTCGGACGGCCTGTCGCCAGTGCCTACAAGTTCGCGAGGAACCGGACGTCGGCGTCGAAGAACTCCCGGATGTCGGTCACCCCGTGCCGGAGCATGGCGACACGTTCGATGCCCACGCCGAACGCAAACCCGCTGTACCGGTCGGTGTCCACGCCGCACGCGGTCAGCACATTCGGGTCGACCATTCCAGCACCGAGAATTTCAAGCCACCCAGAGGGCGATGATTCGTAGGACACGTCAACTTCGCAACTGGGTTCGGTGAACGGGAAAAACGATGGGCGAAGTCGAATCTCGCGGTCCTGCCCAAACATTGCACGAGCAAATGCCAGCAACGTGCCCCGCAGATGCGCCATCGTGATGTCTTCGTCGACGAGCAGACCTTCGACCTGGCTGAACACCGGCGAATGGGTCGCATCGATCGAGTCGGCGCGGTAGGTGCGTCCCGGGACCACCACGGCGATCGGCGGCTGTTGGGTGGTCATGACCCGTGCTTGTACCGGCGAGGTGTGCGTCCGCAACACGACGTCGTCGAATCCGGCGACATAAATCGTGTCCATTTCCTGACGCGCCGGATGGTCCTGCTCGATGTTGAGCAGATCAAAATTGAACATCCCTGATTCGGCTTCGGGGCCTTCGGCAACCCGGTATCCCATCCCCGTGAACACGTCGACGATTTCCTGCTCAACCTGCGTCAGGATGTGCGGACGACCAACCGACAATCGCCTGGGCGGCATCGTCAGATCGAGCCGCTCGTCGGCCAGACGCTGTTCGAGATGCTCTGCCTCCAAGGCCGCGCGTCGCGCAGTCAATGCCTCGTCGAACGCCGCCTTGAACGCATTGATCGCCTGGCCCTGTGCCTTGCGTTCTTCTGGACTGAGTGCACCCATGCCACGTTGCAGTTCAGCTAGTACAGATTTGCGTCCGCTGAAACGCACCCGAACGTCGTCGAGCGCCGCAAGGTCATCTGCGTCTGCAACAGCTTGCAATGCCTGTCGTTGCAGCCCGGCGATATCGGTCACGGACAACTCCATTCGTACAACGCAATCGCAGCAGCGACCGCAGCGTTGAGCGATTCTGCGCCACCTGGCATGGGGATTGCAACTGTGTGCCCAGCCACGCCGAGAAGTCGTTCGTCGACGCCATGCGTTTCGCTGCCGATGACGAGCCCTGTCGGCGAAGCTGAACGCAATGCTGCCAACGTGTCAGTGCCGCGAGCCTCCAAACACACCAGGCGCGTGCCGCAGCCGGCCGCAGCACGAACGACATCGTCAGCGCTTGCATCGACACACACTCTGGTCCGATAGATCTCACCCGCCGAAGCGCGAACCGTTTTAGGCCCGAACGGATCCGCCGATGACGCGGTCACCACGATGTCGCCGATGCCGAATGCCGACGCCGTCCGGATGATCGTGCCAAGGTTTCCCGGATCATTGATGCGGTCGACGACAATGAATCGCGCGGCAGTAACCACATCGTCAAGTTTGGCCGTTGTGGTCCGGACGACCGCAGCGACACCTTGCGGCTGCTGGGCGTCACACACGTGGTCGAGCACGTGGCTGGCAACGTCGAGACGTGTGAGCGCCGCCAGCTTTCGTTGCTGTTCACGTGTTGCCCGTTCCTGCAGTGCCTGCCAGCCGTCCTCGGTTGCGACGATCTGCTCGACCAACCCAGCTGCCACCGCCGCCAGGACTTGAATCGGCCCTTCGGCGAGGTGCTTGCCGTGCTGACGCCGCATACGCCGCCGCTTGAGGTCAGCAATCTGCTTGACCTGTGGGTTGCGAGTCGACGTCAGCGACGGCATGCGGCGAGTTGTGACAATGGGGGAACGTCAGGCAGCGTCGGCGTCGAGCGCTCCGCGGGCGACATCGACCAACGCGCGGAAAGCGGCCTCGTCGTGCACCGCTAGGTCTGCGAGCTGCTTGCGATCGACGTCGACTTCAGCAAGCTTGAGCCCGTGCATCAGTCGGCTGTACGACAGGCCTTCCTGGCGCGCCGCGGCGTTGATCCGCGCGATCCAGAGCCGCCGCATGTCACCCTTGCGGGCGCGACGGTCACGGTAGGCGTACCGCTCAGCGTGATACACAGCTTCCTTGGCCACCTTGAATCGGCGGCTGCGAGCGCCTCTAAATCCTTTTGCGCGATCGAGCACCGCGCGATGGCTCTTCTTGGCGTGAACGCCACGTTTGACCCGTGCCATGGTCGTCCTCCTCGTCGGTCAGGTTGGGTGAGCGCCTAGCTACTGGTTGAGGAGGCGCTTTACTTTTTTCGCGTCTGGTCCCGCGATCTCGGTGTAGCCGGCCAATCGACGCTTGCGGCGCGACGACTTTGTTTCCAGCAGGTGCTTCCGGTTTTTCTGGGCACTCAGCACCTTGCCGTTGCGCGTGACGCGGAACCGCTTCTTGGCACCGCTATGTGTCTTCTGCTTGGGCATCTCGTGGCCTTTCCTATGTCATCAATAGTTCTAGGCGCGTGCCGTGACGACCGCGCGCTGTGTTGGTCGGTGTCGGCCGCTAGCCCGCGGTCCGCACCGGCGGTTGAAGCGGGATCCCGATCGTCCGTCGCGCAGCAATCGTCACCAATCGGCATTCACGCCAGGCCCGCGCACGCTCGACTGGTCGCAAACAAGGCTGTCAGGCGAGTTTGGCGACAGTTTCCTGGCGCCAGCTACTGACCGACAGCGTCGCCCTCAGCTGGGGCGGCTTCCGTGTCAGATGTTGCGACCGATGCGGACTCGGCACGACTGGCCTTGAGCTTGAGTGGAGCGAGCACCATCACCATGTTCCGTCCATCAACTTTCGGGCTTGCCTCGACGGTCGCCAACTCCTGCATGTCTTCCGCAAGCCGGTCCAGCAGTTTCAGTCCCAGTTCGGTGTGCGACATCTCACGCCCCCGAAACATGATCGAAGCACGAACTTTTGCGCCGTCGTTGAGGAAACGTCGCACATGGCCCGACTTGGTGTTGTAGTCGTTGTCGGAGATCTTCGGGCGCATTTTGATTTCTTTGACCGAGATCTGGCTCTGCCGGCGACGGGCTTCCTTCTCTTTCTGTTCTTGTTCGTATTTTGCTTTGCCCCAGTCGATGATCCGGCACACCGGCGGGTCCGCGTTCGGGGCAACTTCAACGAGGTCGAGATCAAGTTCCCGGGCACGCCGCAATGCCTGAGCAAGCGGAACGATGCCTACCTGGGAGCCGTCGGCGTCAACAAGACGGACTCGTGGGACCTTGATATCGGCGTTTAGACGACGCTGCTGTTCTTCGATGCTGTTGCCTCCTCGATAGTCGTGCAAAAACAGTTCGGCGGCCACCAGGGCCGCCGTGAAGACATCACCATCCAATAGCTGCGCTAAGGCAACCTGCCTGGTAATGACCCGGTACGGCGGTCCGGCCGGGTGGGTGTCGCATTGCTGCGCCACCGCTTGTTGTGCAGTTGTCGTGTATGGCTGCTACGGGCAACACAACGGTGTCGAACGCCAACCGCTTCAAGCGGCCACAGCCATAGCGTTGGCAAGGATACCAGGTCGAGCAGGCTGTCAGCTGCCAGGTGTCCACAAGCGTTTTGCAGCGCCGCCCGTGGGTGGTGGTGGCTGGCCAGCGTCCGGCGCCGACGGAGCTGACGGCCGCTCGGCCGACGACTCCGGCCTCGGCGGTTGGCCACCTGGAGGTGCGCCACCGCCGCCCTGCTTTTCGGCTTCCACTTGTGCCAACCGCAGCTGGGTGACGGCTTCTGACAACTGCTTGTGCAGGTTGGCGTCGACCTTGTCCGACACCGCATCGGTGATGGCACCGGCAGCATCGATCAACAGCCGCGCATCGGGTCGGCCGGCCTTGACCTGAGCGGCACTCAGCAGCGCCGAACCTACTTCGGCAATCACCTGATCCGCGGGCGTCTCACGCAACTGTTCCAAATACGCACGGACCTCTTCCTCAGACGGTTGTGATCCGGGTGCTGCCGAAGGGTTATCGCTCACCGTCGCTCCATCGTCGCGCTCTTGGGGTTGCGGGTTGGCCGTGGGCTACCGCGCTCATGGCGCCAGGATAACGACCCAGTCGCCTACGATGGTGCCGGACCAGCTCCGCGGCATCATCGCGGTGGCACAGATCGGCATGGCAGATTCAGCGCCAACGGCAACGGCAGGGTGCACGTGAAAACGTTTGACGAGTTGTTCGAGGAACTGCAGCGCAAGGCGACTACCCGGCCGCCAGGATCTTCGACCGTAGCGGCACTCGACGCTGGCATCCATGCGATCGGAAAGAAACTTGTCGAGGAAGCTGCGGAGGCGTGGATGGCAGCCGAACACGAGTCGGACGCCCGCGCCGCCGAAGAACTGTCCCAACTGCTCTATCACGCGCAAGTCATGATGCTTGCTAAGGGGCTCACGCTGGACGACGTGTATGCACACCTGTAGGCAGCCCAGCCCAGTGCTGCAAATTCAACGTTGAGGTCTGAAATGTTACGTGTTGCTGTTCCAAACAAGGGGTCGTTGTCTGCACCGGCTGCGACCATGCTGGCCGAAGCCGGCTATCGCCGCCGCAATGACGACCGTGAGCTGGTGCTTGTCGACCCGGACAACGACACGGAGTTCTTCTTCCTGCGTCCACGGGACATCGCCACCTACGTTGGCTCTGGCCAACTCGACGTCGGCATCACCGGGCGTGATCTGCTCATCGATGCCAATAGTGACGCGGAAGAAATCCTCGCACTCGGGTTTGGGCGGTCAACGTTCCGGTATGCCGCTGTGCCAGGTACAGCGGCAGGCATTGATGATTTTGCTGGCAAGCGCATTGCGACCTCCTATCCGGGACTCGTGGCACGCGATTTGCAGGAACGCGGCGTCGCCGCCGAAATCATTGGGCTGGATGGCGCTGTCGAAACGGCGGTTCGCCTAGGTGTTGCCGACGTCATCGCGGACGTGGTGTCCACCGGCACGACGTTGCGTCAAGCTGGTCTCAACGTTGTCGGTGAACCGATCTTGCAGTCCGAAGCCGTCCTGATCCGCCAACACCGCGCAGCAAGTAGCCAACAGGTCGACCAGATGATCCGACGGCTGACAGGTGTGGTCATTGCCCGCCAGTACGTGATGGTCGACTACGACATCAAAGTGGAACAGGTCGAAGAGGCCTGCCAACTCACGCCCGGCATTGAGTCCCCCACGGTCAGCCCGCTGCACGACAAGGGTTGGGTGGCCGTGCGTGCCCTGATTGAACGACGCGAAACGAACCGCATCATGGATTCGCTGTGGGAACTGGGCGCCCGCGGCATTCTCGTCACCGACATCCTGGCGTGCCGCCTGTAGTCGCGTGCGAGCGACCGTCAGTTCGATGAATGCCGCATATCCCAGCCAGCCGCGACTCGGCCAGCTACTACGTCTCCGCGTTCGGTGAAGTTGTTCCGGCGCCTTCGCGAAGTTGTAACGCGACAGAGGTCGCGACATCTTCAATAGATTCTCCAGCACGAACACGCGCATTCCATTGTGCCAGCATCGGGGTCGTCAGCTGCAGCGGAAGCGGCATCACCGCGAAGCGAATTTGAGGCCGGTCGTCGGCGATGTCGGTGCGGATCTGCACCGACGGCACGAATGCCGGAAACACACCCAAATCGTCAATCAGTGGACGCAATCCTGCGAGAAACGCGTCCGGGTCGGTTGTCGTGGTCAATCCGGCCAGACAGTCGCCGGCAGCGACACCCAAGACTGCCTGGTCGGGCTCAGCAGCCAGAAACGCCCGGTCGGAACGCACACTGTAGGCAGAAAGCACCGCAGGCAATCCGTCCGGCCTGGTCGCAAACTCTCGATCAACGCACACCATCGCCTCCGGCCGCGCCGACAAGCGTGAAGCGAACTGTGACATCGTCACCAGATCCGCATCGGCTGACGGTGGACCCTGAATGACGAATGCGAACGTGGCATTGGCAGGTGGGCCATGGCCATTCTCGCTGAACCGTGGCGGCAACCACGTGATACCTCGCTGTGCATCGAAGTCACGTACCGCAGCAAAACTTTCGCGTGGGTTGCTCGGTGGATCAGCTCGCGCCAGGGTCTCGAGCCACGTCTCTCCTGTGTAGCCGATCCGTAGATCCACAGCCCCAAGTTCGAGTGCCTGTCGTGAGTCCCGGCTGTCGACAAAGTTGACGACTTCACCGGCAATCTCATTGACGTCTAATAGCGCTACGACGATGTGCGCCAGCAGCAATGATTCGCTGTCTGGTCCGGCAGCAACGGTGACCGCAGGCAGTGCCACGGCATCATCGCCCGTAGCTGGCGCAGACGTGCATGCGACCAACGCCACTAGGCCGAACGACACAATTGTCAATTTCAACGGTCAGCTTTTCCGGTGAACTCTGGGGCAGCCAGTGAACCACGCGCATCAGCATCTTCTCTATCCTGGCCAGTGCCGCACCCAGTTAACGGCTGCCATGCCAATAGTGCCTGTTGACTGCGACGACCACCGACGATGCACCTATTGAAGGCGATTGCGTGAACCGTTCCGGTCTACCAGCCCGCGTTTGCAAACTGCAACTGCACCACATGATCGTGGCGTTGCTCATGTCCATGGCATTGTTGCTGGCCGCGTGCAGTGCTGACGACACCCCTGCGGTGGCAACATCTGACGACGAAGACGCGCTCGGTATCGCAGTGGCCAGCTTCGACATCGCCGTCGGCGACAACCGACGGCTGCTCGCCGGTGTCTACACCGCGACGAGAGAACTCGTTGCGTTCGGCGAGGTCACGTTCCGGCTGGGATTCGTCGCACCCGATTCCGGCGGCGACGTGACCTTAGATCAGCAAGTGACAGCGGCCTGGTTGCCGGTCGCTGGAATGGCGCCGGACGGCGACGATACTCAGCCACGGTTACTTGCCGGCGAGCCTGGCTCAGGTGTCTACCAAGCGCGGGTTCAGCTAGACCAACCAGGCACCTGGGCGCTGCAGGTTGAGGCACAACTGCAAAACGGGACCACTCGCATCGGTACGGCGGTGTTCAACGTGCAACCCGAAACGTTGATCCCAACGATTGGCGATCCCGCGCAGAGCGTCGACAATTGGACGATCGCGGACGCGCAAGCAGGCCGTGTCGATCCAGTGGCGGTCGACTCGCGAGCGCAAGGCGACGACGCAACGATCCCAGCTCCACATCTGCATGACGTCACGGTGTCCGAAGCGCTCGATGCCGGCCGTCCGATCGTGATCACCATCGCCACACCGGTCTACTGTGTGAGCCGTTTCTGTGGGCCACTCACCGATGTGATGGCCGAACTCGCACTCGAGTATGCCGACGTCGCAGAATTCATCCATATCGAGGTATGGGAGAATTTTGACGAGCAACAGCTCAATGAGGCTGCCGCAGCATGGATCCAAACCGACCTCGGCGGCAACGAACCGTGGGTCTTCGTGGTGGATGGCACCGGCCACATCCAAGCCCGCTGGGACAACGTGCTCGACGTCGACGAGCTCGAACGCCAGCTAGCGCAACTGTAGACAACCATCGATCGGCGCGACTGAGCGGGTCGGTTCAAGCGAGGCTGGGCAGCCACGCTGGGCGGACCGTCATTCGTCGCCCGCATTAGCCGCGTTGAGCACGACGCTCGACCCGTCGGTTTCGGCGCTGCAGTTGCGGAGGTACCAGCGATACATCCCGGCTTGCGAGCCGGTCGCCACGACTACCGGCCCGTAGCATCCCGACGAGTGCCGTGACGGCGACGATTCCCATTTCTGCCATCACGGCGAGCAGCACAGCCCAGCCGGCGAATTCACCCAGCCGACGCAGGACAAAAGCCCCACTGACGGCGCTAAGAGTCCGGTAACAAATAACGTTACGATAACGTCTGGACGGTTAGCCTGG
>JBBDVU010000094.1:0-14667 GCA_040903225.1 Nitriliruptoraceae bacterium | reverse complement strand
GTCGGTGTCGAACGCGGCCCGGCCGAAGGTGCGGCGAAACAGTGCGTCGATGAGTGGCGTGGCTGCCCGCGCCGCCACGCTCTGCGTGTCACAATACAGTTCGAGCAGCCACCGGTCGCCGTTGGGTTCAGTCGCGGCCAGCGCGACCAGCCCATCCAGCAAAAAGCTGTCGAGGAGTTGCTGTTCGGCGGCGTCAGCGCCAGATTCTCCGGACGCCAACACGAATCCGCACTGCCGGTCGAGCGCTTCGAGCGTCTGCGGAAATTCACGAAGACTGTAATTCTCGTCTTCGAGTGGTCGCGACGCAACCGACCCGGGGCGGCTGCGTCGCAGATGCACTCGACGCAACTCCAGCGTCTCGCTACCGGCCAGGTTGCAACTCAGTGCCCAACGGTTGAGATCCAGCACGTTCAAAGCAATTTCGCCGATCGCTTCCAGTGCGTCGGGAACCGAACGGTCCGTCGATTCGAGCACCTGATGCCAGGCTCGCAATGCCCCTTCGGAATTCTGGTGGATTGGCGTGCGCCGTGAAAACCGGCGGCGGTCGGTCGGACCCATCGTCGGACGGTCGGCGACCTCCGCATCGGCCGGTTCGACCACCACCGAAATCCCGCGCCGTTTGGCCACATACTCGGCTGAATCGGCCCGGCGCAGCACATCGCCGAGCACCCGGTCGTCAACGCGCGCCTGGATGATCCCGACGGTCAAGCGCGGCTGCGGTGGCGGACCAGCATTGAGATCGTCGAGCGCCTCGTTGATGATTTCGGTCGCTCGGGCGGTCTCGCCAGGCACCAGCAGACAGAATTCGTCGCCAGACAGCCGGGCCGCGAACGCACCCTGCACTCGGTTTGGCACCAGCCGCAATCGAGCCGCAACCGTCTTGAGCAAGCGGTCGCCGGCGGCGTAGCCCAGGTCATCGTTGAGCTGCTTGAGCCCGTCGATATCCAGCAGCGCCACCGACATCGGTTCGAAGGTGTGTGGGCGTAGCCGTTCGGTGACGACTTGTTCCAGCTTGCGGCGATTGGGCAATCCGGTCAGCGCATCCTGGTGGACCAACATCGCCAGTCTGTTGACGTCCTTGGTTCTCGAAATCGCGATACCGATGAAACTGGCGACCGCACTCAGAAACGGGGTGTCCGGCAGACTCAACGACGGAGCTTCGAGCCCGGTTGTCGTCCACATCTGGCCCCACAGATCGCCGTCGACAATGATCGGGACCATGGCGCACGAACCCTTGCGTGCCCGCCGCAACAGTTCGGCGATGCCAGGATCGCCGTTCGTGTCGCCGATGTCCTGCAGGTGGATGTTGCGGCTGCGGATCCGGATCTTGGCGACTGGAAACTGATCCATCAGGTAGCGCTCGGCAGTCGGTCGGACCGCTTCGCCCCCATGGAGTTCGCCGACGTTGACCAGCACCTCCAACTCGGTGCCGTCCGGATCGAAACAGGCCACCGTCAGCGATGATGCGCCAATGATCTGTCGTGCTTCCTCCGCAGTCACCTCGAGGACGTCGAGAACATCGCCCGACGAGCCGATCGCCCGTGCCATGCCGACCAACGACTGCAGCCGCTGATTCGCATCGTTGCGCGTATGCAGTCGTTGCTCCAGCGACAGCAACGCGTCACGCGGATCAATCGTATTGCCGGTGTGCCACCATTCACCGATGCGTTCGTGCAATTCACGGTCGATTTCAGGATCGGGATGGGCCGCCAGCAACGCCGGGTCCAGCTCGGCGTCGCCACGAGCCCGCAACCGTGCCAGCGCCCACGCGGTTCGTGCGATCGCGCCGGCGCTGGTTTCCCGCGAAATCACCGGGACGGCGGTCAACGCCCGCAACAATTCACGCAGCGCTGGCCGATCGGTGTCGGCCGGCACCCCAAGCTGTTCCAGATGGGTGCTGGTATCACCGATGGTGGCCAGCAGTGCCGCCGCCTCCGCACGAGGACGGTCGGTGCCCAGCACCGAAGCGATGATGGTGGCCGCCGACATCGCCGCGGCACGCAGCACCCCCGCATCCTCGTCAATCGACGCAAGCAGCATCGCCAGCCCGATTCCAACATCGATAGCGGCAGGTGACAACGGTTGCAGCGACGCGACGATCATGTGATCCATCGACGGCGCGATCGCCGCACGCAAATCGAACTTGTCGGCCCGCACCGGTCGGCCATACAGGTATCCCTGCCCGTACTGGCAACCCCAGCTGACCAGGGCGTGGGACTGGGTCGCGTGTTCGATGCCTTCACCGACCAGATGCAATCCCAGCGAACGTCCCATCGCGATGGCGGCTTGCACCACCATCGCCCGGCCGCGGATCGCCGGATGAGTGTCGCTGAGTGCGGCGACGAAACTGCGGTCGAGCTTGACGATCTTTGCGGGGGTGCGCGCCAACAGCTCCAACGACGAAAATCCGGTACCGAAGTCATCAAGCGCAACGATCACACCTCTGGAGGACAAGGTGAGCAGGACATGTTCGGCGGTGCGGTCGTTACCCAACGCGGCCGACTCGGTGACTTCGACCACCAGCGCGTCTGGTGGCAGGCCCGTGTGCTCCAACGTCTGCTCGACCACGTCGATGAACCGTTCGTGTGCCAATTCGAGCACTGACGCGTTGAGGTGCAGCTGCAGTTGCGGAGCCGTTTGCCGCCAGACCGCTAGTTGTGTGCACGCTTGGTGCATCACATGCATGTCGAGCACATCGATCAAACCGGATCGTTCGGCCACCTCGATGATCAGCGGTGCGTTTTCCAAACCTACGGGCTCGGGCGGCTCGATCCGGACCAGCGCTTCGACCGCAACCATATGCGCGTTCGTCAGGTCGACAATTGGCTGATAGACCGGGAAGATCCGGTCGTTTTCGATCGCATCGGCCAGTGCTACAGCTGTCGGATCGGCATGTGGGTGGTCGTCACGCCAGGCGGCTAGTGCCGTTTCGCGTGCGCGCAGCAACGGCTCGGCGATGTGCACGCCCGGTGCCGTCATGCTGCCGCTGCGGGCATGCGCGAACGAACCACGAACTGCACTCCTCGCCGCCAACGCAGCTGTGTTGGCACCCCTTCGTCCAATCCACGAACCAGCCGGTGCGCTCACTGGCGGACCCTAGCGAATTGCCCGGCCGTTTGACGGTATTGACAAGAGACTCGGGGTGGCCCCGACAGTGTTAGCATCGGTACGCTAATGCCCGGCCGCGGTGGGCACACCAACGCCCGTCACGACGCCCCGCGCCAACCGCAGCATCTTGTGGTTGGTAGCAGCGGCCGCCGGTCTGGTTCCCTAGAGTTGACCGCACACCGACACAAGCAGGACGCCACGTGGCGAACTTCAGCAGCACCTTCCAATTTCTCGGCCGCGACATGGCGATCGACCTCGGGACGGCCAACACACTGGTATATGTCCGTGGCCGTGGCATCGTGCTCAACGAGCCGTCGGTGGTGGCAATCAATACCCGCAACGGCGCAATTCTTGCCGTCGGATCTGAAGCCAAGCGGATGATCGGCCGCACCCCGGGCCACATCATCGCTGTGCGTCCGCTCAAAGACGGCGTCATCGCTGACTTCGACGTCACCGAAAAGATGTTGCGCTACTTCATTCAACGGGTGCACAAACGTCGGTTCTTGGCCAAGCCGCGAGTGGTGGTGTGCGTACCCAGCGGTATCACCGGAGTCGAACAACGTGCGGTTGAGGAAGCGTCAGTGCAGGCGGGCGCGCGTGCCGCCTACATCATCGAAGAGCCGATGGCGGCCGCGATCGGTGCTGGCCTGCCGATTCACGAACCGGCCGGCAACATGGTGGTCGACATCGGCGGTGGCACTACCGAAGTCGCGGTCATCTCACTCGGTGGCATCGTGACGTCCCAGTCGATCCGTATCGGCGGTGACGAACTCGATGAAGCGATCATCACCTACATCAAGAAGGAATACTCCCTGATGTTGGGTGAGCGGACCGCTGAAGAAATCAAGATGGCCGTGGGCAGCGCGTTCCCACTGCCGGACGAACCGCACGCCGAAATTCGCGGACGTGACCTCGTCTCCGGCCTGCCCAAGACGATCATCTTGTCGGCCGACGAGGTCCGCAAGGCGATGGAAGAACCGATCAACGCCATCATCGACGCGGTCAAGAACACGCTCGACAAGACGCCGCCCGAGTTGGCCGCCGACATCATGGACAAAGGCATCGTGCTCACCGGTGGAGGTGGGCTGCTCAAAGGACTCGACGAACGGCTTAAGCACGAAACAGGAATTCCGATCCACATCACCGAAAACCCGCTGTCGTCGGTGGCGATCGGGTCCGGGAAGTGCCTCGAAGAGTTCGAAGCGCTCAAGAAGCTGCTGATCTCCTCATCCCGCCACTAGCGGGCCGATCGACAGGGAGGCAGCGTGTATCAGCGGCGTCGAGTCCGCATGGGCCTGACGGCGCTCGTGCTTACTGCCCTCGTGCTGGTAACTATCGATGTGCGCGCCGGTGACGACGGGGTTCTGTCGCAGGCACGCGGCTGGGTCACGGCTGCGTTTCGGCCGGTGCAAGACGGCGTCGGGGTCATCGCCCGCCCAATCGGCGGGGCGTTTCGCAACGTGCAGGAAATGTTTACGCTGCGCGTCGAGAATCAGCGGCTACGTGAGACCAACGCCGATCTACGCGAGCGTCGCCGCACCCTGACCGACCTTGAACGCGAAAACCGGGAACTGCGCCGGCTGCTCAACATGCAAGAACGCGGCTCGTTCGAAACGGTCACCGCACGTGCGGTCGCGTTGGCTCCGTCAAGTTTCGAATGGACCATCACCATCGACGCCGGCTCGGTCGACGGGGTCGAGCGCAACATGCCGGTGGTCAACGGTGACGGCCTCGTTGGCCGTGTCGTCCAGGTCATGCCCCGCTCATCGCGGGTGCTGCTGGCAATCGACCCGAGCTTTTTTGCGGCCGCCCGCACGGCACGCACCGCCGAAGTTGGTTCCATCGAAGGTCGCGGGGGAGACCCAATGGTGATGCGACCGTTGGATCCCAATGCCGACATCACACAAGGTGATGAAATTGTCACGTCCGCCTACCAAGGTGGAGTGTTCCCCGCGGGCGTCCCCATCGGTATTGTCGCTGACGTCGGTGATCCGGCAGCCCGTCTGGCCCGCGAAGTCACCGTCCGTCCGTTCGTCGACTTCACCCGGCTGCACCATGTGCTGGTCGTGCTCAGCGCGCCTGTTGAAACTGTGCCGCCACTGGTCGGAACGCCAGGGCTCGAATTCGAGCCGCCACCGGTTCCACGATTTATCGAGCCTGACGACCTTGACCACGACGTGGACGATCCGAACGGCGCACCGGCTGATCCGAACGGCGCACCGGCTGATCCGGACGGCGATGACGATGACGGTGCTGTTGGGACCACCGGCAACGGGGCCGGTGTCAACCCGAGCAACGCCAGCCGGCCCACAACATGATCGCACGCCCAATCGTTATCGGGCTTGCGCTCATCATCGCGGTGACGTTGCAGACCGCACTGTTCCCGTTGCTGCCCACCGGCTGGTTTCGTCCTGACCTGCTCCTGCTGCTGGTTGTCGCCGTGGCGCTCGAAGATGGACCACTGCCGGGCATGCGCATCGGATTTGCCGCAGGCCTGGTCACCGACCTGTTGGTGACGTTGTCGCCGGCCGGGGTCGCCACGCTGGTGATGACCGTCATCGGCACGGTCATCGGCACGATCCGACCATACCTGGCACCGTCGTCGCTGACCGCGCCGCTGTTCATTGCGTTCGCCTCTGGGCTGCTTGGCACGGCCACGTACGGCACGCTGGCGCTGCTGTTGGGTGACGACCGCGTCACCGGCACGATGTTGGTCCAGTCGTCGGTGGCCGTCGCGCTGTACAACGCGGTGCTCGCCCCGGTCGTGATCGGGCCGGTCGGCCGACTGCTGCGCAAGTTCCCCCGGCAGACCGCCACGGCAGTGGACTAGTGGCGCCGCACTGGTCCGGTGCGGCGCGGCCCGCTGGTATGTTCGTCGACGCGCTGTTCGTGCCCACTCCGACGTTGCGTGAGTGCTGATGTCGTCCTCGGAATCGTCCCCTCTGCTGCGACTGACGTTCCTGACCGTCATCGTCATCGCGCTGTTCGTCGCGCTCGTATCGCGATTGTGGTTCCTGCAAGTGCTCGCCGGTGACCGCTATGTGGAACTGGCCGACACCAACCGGCTGCGCCAAGTCGTGACCGAAGCGCCACGTGGTGACATCCTCGCGGCTGGCGGTGAACAGCTGGTACGCAACCGGCCTGCGCTGGCGATCAGTGCCGACCGGCAGGCGCTGGTCACCGAAGAAGGCGAACCGATCGGCCAAGAAGCCGAACGGGTCATTTCCCGCCTGGCGATACTGCTCGAAATGTCGGACGAACAGGTGCTCGAACGGCTGACGTCACGGCGCTACAGCCCGTTTCGTCCCGTACCGATCGCGGTCGATGTCACCCCCGAGGTGGTGTTCGCCGTGCGTGAACATCAGGAATTGTTCGCCGGCGTGATCACCGAAACACTGCCAGTGCGGTTCTACCCGTACGACACGTTGGCCGCGCACATCGTCGGCTACCTCAACCAGATCACCGAAGCTGAACTCAACGATGAACGGTTCGTCGGTTACCGCGGTGGCGATCTCATTGGTCGGGCAGGACTCGAATCAACCTGGGAAACCTACCTTCGGGGAACCGAAGGCAGCCGGCTACTCGAAGTCAACGCACAAAACCGGGTGCTCAACGTGCTGCGCGAAACCGAACCGACCCAGGGTCACGACCTCGTCACCAGCATCGACGTCCAGGTGCAGGCTGCGGTTGAACGGCTGCTGGAAACCGGGATTGTCGCCAGCCGCGACATCGTGCGTACCGACGGGCGCAACCTGCCGTCGACGGCAGGATCAGCGATCGTCATGAACGCTCGCGACGGGTCGATTGTGGCGATGGCGTCATATCCGACCTACGACCCGCGCGAATTCGTCGGCGGGCTGTCGCAGGATTATGCCGACTATCTCTATCGCACCGAAGGGGTCCCGCAGCCAACGATCAACCGCGCGATCCAGGGCCGCTACCCGCCTGGTTCGGTATTCAAGATTGTCTCGGGCGCCGCCGGAGTGGTTGGCGGCCAAGTCGGTCCCGACTCCCGGCTGCCGTGCCCGTCGAGCTACACCGTCGGTGGCAACACGTTCCGCAACTGGAACCCGGTCGCCGAACCGCCGATGAACCTGGCGATGGCGCTGACCCGGTCGTGCGACACCTACTTCTACGACATCGCCTACCGCCAGTGGTTGGCCGAAGACCGGCAGCTGACCGACTCCGGGCTGATCGAAGACGGCCAAGTTGACGAGGTACTGGCCCGGGTCGCCGCCAACTTCGGTTACGGCGCACCGTTGGGTGTCGACCTGCCGTCGGAGGCGTCCGGATACATCCCGACCCGGGTCGGCAAACAAGACCGCTGGCTGCGCAACCGCGAACGATGGTGCGCACAGGCAGCGTCAGCCGAACCAGGCTCCTATGTCCAACTGGTGTTGGACGACAACTGCCGGTACGGCAACCGCTGGCGCGGCGGAGACGCGGTCAACACCTCGATCGGCCAGGGCGAAATCGAAACGACTCCGCTGCAAGTCGCCGCGTCGTATCTAGCGGTCGCCAACGGCGGTGAACTGCTTCGGCCGCATGTGGGCAAACAGATCATCGCACCCGATGGGCAAGTCGTCGAAACGATCGACCGGGATGTCATCGGCCGGCTCGACATCGACGAAGTGACGCTGCGGACCATGCAGCAGGGGCTGCGCGACGTCGTCATGTCCGGTTCCGGTACCGCCCGCGGCGCGTTCGTGGGATTTCCCCTCGACGTCATCCCGGTCGCCGGCAAGACCGGCACCGCCGAACAGAAACCAAAAGTTCCCTACGCATGGTTTGTGGCCTACGCCCCGGCCGACGATCCGCAGTATGTCGTCGTCGTCAGCGTCGAAGAAGGTGGTGGCGGATCGCAGACCGCAGCACCGATTGTGCGCACTATCTTCGAGCATCTGTTCGATGTCGTCCCGCCAGAGGAAGTGGCGTTCGAAGCGGGCCCTGAGATTCTCGACTGACACAAGGCAGGTGACGGCGTGTCCTCCAGTTCCGGATCGTTCGACGAGCGGGCGTTGCGTGCGCAGCTGCAGTCGCGCTGGATGGACGCCTACTCGCCGATGCGCCACATCGACACCATCCTGGTGTTGGCCACGCTGGCACTGACCGGCATCGGATTGGTCATGGTGTTCAGCGCGAAACTGCATGCGTTGACCATCCAAGGTCTGCCGAACACGCTGTATCTGACCCGGCAGCTGATCGCGCTGCTCATCGGCCTTGTCTTCATGGCTGCCGCCACCACGATCGACTACCGGCGGATGCAACCGTTCGCCGCCGTGATTTACGGCATCGTGCTGGTGCTGCTGATCGCTGTGCTGACGCCGCTGGGCACCCAGGTTGGTGGTTCGCAACGGTGGCTGGTACTTGGGTTTTTCCAGTTGCAGCCATCTGAGCTTGCCAAGATCGCGGTCATTGTGGCGGTGGCTGCGCTGCTCGCCGAAGCCAAAGGCGCGCCGTCGCTGGTCGACGTCTGCCTGTCGCTGTTGCTCGCAATCGTGCCGATGATGCTGGTGTTCTTTCAACCAGATCTCGGCACCTCGATCGTGTTCGTGTGGCTCATCGCCGTGCTGTTTCTGGTCGCAGGGGTCAAAGCCCGATATCTGACGCTGCTGGTGATCGCCGGGGTTGCCGGGTTCATCTTGGCGCTGCAGACGCCACTGATTCAGGATTACCAGGTCCGCCGTCTCACCGCATTCTTGGACGCCAGCGACCCGGCGCTGGCCCAAGGTGCGGCGTTTCACACCCGCCAGTCACTGATCGCTATCGGTTCGGGGCAGCTGACCGGCAAAGGTCTGTTCCAAGGAACCCAGACCGCGCTGGCATATGTGCCCGAAAACCACACCGACTTCATTTTCACCGTCGTTGGCGAAGAGTTCGGTTTCGTTGGCACCAGTGTGGTGGTGCTGCTGTTCGCCATCGTGGTGTGGCGGGCATTGAGTATTGCTGCGACCGCCAAAGACCTGTTCGGCACCCTGATCGCCGCGGGCATCGCCGGAATCCTGACCTTGCAGGTGTTCGTCAACGTCGGGATGACCATCGGCATCATGCCCGTCACCGGCATTCCGCTGCCGTTCGTCAGCTATGGCGGCACGTCGCTGATCGTCTGGTACGCGATGATCGGAATGTTGCTCAACATCCATATGCGCCGATTCTGACCCTCACCCAGTCTGACCCTCACCCAGGTTGTGCCGGTGGTGCGTGCGCGAGGGGAACCGTCACGCGGTGGTACGCCCGCCCGCAGCCATCAACTTGGTTGGTCGACAGCGCCATGCTGCAGCCGCGACAACCGCGGCGACCAGCAGGAACGCCACCGCGGGTGCGGTCGCGTCGGCGACTGCACCGTTGACGGCGGCGGCAACTGGTCGCGAACCCAAGAACGCGATCATCCACAGCGCCATGATGCGGCCCCGGATTTCATCAGGCACCCATTCCTGCAGTTGGGTGGTCAAGCTCGTCAACGCGGCCGT
This sequence comes from Nitriliruptoraceae bacterium, assembly GCA_040903225.1. GTDB lineage: Bacteria > Actinomycetota > Nitriliruptoria > Nitriliruptorales > Nitriliruptoraceae > JBBDVU01. Next base: position 5,089 of record JBBDVU010000094.1, on the reverse strand, counting down.
CATGCCCGCACCTGCGACAGCAAGCGAAACCGCCGCGAATTTTGGGGTCGGGCTGATGCCGGTGGCGGCCATACCGACCGAGATGGCGAGCAACCCTGCAGTGCCTAGGCGGGCCAGTCCGAACCGACGTCGTAGCGGCGCGAGAATGAGCAAAGCTGCACCGGCGCCGACGCCAAAGGCGGAAGCGAACACGCCCACCAACCGCGCGCCCGCTCCAAAACCCGCCGACAGCGACGGCATCAGGGTGATCGCCGGGTCGGCGCCGATCCCGATCGCGGTGATCCCGATAAGGAGAGGGAAGATGCGGCGGTCATGGCGCAGGTACTGCACGCCGATGCGGATGCGGCGGTCAGGCCCGCCGCCGTCATGGGCGCGCGTGCGGATGTCGAGCGTGAGCATGATCAGCGCGAACAGCAGGTTGGTGACCGCGGCGATCATGAACGCAGCCGCCGGACCGGTGGTGGTTGCGACCAGCGCACCGATGGCGGGACCGCCAGCGCGCGCAAGTGTGGGGGGCACCGTGTTGAGCGCGATCGCCGGGGCGAGCTCGCCGGGACGGACCAGCGCGGGAATCAGCGCGTTCTGGGCAGGCCCAACCAGCACGAACCCGAGCCCGACCACGAATGCCGTGGCCATGACGGGCCACACGCCCGGGAGCCCATCGATGCCGACCCACCATATCGACACGGCAAGGCTGCCGGATGCGACCGTGATCAGTAGTTTGCCGGCCACCAGTTGACGGCGCCGGTCACCTCGATCTGCCATCGCTCCTGACAGCGGCGCAAGTACCAGTTGTGGGCCGAATTGCGCGACGCTGACCAGACCGACCATCAGGGCAGACCCCGATAATTCGAATACCAGGATGGCGGCGACGATGTTGTAGATCCAGATCCCGGCAGTCGACAGCAGCTTGGCGGCGATGAACGGGCCGAACACCGGATCGATGAGTAGCTGCAGCGAGCCACGGGCTGGCTGCGACGAGGGTTCCATACCGTGCTGTGTAGCACGCAGGTAATGGCATGCAAATTCGCTAGCTGGTGCGTTCGAGACCACCAGTCGTCATTGCTACCCTGATTCGGTTACCCCGCCTGTGACGTCCGTCGCTACGGTTGTCGGCGGCGCGTGGGCTTGACACATCGCCGTATTCGCTGACCCGCCAGGAGGACCTGTGCTTGGCATTGCGCCACCACCGACCGCGCCAGCGATCCCGCCGACGGCACAGCGCAGCGTCTACAAGATGGCTGGGTCGGCCGCTTCGGTGCCCGATTCCTGCTGGCCGGCGTTGGAGCCGCTGCTGACCCAGGTCAAGAAGCCTGCCCAGTATGTCGGTGGTGAACACAACCAGGTTGCGACCGACTGGCAAGCGGTCGACAGCCGGTGGCTGGTGTCCTACCCCGACACCTACGAGGTTGGTCAACCCAACCAGGGTGTGCAGATCCTGTATGAGATCCTCAACGACCAGCCGCGCACGCTGGCCGAGCGGGCATACGCCCCATGGGTCGACCTTGAAGCGCTGATGCGCCAACACCAGTTGGCCATGTTTTCGCTGGAGACGCACCGGCCGTTGTGGGCCTTCGATGTGTTCGCCGTCACGTTGCCGCACGAACTTGGCCACACCAACCTGCTCAACATGCTCGATCTGGGCGGTGTGCCGATCGCCAGCAGCCGCCGGTCCGCGACCGACCCGCTGGTGGTCGTTGGCGGGCATGCGGCCTACAACCCGGAACCGCTGGCACCGTTCATCGACGCGGCGGTCATGGGCGACGGTGAACAGGTTGTTCTTGACATCGACCGGGTGGTGCGCGACTGGAAGGCCCAGATCGCCGATGACGCCGACGGCGCGCGCGACGAACTGCTGCGCCGGCTCGCAGGTGTCGAAGGCGTCTACGTCCCGTCGCTGTATGCGGCGACCTATCTGGCCGACGGCCGCCTGCAGAAAACCTCGCCGCAGGTGTCGTACGCGCCGGCATTCGTGCCCAAACGTACGGTCCAAGACCTCGAAGCATGGCCGTATCCGGTCAAACAGGTCGTGCCCAACACCGAAACGGTGCACGAACGTTTCAGCGTCGAAATTTTCCGGGGCTGCACCCGTGGTTGCCGGTTCTGTCAGGCGGGCATGATCACCCGGCCGGTGCGGGAACGTCGGCCCGAAACGGTCCAGAAACTCGTCGAAGACGGTGTGCGTGACACCGGATTCGAAGAAGTGGGGCTGCTGAGCTTGTCATCGGCCGACCATTCGGCGATTGGCTCGATCGCGCGCGACCTGGCCGACACCTACGAAGGCACCACCACATCGCTGTCGCTGCCGTCAACCCGGGTGGATGCGTTCAACGTGACGCTGTCCAACGAACTGTCGCGTAACGGGCGGCGCACCGGACTGACGTTTGCGCCAGAGGCCGGCAGCGACCGTATGCGGGCGGTCATCAACAAGATGGTGTCCGAAGATGACCTGCTGCGCACCGCCGAGATCGCGTTTTCGGAAGGCTGGCGGCACATCAAGCTCTACTTCATGGTCGGCTTGCCGACCGAAACCGACGACGACGTGCTCGCCATCGCGCAGCTGGGCATCAAGACGTACGAGATCGCGCGCAAATATGGACGAGCCAACAAAGTCACCATTTCAGTTGGCGGGTTCATCCCCAAACCGCACACACCGTTCCAGTGGGCAGCCCAAGACCCGCCGGAAGAGATCCGCCGCAAACTGTCGCTGATCCGTCACGCCATCAAAGAACACGGCGGGCTGAAACTGCGGACAAACGATCCCGAAGAAGGTGTCATCGAAGGGTTGCTTGCGCGCGGTGACCGCCGGGTCGCTGCCGTCGTCGAACAGGCGTGGCGGTTGGGTGCCCGGTTCGACGGTTGGCACGAAATGCCGACGTTGGAAACTTGGATGCAGGCCCTCGACGACGTGGACGTCGACCTGGCCTGGTATTCCTACCGTGACCGCGACGAGCGCGAAGCACTGCCGTGGGACCATCTCGACAGCGGTCTGGACAAGGCGTGGCTGTGGCAGGACTGGCAGGAAGCCATCAGCGGCAAAGAACTTGACGATTGCCGCTGGTCGCCCTGCTACGACTGTGGTGTGTGCCCCGGTCTGCAGATCGAACACGACACCGGCTACACAGGCGGGTTCAGCTTGCCAGTGCTTCCGCAAGGGCTTGGGGGATCGACTGAACTGCCGTCCGCCCCGGAACGCTACGCGTCACACGGCTCGTCGTGATCCGGGCATACTAGGATCACCAGATCACGATCAGGTCGGTGTCGCGCTGTAGGTGGCACCGCCGTCGATCGTGCAGGCAACGTCGGCGCTGGCCAGCGTGTTCGAGAACATGCATGATGGAACGTGGCCGAAGGAGAGGACGCGCGTGACCGTGCGATACCGGATCCGATGGACCAAACAGGACCGCGCCCGCTTTCTTTCGGCGCGCGACCTGACGTCGGTCTGGGAACGGGCACTGCGACGCGCTGACCTGCCGATCGCCTATTCAGAAGGTTTTACGCCCCACGCCAAGGTGTCGTTTCCCGATGCGCTACCTGTGGGACACGAATCCACCGGCGAATACGCCGAACTGACGTTTGTCGCGCCGATCGATCCAGAACCGGACCTCGCGCGACTGTCCACCCACCTGCCAGACGGGATGGACATCACCATGTATGTAGAGGTGCCCAGCGGTGCGCCGAAACTGGCGCGCATGCTCAAGGCAACGCTCTGGGAGATCCAATGGCCCCCGGTAGACGTCCGGGAGCTGACCAACGTGTTATCTGAACGCATCAACGCTGTGCTCGCGCAGGAGCACGTTGACGTGGTGCGTCGCCGTCCCGACGGCGACCGCACCGTTGACGTACGCCCTGCGGTGCTGGCGATGACCGCGTTTGCTCGTCACCGCCAAGGTGACGCGTGCACCGTGATACGTGCGGTGCTTCGCAACGACGGACCCACCGTGAGACCTGTCGACCTGCATGCCGCGTTATCCCACGAAGACATTGCGCAGCCAGCGGCGATCTGCCGCGTGGCTCAAGGCGAGTTCGAGCCTGATGGATTACGTGAAGCGCTCAGCGGCAAAGTCGAACTGATGGTGCCTGCTGTCGATGCGGAGGCCGCCTGACAACGATCGAGCCTCACGTGACCGACCAAACTGACCCGACGACCCGACAGACCCCCGTCAGCGAACAGGAGCGCAGCGACACCGAGCCGGCGACCAGCGGCGCACGCAGTGCGACCCGCACGCGGACACGATCACGTGTGAGCAGCGGCCGCGCTGCAGCTGCCAGCGACCGTGCAGACACCAGCACCACGTCAGCTGACCCCAACGCCGGCGCTGCAGCCGGCGACGCGCCTGCTGACCAGTCGCGCCGCCGCCCCCGCCGATGGGCCCGCTGGTGACCGTTCGGACGACGACGGTGATGACGAGCGTGGACGACGCAAGGGGCGCCGCCGGGGCGGACGTGGACGTGGTCGTCGGCGTGGCGACAAACCGGCCGACACCAACACTGACACCAGTGACCCCGACACCGGTGACACCAGCACCGGCAGCGGTGACACCGACTCCGGTGACCCCGCTTCCACGTCGAGTTCCGAACGTGCGGACGACGACCAGCAAGACACGTCGTCAGGCCCGGCCGGCGGTGGCAGCGGTCGTGCCCAGTCGGGACAAACCCGTGCCAAGAAACCGGCAGGCCGGTCGGGGCGTGCCGACGACGACGCCGACGACAACGTCACCGACGTTGACGATGACGATGCCACCGAAATGCAGGACGCCATCGCCAAAGGCGGAACGCGCGTCGCGGCGCGCAGGGGCCGCAGCCAGCAGCAGCGCCGGCAGGCGCCGCGCGTCGGTGGGGTACCCGAGGAAATCCGCCGGGCGATGCTCGACGGACCGCCACGCACCATGCTGGTGACAGCCCAGGCGGACCGCACCCAGATCGCAGTACTCGAAGACCGGTCCATTGTCGAGCACTACGTCACCCGCAAAGACGACATCACCTATGTCGGCAACATCTATATGGCACGGGTCCAAAACGTGCTGCCCGGCATGGAAGCCGCCTTCCTCGACATCGGCAAAGGCCGCAACGGGGTGCTGTATGCCGG
>JBBDVU010000093.1:0-2419 GCA_040903225.1 Nitriliruptoraceae bacterium | reverse complement strand
TCCAAGTGGCCTTTGGCGTTCAACGTCGCGATGTGCAGATCTTCGTTGACGACCTCAACTTGTGACGGCGCGAAGATGTTCTCGGCGGTCAACACACCCGGCCCGTCACCACCGAGAAAGATCTCGATTGGTTCGTCGGATGTCGAGCGCACAACGAGGTCTTTGATATTGAGGATGATGTCGGTGACGTCTTCCTTGACCCCTTCAATCGCCGAAAACTCGTGCAGTACGGCGCCACCATCAGGACCTGCCGCCTGGGCCGAGGTAAACCTGATGCGCGTCACGGCAGCACCAGGAACCGAAGACAGCAGCGTCCGACGCAGCGAGTTGCCAATCGTGTAACCGAAACCGGGCTCAAGTGGTTCGATGCGGATCCGCGAGCGGACACCGTCTTCGACAACCTCTTCGTTCAACCGCGGGCGATACGCAATAAACGGCGAACCTGCGGAAGTCTCCGCAAGGGACATCACACCATCTTCGTCATAGAAACCGAAGTCAGACATCGGTACTCCTCACAAGGTTCGGCGGCGAGCATCGCTCCCCCGCCACGTGCCACCCTCGTTCCCGGGGCCATCGGCAGCACGTTGTCCACTCCACGTTGCCGGTTTCCCGGGCCGAAACGTGGGCCGCACCGTCGGTGCGGCGTCAATGCATTACTTCGAGTAGAGCTCGACGATCATCTGCTCGGTGACTGGCGCGTCGATCTGCGACCGCGCCGGTTCATCGATAACGGTCACCGTGAACGTGTTCGGGTCGGATTGCAGCCAACCCGGCACGTCGCGGGAACCGAAGACTTCAAGGGAGCCGATGACGGCCTGCCCCTCACGTGACTTCGGCCTGATCTCGACGACGTCGCCGGCCTTGACCCGGTAGGACGGCACGTTGGTGGTGCGACCGTTGACCGTGACATGGCGGTGGGAAACCATCTGGCGCGACTCGGCGCGCGTACGTCCCCAGCCTGCCCGATGCAGCACGTTGTCGAGGCGCATCTCAAGCAGGACGAGCAGGTTCTCACCCGTCCGTCCCGACTTGCGGTTCGCCTCTTCGTAGTAGCGGCGGAACTGCTTTTCGAGCACGCCGTAGTAATACCGCGCCTTCTGCTTCTCACGCAGCTGGAGCAGATACTCGGATTCTTTGACACGGCCTCGGCCGTGATCGCCCGGGGGATACGGACGCTTGGCAAAACTTTTGTCGTTGCCCTTGAGGTCCACGCCGAGTCGACGGGACTTCTTGGTCATGGGGCCGGTGTAACGAGCCATAATGTGCGGTTCCTCGCGTCAGGTACGGCGGCGCTTCGGCGGCCGGCAACCGTTGTGGGGGACGGGCGTGACGTCTCTGATCGACAACACTTCGAGACCGGCAGCAGCCAGCGTGCGGATGGCCGTCTCACGACCAGCACCCGGCCCTTTGCAGTACACGTCAACCTTGCGCACGCCGTTCTCAATCGCGGCTTTGGTTGCCTGCTCGGCTGCGAGCTGCGCGGCGAACGGTGTCGATTTGCGGGATCCCTTGAATCCGGCGTTTCCACCACTCGACCATGCGACCACGTTGCCTTGCTGGTCAGTGAAGGTGATTGTGGTGTTGTTGAAGCTCGACTTGATGTGGGCCTGCGCGTGCATGACGTTCTTGCGTTCGCGCTTGCGGCTCCGCTGCTTGTTCTGCGCCATCGATTCGTTCCTTGCGATCGTGGTCATGCCACCGTGCGCCGGCGCGCACGCGACATAGCTCAGCCCTTACGTGTCGGCTTGCGAATCCCACCGACCGTACGCTTCGGGCCCTTGCGGGACCGCGCATTGGTGTGTGTTCGCTGACCGCGGACGGGCAGACCCAGACGGTGACGTACACCCTGGTACGAACCGATCTCAATCTTCCGCTTGATGTTGTTGGCAACCTCACGTCGCAGGTCACCCTCGATGCGATACTCGTTTTCGATGTGCTGCCGCAACTTCTGCACGTCAGCGTCGCTGAGGTCACGAACCCGCGTGTCCGGGTCGACGCCAGCCGCGGCAAGCGTCTTCTCGGCGCGTGTACGGCCCACGCCATAGATGTAGGTCAACGCGATCACGACGCGCTTCTCGCGCGGAATGTCGACGCCTGCAATACGTGCCATGTCGTTGTTCCCCTCAGCCCTGGCGCTGCTTGTGGCGCGGGTTTTCGCAGATCACACGGACGCAACCACGGCGACGAATGATCTTGCACTTGTCACACATCTTCTTGACAGAAGGATGCACCTTCATGCTGATGTCCTTAGATGCTTCGTCTTCGCCGCACGTGGTCGGTGCCGCGCGTCACTTGTAGCGGTAGGTGATCCGTCCCCGGCTCAGGTCATAGGGTGAAAGTTCAACCACGACCTTGTCGCCCGGGAGGATCCGGATGTAGTGCATCCGCATCTTGCCACTGATGTGCGCGAGCACGTTGT
>JBBDVU010000092.1:0-2457 GCA_040903225.1 Nitriliruptoraceae bacterium | reverse complement strand
ACGCTCACCGCAAACGGCATTCTGAAGGTCGCTGACCTGGTCGATTCCGACCCGGTTGTACTCGCGCGTCTCATCGGTCCCGTTGCAGCCCAACGCCTGCAAGCGCTTGGTCGCGGAGATGATCCCCGGCCGGTTGATCCGTCACGGCCAGCAAAATCAATTTCGACCGAATCGACGTTCGACGAGGACATCAGTGACCCGGTCGTGATCTCGGCGCGCTTGACGTCGGCTGGATGGACGCTTGCGGCCCGCCTGCGCGACAAACAACTGGCCGCGCGCACGATTGGCATCAAAGTGCGATTTGCCGACTTTGCGACCATCACCCGGTCACGCACGCTCGCCGAACCGACTGATCGAACCGTGGTGATCGTTGATGAAATCCGCCGCCTGATGTCTCAGGTCAACAACGAAATGCGAAATCGCCACGAACGTGCCATCCGGCTACTTGGTGTGTCCCTGACCAATTTGCATGTCCCGGAACTCCCGGCTGCGTCGCTGCTGAACACCGATCGCACGAGTGATCGTTGGCAACAAATCGACGAAGTGACGGATGCCGTCTGGCAACGTTACGGCCCGTCGGCGTTGACCACGGCCGTATCGACAATAGGTAGAAACGTCACCGACGACACTCCGACACGCGAATCGAGGTAGGACGCCAACTCGTCGTACACCGCATCACCGACCATGGCGCGCAACTCTGTGTCCATCGTGCGATACAGCGGCTCAGCGGCCCCGAACGCCGTGTTGTCGTCGAGACACCACCAGTCAAAATCCGCTCCGCCCTCGCCCCAGTGGCCGCGCTCGAACGCGGCGATGGTGTGAACTTCGAGCGTTGCACCGTCGTTTGCGACCATCTCATCGATCGTCCGGTGCAACGGGACTTGCCAACATACGGTCGGTTTGTACGTCATGTGATGCAATCCGTCGGCGAGGCCAAGGTGATGAAGCGCACAGCCCTGTCGCGCATCGTCAAAACCGCTGCGGTTCGCGAAGATGCAACCGCCGTCGACAACGCGCGTGTGCCGTTCGTTGTCTGCGTCGGTTTCAAAAACGCCGTCGCGCAAGGCCGTCTCGTGGAATTGCATGGTCGAGGCGTCAAGCTGTTCGCGCACCAACTGTTCGATCGCCGCCCCATCGTCATCGTCGTTGAGGTAGGCACCATGCACGCAACAGCCGATTGCTGGGTCTTGCGCGCCTGGCTGAATCCCGGAACAGCCACGTCCGTAGATGCAGCTATACGTCGAGAGCAGAAACGACACATCGAACGTATATCGGCGACGATCCCGATGCGGGTCGCGGATCGACACCCATTCACGTTCTATCACGACACATCCACCTGACGGCGGCCTACGATACCGCCAAGCTCACCCTCCGAATCTGCGGACTACAACATTGCCGATGCAGACCCAGTCCACAGACGCGGTCCGCCGGGCCGTACAGTTTCTCGATCATCTGCGTATCGAACGGGGATTGGCCGCCAGCACGATCGAGGCGTATCGGCGAGATATCAGCCTGTTTCTTAGCTACCTGGACGACCGCCGCATCGAAGATTTGCGTGACTGCACCTCGGCGGACGTCGATGCTTTTGGCGGCTGGCTGCGCGATCGTCATGGAACACATGGCGCGCCATTCGCCCCCGCGACCTTGTCGCGGATTGTCGTTGCGGCGCGTGGCTTCTTGCGATTCCTAGCGATCGAAGCGGTTCTGGCGACTGATGTGACGCGAGGCAGCCACGTTCCCACGGCACCCCGGTCGTTACCCAAGCCGTTGTCGGTTACCCAGGTCGAGCGGTTGCTCGCTGCACCGGTAGGCGGCAGGCCAGCAGCGATCCGAGATCGTGCCATGCTCGAATTGTTGTATGGCGCCGGCCTTCGCGTGAGTGAACTCATCAACACCGACATTGACGACCTCGACCGGGCCGACCAGCTGGTACGTGTCGTAGGCAAGGGAGGCAAAGAACGTGTGTCGCCATACGGTTCACCCGCCGCCGACGCGCTAGCTCAATGGCTGAACGTTCGAAGGGTGTTCAACCCAAGCTGCCCAGCCGTATTTCTGAATCACCGTGGCGGCCGATTGACCCGGCAGGGCGTGTTCAAAATTATCAAGCAGCACGCGCGCCGGGCAGGACTTCCATCGACGGTGTCGCCGCACACCCTTCGACATTCGTTTGCGACCCACCTGCTTGATGGGGGAGCGGATGTCCGGGCCGTGCAAGAACTGCTTGGTCATGCCAGTGTTGCCACGACACAAATTTATACGCTGGTGAGCAGGTCCGCGTTACGGACGGCGTATCTGCAAGCGCATCCGCGCGCCCACCGATGAGCACCATCACACCAGCGTCGACAGAGCCCTACCGCCAGGCGGCACGAAAGGAACTCTGATGGTTGCACTAGAAGTTCCAGTCCTGATCGCCCGGAAGCGTGACGATGTTGACCACCCGACCGGGTGCGTAGTGCA
>JBBDVU010000091.1:0-15199 GCA_040903225.1 Nitriliruptoraceae bacterium | reverse complement strand
GATTTCCTGGCTGTCCACCCAGTTCTGGCCGCTGGTTGCGGCTCTCGTCGGGCTCGCCCTACCGCCCATTTTCACCAACACCTACACTGCCGTCCGCGAAGTCGAAGGCAGTGTGGTCGAAGCGGCACGCGGTATGGGTTACACCGAGTGGGCGATCGTGCGCCGTGTTGAGCTGCCGTTGGCATCGCCGGTCATCGCCGCCGGCATCCGGCTCGCCTATATTCAAGTTGTCGCCACCACAGCCATCGGCGCAATTGTCACCAGCGGCGGCGGATTAGGCCGATTTATCGTCGACGGCTTCGCCACTGGGATCGCCGGCCGACCTGCCGTGGTCGCCGGTGCACTGCTGCTGGCAGTAGTAACGCTCACGGTCGAGGGAATACTGGCACTGGCTCAGCGGGTTGTCATCCCTGTCGGGGTTCGCAACGAACTGTCGATGGCAACGGTCGCAAGCCGTTCCGGAGCTGCCGGCTGATCGCCAAATCTCCGGCAGCACACCGCGCCTCTACTACGATTCGTGTAATACGTCATGGATGACGCTCTGATCGAATGATCCCCCAACGGAAGTATTGAAGAATGGTTTCGCGTATTCGCTTGTTTGCTGTCGCGGCGCTCGCCGCGCTCATGGTCTCCGCCTGCGCGGGTGACGACGGGTCCGATATCACGATCTCGTCGTTCAATTTCCCAGAATCAGAGATCCTGGGTGAGATCTATGCCCAGGCGCTGGAGGCCGAGGGCTACGCGGTGTCGCGGTCGCTTAACCTCGGCGCCCGTGAGTTGATTTATCCGGAACTCGAAGCCGGCAATATCGACTTTCTCGCCGAGTACCTGGGTTCGGCACTCGTGGTCGGTTTTGGCCAACAACCGCCAGCTGATGTAGCAACCGGTCACGCTGCGCTTGTTGACGCCTTTGCTGCCGAAGGGGTGACCGCGCTGCAACCCGCGCCTGCCGAAAACAACCAGGCATTCGTCGTGCGCTCCGATACCGCATCGGCATCGGGTTGGGCCACTCTGGCCGACCTGGCTGACGCTGGTCCGTTGACGTTTGCCGGCCCGCCCGAATGCGAAGGCCGTGACACCTGTTACCAGGGCCTCGTCGACACCTACGGTCTGGGCAACATCACGTTCGAACCAATCCAGGAAGCTGCCGCTCGACTGGCTGCGCTGGACGCCGGCGACGTCGACATGATCTTGCTGTTTTCGACCGACGCTCCGCTGGCCTCCGAGGACTATCTCGTGTTGGTCGACGATTCTGGCATGCTGCCACCGGAGAACATCACACCGGTCATCCGCACCGCTGCCATCGACACACATGGCGACGATGTTGTTGCGCTACTTAATCGAGTCACCCAAGCACTGACCACCGATGGGCTGCAGCAGATGAACGCCCGCGCATCCGAAGGAATCTCGGCAGCTGATATAGCCGCCGAATGGATCGCTGCGAACCTGTAGCGGCAGCGTCGGCCTGGTGTCGGTGCGCACGATCCGCCACGGGATCGCACCGGCACCAGGCCGACTGACCTCCTAATGCGCGATCGCCGCCGGCTGCGCCGCGGAAGACGCGTCGTATTCGTCTCCGATGAAGCCGTCGACGCGCTCGGTTGGAAACGCGGTGACTTCACCCTTGAGTTCATCGACGATTGGCTCAAGCGAGATGGCAAACACGCCTTGCCCACGCTTGAGCAGATCGAGCAGTTGCCGGTCGTCGTCCATGGCATAGACCGTCTCGCCGTCGGAAATCAGGGTCGATTCGGCCAGATTCCTGCCACGATGGTTCAGTTCTTCGACGGCGAACCGAACCTTTTGCAGAGAAATACCGGTATCAAGCAAGCGCTTGACGACTTTCAATCGCACAACGTCGTCAAATGAGTACAGCCGCTGCGTTCCTGAACCTTCGGCTCTGCGCATGCCCGGTTCTACCAGGCCGGTACGGGCCCAGTAGTCCAGCTGCCGATACGTGATCCCGACGATCTTGCATACCGTCGGTCCCCGATACCCCTCGTGCCCGTGCCCTACGTCACCCACATCAAACGCCAGTTGGGCTGCAGACTGACTCATCGGACTCTCGATTCTGGTCGCTTCGCTATCGCTCACGCATCGTCGTTGCCGGTGGCGCGATCCAACCCGTCCTCCCCCACTATACGCCTTCTGTCCGGAGTGGGGGCAGCTGTCGTGCATTGCTCCACTGGGCGGCGCACCGTCGGACCACACGGTTGGAATTCTCCCGGTGAGGCTAGGTCGTCAGGCGGGCAACTGTCAATGTTTGCCATACGTGATCGCTGCGCTTGCGGTGGATGCAAGAGTTTGCGGTTGTCTTGCAATACGTGCAAAATACTGCAGAGCGCAGCGATAGCCACTCGAAATGGCCGCCAGAGATGGGGAATCAGTGAACGCGACGAATGCACACGGGTACGTGGGCGCACGGATGACATGAGTCCGCCGCACATGTGGCGGCGAAGTTGGGCCGCGGTGAGCTAGCTTTTGAAATCGTCTGGGGTGATGTCGTCGAGAAACTCGCGGAACTGGCGGACTTCTTCTTCGGCGTCGGCACCCGAGGACATGTCGCCTTCAACGTCTTCCAGTTCAAGTCCGGCTACAGCCAGGACGTCCTCATCACTATAGATCGGGATGTCTTTGAGGCGACTGGCGAGCGCAATGGCGTCAGATGGACGCGCCGACACGACGACGGTGCGCCCATCGATTGCCATCCGCAGTTCGGCAAAGAAGGTCTTGTCGCGCAATTCTGTGACATGGATGCTGGCCAGCTCCGCGCCGAGTTCGTGGATCACCTCAACAAACAGGTCATGGGTCAGCGGTCGCGGAGCCTGGACGCCTTGGAGCGCAAATGCGATCGCAGTGGCTTCAACAGCACCAATCCAGATTGGCAAATAGCGCGACCCTTCACGCTCTTTGAGCAACACAATCGGCTGGTTCGCTGGGAGTTCCACACGAACCCCTATCAGCTCCATTTCGATCATGCCAGCGCGCTCCTGCCTCGGGCTTTCGAGGCTATCGCAGCCGTCCAGCGTCAGCGGCGGCTCGCAGGCCCGCGTAGGCGGCATCAGCCATGGCCTGTCCGATCACGCCACCAGCTGACAGGTGTGCAGGATCATGTTGGTGGGTGACGCTCACTTCGACGTCGATGGCAAGCGTGTGGGTCCCGTCGATGATGAGGTCTGCGGTTGGTGCAGCGGTAAACCACCGCCGTGGCATCGGCGTTTGCGTGATGTAGTCGACCCCGTGGGGCAACGTCACAATCACGTCGTTGACTGCCCGCCAATCAACCACTCCGCCGGCAATGCGCAACGTCGCACGAGGCGTTGCCAGCGTCGGGCGTGTGTGTGTGAATCCGTAGTCGAGGAGTCGAGTCGCATCGTCAAATCGTTGCGGATCATCGCCAGCACCCAGTACGACTGCGACAAGTTCGCGTTCGCCGCGACGTGCGCTGGCTATCAGGCTGTTGCCGGCCGCTACTGTGAAGCCGGTCTTGATTCCCGTGGCTCCGGGATAGCCGCCGATCAATAGATTTCGATTGTCGAGCTCCCCCTGTCGGGGAACCAACATCGAACGCCGTGCCATAGTCGTGCGCAGTTGCGGGTCCGCTAGCGCTGCAAGGCCGATGATCGCCAGGTCGTGCGCCGACAGGCGGTTTGTGTCATCCAATCCGGCCGGATCATCGATAACGGCACCGACAATGCCCAGCTGTTGAGCGTCGGCCCGCATCATGTCAACGAACGCGTCACGGCTGCCGCCAACGTGACGTGCGACAACCTCTGCCGCATCATTACCTGACCGGACCATCATCGCATCAAGAAGCGTTGCCAGTGACCATTCGTCGCCAGGCCGGAGCCCAACACCCGCTCCTGCTGTCTGGGCAACTTCGTCACCGGCGGTGATGACCGTGTCAAGCCCGGCGCGCTGCAGCGCAGTCAACGCTGTCAACGTCTTGATCGTTGACGCAACGGGACGTCGTTGCCGATACCGCTGGCCGGCGATCACCTGTCCTGTGGACGCTTCAATGAGCAGCCACGACGGGCTTTCAGGCGGTTCTTCGACGCGGTCGGTCCAACCCGGTGGAACTTCGGTAAGGGCGGGTTGGGGCAGGTCTGGCAGTGCCCAGGCGGCGTGCGCAACGAGCAACAGCGCGGCAGCAGACCAGCCAACAATGTGACGGCAAACAGCACGACGCGACGATCGCAATGCGGTCAACGCACCACGTCAAATAATGAACTTACGTCGGCAGCGAGCATCACACGCTTGAGTTCAGCGCCCAACTCGCCGATCTCATCCGCTTTGGCTGATGCGGCTCTGCGGCTGTCAGGATTGCGCTGTCGCAGCAGCGGCCCGACGAGCTGCTCGATCAATGCCAATTCGCGGTCGGTGAACTGGCGGTACATACGAAGGTGGCGTGGCTCCAGGCCTGCATCGATCAGCCGAGCGCAGATCCGCGCGATCTTGAGATCTGTCGCGGTATACGACGACCCTTTGACACGAATGAAATGCAGTTCTGTCAGTTCTGTCACGTGTGTCAGCGACAGACCCGATGCATCGGCGAGTTCGCTGGCCGACAGTTGAATGTTGGACATGCTTGTATCGGCGAAATCCTCGTCGAAAAACGAAGGTGGCGACATCGTCGGAGATTGGGTTGTGCCATGGCCATCGTCGGCCAGTTCCTCGGTTGGACCAACGGAAGGATCGACCGGATCACCGGCGTCAACCCGCTCGAGTTCGGCACGGATGGCTGCCAGCGACAACGACCGATCTCGCTGGGCGCGCAAGATGTAGGTGAGGCGCTCGACGTCGGACTCGGCAAACTTGCGGTAACCGGATTCCATGCGGTCCGGCGCAATCAGGCCTTCGGTCTCGAAAAAGCGAATCCTGGCGATGGTGATGTCGTCGAACTCGTCCCGCAGCCGGTTGAGGACTTCGCCGATGGTGTAGGCACGCATGGCTATGCCGTTCCCGCGCTGCCGGGTGATCCCACGAACAACAACTTGAATCGCCCGATCTGTACCTCGTCACCTGTCACCAGCTGTCGTTCTTCGACCCGTTCGCTGTTGACATACGAGCCGTTGAGACTGCCAAGGTCATGGACCGTGATACGACCGCGATCAGCGAGCAATTCAGCGTGGCGTCGTGACACCGTGACATCGTCGAGAAAAATGTCAGAATCAGGATGCCGGCCCACGGTCGTCGTTTCGCGGTCGAGTAGGTAGCGCGAACCAGCATTGGGCCCACGTACTACGACCAGCATCCCGGTGCCCGGCGCCAACGTTGGAAGTTCCGCGAGTTCGTGATGCGGGTCTAGCTCGCCAATATCGATCGATGCGGTGGTGTCGTCTTTGGCGCGGTGCTGTGTGTCAGCCGGCAGGCCGCAATCCGGGCAGAAGTTTGCGTCAGGCGGGATGTGATTCCCACAGTGGCTGCACGTCACTGTCCCACCTCCAGTCTTGGCATTGCACGAATACGCGGCCGTTCGTTTTCGCAGGGTAGACGAGGTTCGCCTACGGCGGGCGCTGCCGTGTCGTGCCTACTCCACTAATCCCCGGTATGCCGTGGCGTCCAACAGTCCCTCGACCTGTGCGACGTCCTCGGCGCGGATGGTGATGAGCCAGCCTTGCCCGTACGGATCGCTGTTCACCAATTCGGGTTGGTCGTCCAGGTGGTCGTTGCGTTCTACGACGACACCGCTGATCGGTGCGTAAAGATCTGACACAGACTTGGTCGACTCGACTTCGCCGAATGACTGGCCCTGCTGGACTTGGCTGCCAGGTTCGGGAAGGTCGACGAACACCACGTCGCCAAGTTGCTCTTGTGCATAGTCGGTGATACCGATCCGAACAACCTCGCCGTCGACAAGCACCCATTCGTGCTCGGCGGTATATCGGCGGTCATCGGGTAGTTCGGTCGTCACGTGTGGCCTCCCTGCGGATTCTTTGGATTCCGATCGTATTACGAATTGGCGGGATCATGCGCGTCGTCTTGGGTCAAGATGGTGCGTAGATAGTCGATTGCGACCACCCAATAGAGCACGATGCCTACCGCCAGTCCGGTCATTCCAAGTGTTGCGAGCACGAGTTCTGGCTGCGTCGCACTACCAACGGCGTGTGCGCCGATGACGACTGGGAAGGCCGTCATCAACAGTGCAGTTGCTGCCTTGCCCATCCTGGTCACGGCCGGTAGTCCGCGCCGAGATTGCAAGACGACACCGCCGATCAGCAGCATCGCCAAGTCTCGCACCACGATGAGCAGGATCACCCACCACGCGAGAATCCCGGCAACAACGGTGCCGATGCCCACCACAATGAACAGCGCGCGATCAGCGACCGGATCGAGCAATTGGCCGAGCCGGGTGACCTGGCGCAGACGTCGAGCCAGGTAGCCGTCGATCCAGTCGGTTGCGCTGAAGACGGCAACCAGCAGCAGCGCAATCCAGAAACGGTGGCGGACCAGCTCCAGATAGATCCATGGCAGTCCGAGTAGGCGCAGCGCACTGATGACATTGGGGATGGTCAGAATCCGGTTGGTCACCAGTTCAGAACCGTCGCGCGTACCTGAATCAAACAACCGCATGCGGTTCCTTGCCCTGCTGGTCGGGCTGGCCGGACTTGAACCGGCGACCCCTCGTCCCCCAGACGAGTGCGCTACCTGACTGCGCCACAGCCCGTTGAACCACAAGCAATGTGGTCCGAGGCGCACACGCTACCACTGACGCGAAACGCTCATCGACGTGCCGCATCGCGTTCTCGTTTGCGCCGCATGCCCGCGACCCGGCCTTCGAACAGCAGTGGAACGCCACTGAAATCGTACGTTTGACGCAGTATCCGTTCCAAGTAGCGGACGTAAGAAGACGGGATCGTTCCGTTCGCAAATAGGACGAACCGTGGTGGCGAGGATTCAGCCTGAGTGACGTAGCGGATCTTGAGTTGCTTGTTGCCATCGCGCGGCAGTGCGTGGGCCGCAACGGCGTCGGCGGTCACCTGATTCAGCTCGCGCGTGGGAATACGCCGCTGATAATTGCCCCACACATAGTCGAGTTGGCTCGCGAGCCGACGGATACCGCGGCCTGTTTGTGCCGACACGTTCAGCCGCGGCGCCCAATCGGCGAAC
Organism: Nitriliruptoraceae bacterium; assembly: GCA_040903225.1. GTDB lineage: Bacteria > Actinomycetota > Nitriliruptoria > Nitriliruptorales > Nitriliruptoraceae > JBBDVU01. The sequence goes on along the minus strand of JBBDVU010000091.1, from coordinate 8,089 downwards.
GAGAGCAGCCGGTCCAGTTCCTTGGTGAAGTCACTGCGTCGTTCGTCATCGACCAGGTCCCACTTGTTGCACACCATCACGATGGCGCGGCCAGCTTCACGTAGCCGGGCGGCGATGCGTTGGTCCTGTTCACCGAGTGGTTCGGATGCGTCAACAATAAACAGCACCACGTCGGCCTGGTCGATCGCATCGTTGGTGCGGTCCACGGCATACAGTTCAGTGTTCTCGCCGCGTCGGTAGTGGCGTCGAATGCCGGCGGTGTCGACGATCATCCAGGGCGTGCCATCAAGTTCCATCATCGTGTGCACGGCGTCGCGTGTCGTGTGCGGGACCGCATCGACAAGTACCCGCTGCTCGCCCACAAGCCGGTTGAGCAATGACGACTTGCCGACATTGGGCCGTCCGACAATGGCGATGCGGCCAACTTGTGCATGATCCGACGTCGTAGCGCGACCTTGGGGCAGGCGGGTCGCCACGTCGTCGAATAGCTCGCCTACGCCCCGATTATGACGGGCCGAGATTGGTGTCGGCGTGCCAAGTCCCAAGTTGTGCAATTCGTGGATCAACGGCTCATGGCGAGGGGCGTCGACTTTGTTGGCGACAAGCATCGTCGGGACTCCGGCGCGTCGCAGCAAACGGGCGTAACGCTCGTCGTCTTCTAGTGCGCCAACCGTTGCGTCCACGACAAATAGCACCAGATCAGCTTGTTGGATGGCCATCTGGGCCTGTGCAACGACTTGCTGGTCGAGCCCGGTTGCGTCTGCTTCCCAACCGCCGGTGTCGATCACGATGAAATCGCGATCTGCCCACTGTGCCAGGTGCTCTACACGATCTCGTGTGACGCCCGGGCGTTCTTCAACGATCGCGACCCTGCGGCCGAGGATCCGGTTCACGAGAGTGGACTTCCCTACGTTCGGACGTCCAACAACCGCTACACGAGGTAGCCGCCGATGCGCAGCGACCGGGTCGCCAAGCGTTTCTGCATATCGTTGTTGCGCTCGGGTCACAATCGCTTCAACAACTTCATCGACCGACAGATCGGTGGTATCGAGTTCCCATGCGTCATTGGCTTTCGCCAGAGGCGCGACCGCACGTTCGCCATCTGCCTGGTCTCGTGCGCTGATCGTGGCCGCGAAACCATCGATGTCGTCGCTTCCAACTTGTTCGGCTCGTCGTTGAGCACGCGCGTGCACACTGGCGGTCAAGAAGACTTTTAGATGTGCATCCGGGAGCACAACCGTGCCGATATCGCGACCCTCGACCACGCCGCCCGCGACAACTGCGGCTTGCCGCTGAATCGGACCGAGAGCATCGCGGACGCCGGCATGAGCGGCCACACGCGATACGGCCGCCGTCACGAGTTCGCCACGAATCTCGTCTTCGACATCGTCGCCGTCAAGCAGGGTGACGCCGTCATCTCGTTCAATCGAGGACGCAACAACGATCTCGCTACAAGCAGCTTCGTCATCGAGGTCGACACCCGCGTTGATGCATGCCAGCGCAGCTGCGCGATACAGCGCACCAGTGTCGATGTGGGCAACACCCAGTCGCGCTGCGACGGCACCTGCAACCGTCGATTTTCCAGACCCGGCCGGCCCGTCGATGGCGATAACCATCCCTGGTGTGTTCATCGTTGCTGCTCACGGTCACCTGCGTAGCTGCCAGCGGCCACATCGATGCGTCCGCCCAGGCGTCGCAGGTCTTGTTCGAACGTCGGATAGGAGGAGGCCACGGCAGCGAATCCGGTAATGCGGACCGGTCCGGTGGCTACCGTCGCAGCGATAGCTGCGGTCATCGCGATGCGGTGGTCGCCGGCAGCATCAACTGTTCCCGCTTGCGGCCGCTGGCCACCTTCGACGCTGAACCCGTCGTCGAATTCGGTCAGCCGCATGTCCAGTGCTGCAAACAGTCGCGCGAGCGTGGCGATGCGGTCGGATTCCTTGACACGCAGCTCAGCAGCATCCCGGACGGTCAGGCCGTTGGCGCTCAGTGCGCCCGCAAGCGCAAGGATCGGCAGTTCGTCAATCGCGTCCACAACTGCGCTTCCGGACAGTCCGCCGCCCGTCAGGGCGCTGGGGTGAGCCGTCACGTCCGCAGCCGGTTCACCGGCGCGCTCGTGCGCATTGGTGATCTCGAAGGTCGCCCCCATGTCTTCGAGCACCCGCACAAAGCCGGTTCGAGTTGTGTTGATACAGATCGTGCGGGCCGTCACCGCATCGCCGCCGATGATGGCTGCAACCAGCCAAAATGCCGCACTCGACGGGTCACGACACACATCAATGGGATCCGGACGCAGTTGGCCCGGCGTGATCGTGACGACTTCACGTCCGTGGCTGTCTTCGCCAGCATCGACTGGATGGCCTAGGTAGCCAAACAGTCGTTCGGTGTGGTCTCGGCTTCGTGCCGGCGAGATCACCGTCGTTCGGCCGTCCGCCGCGAAACCTGCGAACAGCAGACACGATTTGACCTGCGCGCTCGCGACCGGGCTGTGATACGTCAGCGCGCGCAGCCGACCTCCACGGATAGCGACGGGTGGCAGACGATGTTGCCGCGCCCATACCTGGGCACCCATCTGTTCAAGTGGGACCCGTACGCGATCCACCGGACGGCGTCGCAACGAGGCATCCCCCGTCATGATCGTCAGCCCTTCGATACCCGCGGCTATGCCTGATAGCAGCCGCAGCGACGTGCCGGAGTTGCCGCAGTCGATGATGTCGTGTGGTTCGGCGATCGTGCCTGCGATGGTGCCTGCCCCCGCTCCATCGGTGAATGCCAGCGCCACGTCCACACCCATGCGGCGAAGCGCATCAGCAGTCGCGCGAACGTCACCAGAATCGGCAAGGCCGGTGACCTTGGTGGTTCCATCCGCCAGCGCACCAAATAGCAGTGCCCGGTGACTCAGGGACTTGTCCCCGGGCACATCGACCAAGCCGCCGATAGTGGCGGGATAGACCGTCACGTCGTCGGCCGGTGACAGCAGCTGTGTTGTCATTCGGGAAGATCCGTACGCAACTGCCGGGCGTCGTGCAGATACACATGACGCAGTTGCCGAACCGTGCGCGACGTGTAGGCATGCACCAGAATCCGAACACAGCGTTCAACGCCACCATCGATCTGCAGTTCACGCGCGCAGAGCAGCGGCACATGGGTGATACCGGCTTCGCGCGCAGCTTCAGCTGGGAACGCGCTGTGAACGTCATCGGTCGCGGTGAAAATGATCGAAATGAGATCGTCTTCGGTGAGCCCATTGCGTTGGAACAGCGCAGCAATCAGTTCCTGCGTGCGTTCAATCACCTGGTCACGCTCGTCAGTTTCGAGCGTTGTCGCCCCGCGCAGCGCCCGGACCCGTGCTTCAATTGCCATGCCGCCGCTCCTTCGCCGTGTCGCCGACCACCTGGTGCAGCCGCCCAATCTCCGCTTGCGTCAAGAATCGCCACTTGCCTTGTCGCAGGTCACCAAGCTCGACACCGCCGTACGAAGTACGGGCGAGCCGTTCCACGGTCAGGCCGATCGCCCCGAGCATGCGGCGGATCTCACGCTTACGCCCTTCGGTCATCACGATCTCAAGCAACGCTTTCGATCGTTCGTCTTCAAGCACGCGCGCCGATTTGGCACGCGCCAATCCGTCATCGAGTTCGATGCCCTGGCGCAATTGTGCCAGCGATTTCTTACGCACCGGACCGGGAACCAGAGCCACATACACGCGTTCAACCTCAAACGACGGGTGCATCAGCGCGTGAGCAAGGTCACCGTCATTCGTGAGCAGCAGGAGGCCCTCAGTGTCTTGATCGAGACGTCCTACGGGGAACAGCCGCTGCGGCAAATTGATCAGATCCATAACCGTGGGCCGGCCTTGCGGATCCGATGCGGTTGTGACCACTCCACGCGGCTTGTTGAGCACCACATACACCCGGTCAGGATCGACGTTGATGCGCTCGCCATCGACCGCGACGACGTCACTCGCGGAGTCGACCTTCTGACCCAGCGACGCGACTTCGCCATTGACCGTCACACGACCCTGTGCGATGAGTTCTTCCGAAGCCCGCCTCGACGCGATACCTGCAGCCGCCAAGACCTTCTGCAGCCGCTGTTCACTCATTATCGCGTGGTCCTTCCGGTGTTGTGACCTCGTTGACGTGTGGGTCATCGGGGCCATCGATAACAGGTGCCTGTTCACTGCCGTCGGCTGCCGAAGGCTCCGCTGTGATTTGCCGCAACCGGTTGACCGCGCTGCGTGCCGATGCTTCGAGCCGGTCAGTCAAGTCGTCCATATCTGCGTCGCGTCGGCGAATCGTCGGCAGGTTCGGTGGCGGCAGGTGATTGTCGTCACCAGGGTCGGCCGAATCGTCCCGACCGGCGGCGGCCAGCCGACGTCGAATCTCCCGAATTGCGCCGAGTTCGGGTTCGTCCGGTGCCGGCGCTTCCGGCAGATAATCCGTCAGTGGCGGGAGCTCGTCGAGCGAATCCAACCCGAGACGTTCAAGCAGAGTCGAGGTCGTGCCGTACAGCACCGCTTGCCCGGGACCCGAGTGACGGCCGACTTCTTGCACCAGCCCGCGTGCCACCAGGCTACGCACGGCCGCATCGGCGTTGACGCCACGAATCTCGCCAATGTCATGGCGACTGATCGGCTGCTTGTAGGTAATCACCGCAAGCGTTTCCAGCGCCGCTTGCGTCAGGCGCCCGGTCCGCCCGGACAGTGCCCACCGCTCGATGTATTCCCTGGTGACTGGCGATGAGTACATACGCCAACCACCGGCGGCATGACGGATCTCGATGCCGCGCGGGCTGGCCGCATATTCGGTCGCCAGCGCCTCGACAGCCTGGTCTGCCGTGTCTTCGTCGACTTCGAGTACCTCGGCGATACTTGCGGTCGTAATCGGCTCGTCAGTGAGAAACAACAGCGCTTCCAGCCCACAGCGGGCCGACTGACCCAGTTGGGTCAGCGCATCGGCAGCGCCGGGGTTGTCAGACGATGAAGTCAACGCGTCACCCTGCAGTCATACCCAATGTTGGTTGGGTCGTTGGCGGTTGGTCTTGAGGGTCGGCTTCTAGGTCGAACTCAGCTTCGAGTTCTTCGTCAGTGATCGACGCGAGATCGGTACCGCCGGCAAGTCGTTCGACCGATAACGCCGCCCGGAAGTGCTGTTGCTCCAAGTCGACGTGACCCAGCTTGAACAACTCGAGCACCGCGAGGAAGATCACGACCCGATCGGAGCGGCCACGGCCATCGACCAGTTCGCTGTAGGGTACGCGCGATCCTTGTCGCTCAAGTGCACCAAGCACGTGAGTGGCGGCGTCACGGATGGTCAGGTACGTGCGCCGAATATGGGTCAGATCAATTTCGGAGTCTTCGACTGGTGCGGCCACCGATGCAGCAAGTGCTGCCAAGCCAGCTGCATCGATCGGTCGTTGAGTATCTGGAACCAACCGCAGAATCCACGGTTCCAGCGCAATGTCACGCGACAGACTGAAACCGTGACGATCCAGCCGGTGCGACAGGGAGCGGGCGACGTCGCGAAAAGCGCGATATTCGAGCAGCCGCGCATACAGCATGTCACGAGCGTCGCTGAGCAGATCTTCGATCTGGTCGCGGTCTTCCCTGGGTAACAGCCGCGCGGCCTTGAGTTCGACCAACGTGGCCGCAACGATCAGAAACCGCGTGGCCGTCTCGAGATCAAACTCGTCGATGACATCGCCAATACTGACCAGATACTCAGCAGTGATCTCGGCAAGGTCGATGTCGGTGACGTCAAGCCTTCGCCGCGCGATGAGCTGCAGCAGCAGATCGAACGGGCCCTCAAAGACCGCAAGTTTGACCTGGTATGTCATGGAGCGCCAGCCTGATCGCGCAACCGCAGATCGACACCTTCGATCCGGGTCACCGCATCGAGATAGACCACCATCGCCAGAACGGTGAACAACGGAATCGACACGAGCGAGATGGCAATAGCATTCAACGACGACCACACCAGTTCAGCGCCGCTGGCTAGTGCCGCTAACGGTATGAACAGTACCGAAACCAGCACCGACAGACTGATCGCGACCATACTCGCCAGAGCGGTCATACCACACACGCGTGCTGGGCGGTGACGCAGAGTCCACCATGCCCGCTTGAGGGTCCGTACCGGTCCAAGTTGCTCCAGGATTGCGACCGGAAGGATCAGATACGACAACGCTCCGGCAACGAATCCGACGGAAAGGAAGGTTGCAACTACGGTCACGGCACCAAGTACCGGCACAAGCATGCCGAGCGGCGACTGGATGATGAGCAGCACCATCGCGGTGCCGAACGCGCCCGTCAATAGGAGGACCGTCGCGCCGAGGGTTGCCCCGGCGTGATCAAACGAGATGCGTACTGCGTCGCGTGTACGGATGTCGTGACGTCGATCGGCCGATTCAGCAAGCACCACGATCGAACCGCCAACTACCACGCTGACGAGCATGCCGACGATCAAAGCGGTCCCAGCCCACAACAACATGCTGGCAAACTGTTCACCAGATATCGCTGACGACCACCCGTCAACTTCGAGGCCGTCCAAGTCGATGCCGCCAAAGGCACGCTCAAACATCATCGACGCTGCCAGTTGGTATACGCCCATGAGTACCACGATGATGAACGAGACCGGTCGAACCAACACACGGATGGTTCGTGCGGCTGCGACTAGCGTTTCGTTCGCCGTCAACGCCCGGGTGTCGATCAGCTGGCCGGGCCCCCAACCATGCTGCATGCACACTCCTGATCTACCGTACCCCGGACCATAGCCGCGATTGGCCGCCGCTTATGGCACCACCGGGGGTGTCTCAACTCCGACAGCAGCAAAGATCAACGGCACCGGCGACGTGCGTTCGTCGGAGATCGTGATTGCTTGATCCAGTTCGGCGGCCACCTCGTCAGCTTGCTCCGCAGTGCGTGCATGAATGCGAACGACCGGGGCTGTCCCGTCGACCATGTCGCCAACGCGGTTGAAGACCTCGAACCCGACTGCGGGATCGATGATGTCTGACTGGCGCTGTCGACCCGCACCCAGTTTTCCCGCTAGCTCACCGATTCGACGACAGGCGAAGTGTTGCACGATCCCTGGCCGGCCAGTCCAGTCTGTCACGACCGGAGCGGCTGCCATGGTTGCGCGTGGATCGTCGGCGACGGATGGATCACCACCTTGCGCAGCCACAAATGCACGGAAGCTTTCAAGTGCGCTGCCATCGTCAAGGAGGCGGGCAGTGCGCTCGCGTGCAGCTTCAGCTGCGACACCGGTCAGCTGCAACGCGGCGCTCGCCAACGCCAAACACAGTTCGCGCAACCGGCCGCCGCGGAGGCCTTGTAACGTTTCAACCGCAACGGCAACCTCAAGTGCGTTGCCAATCCCGTCGCCAAGTGGCTGGGACATGTCAGTCACAAGCGCCCCAGTCTTTCGGCCATGCGCCTCACCTATTTGTACGCACAGATTGGCAAGCGCTCGAGCGTCTTCCGGATCGACCATGAACGCACCGTCACCGGTCTTGACATCCAGCAGTACGTGCATCGCACCACCGGCGAGTTTCTTACTCATGACACTTGAAGCAATCAAAGCGTCGCTTGCCACCGTTGCTGTCACGTCACGCAATGCGTAAAGCTTCTTGTCGGCAGGAACCAGGTCCTGCGTCGCCGCAGCGACGGCCAACCCGATCCGTTCAACCTGTTCGTGCAATTCTTGCGGCGACAGATCAACCCGAAAGCCCGGAATCGCTTCAAGCTTGTCAAGCGTTCCACCGGTATGTCCAAGCCCGCGACCCGACAGCTTGGCGACCTGGCAGCCTGCAGCTGCCAACAGGGGCGCTACCACCAAGGTGGTGACGTCGCCCACCCCACCGGTTGAATGCTTGTCGACGGTTGGGCCAGTCAGGTCCGACAGATCAATGGTCTCACCAGAGCGCACGAGAACATCGGTTAAGGCAATCGCTTCGTCTACCGAGAAGCCATTGATGACACCCGCCATCAATAGTGCTGCCATCTGTGCATCGTCGACGTCGCCATGCAGGTAGCCGCCTATGAACGCTTCGAGTTCTGCCGCCGTCAGCTGTCCACCGTCACGCTTCCGTGCGATCA
>JBBDVU010000090.1:0-15215 GCA_040903225.1 Nitriliruptoraceae bacterium | reverse complement strand
TGCACGCGCCGCCCAGCCCGGCTGGGCAGGCGCTACCGCCTACAACCGCGGTCAAGTGTTGTACCGAATTGCTGAGATGTTGGAAGGACGGCGCGACCAGTTCATCCGTTCAGTCGCCAGTAGCGACGATCGATCAGCAGCTGAAGCCGAACAGACCGTCGGCGCCGCGATCGACCGGTGGGTGTGGTACGCGGGCTGGTCAGACAAGTTCGCGCAGGTTGCTGGCGCCGGCAACCCGGTCGCCGGACCGTTTTTCAACCTGTCGGTACCCGAACCGGTCGGCGTTGTTGCGGCAATTGCGCCGCAACAGTCATCGCTGCTTGGTCTGGTCAGCGTCATCGCTCCGATCATCGTGGCAGGAAATACGGTGGTCGTCGTCGCCAGCGAAGCCCGTCCCCTGCCGGCACTCGAGCTCGCCGAGGTGTTGGCGACTTCTGATGTTCCTGCTGGAGTCGTCAACATCCTCACCGGCCATACGAGCGAGCTCGCGCCGGTGCTGGCCGCACATCTGGACGTCAACGCGTTCGACGCGGCCGGGCTTGCCGGCAGTGACACCACCGACGTCGAGATCGCTGCTGCGGACAACGTCAAGCGGGTTGTTCGCGCACCGCAACGTGAACCGGATTTCACCGCGACACCCAATGGGCCTGAACGCATCTTGACATTCTGCGAAACCAAGACGGTGTGGCATCCGAAAGGTCTCTGATCCCTCGATTCGGTCATGCCCTCACGAAGCCGAACGGATATCGAGCCAACTACGCAGCGACGCGGCCAGGGCGTCGCGGGCCGGTAGCAGCCGCGCATGGTCCTGGTGCGCATACATGCGCACGCGCGCAACCTCAGCGACCGTGACCTCATGATCCGGCGTCATGGTGACCACCACAGGGTCTGACGCGGTGACGGTGCCTGGTGTGCGCACGCGCAGATAGGCACCCAGACGCAAGGCCCGGTTGAACTCGTCGACCAGGCCCGGACGGTCCCAGAAGCCGGCGAACACCCGGCAGGCGATCCGCGGTCCAGAGACTTCCAGTTCGACGTCGTTGATACGGAGTCGCTGGCCGATCAACGCCTGCGAGGCATCGATGCCACCGATCCGCAGGTTTTCGCCAAACTGGCCTGGCGGCAACGGGCGCGACACCTGCTCGGACCAGTAGTCCGCGTCGGTTTCACTGTAGGCATAGACCGCCTGGTCGTACCCGCCGTGGAACTGCTTGTCAGCCTGCGCGTCTCCGGCGAGCCCGAGCGCGTCGATGGCAACCGGACCTGCCTGCGGCTGCTTGTCGATAGCCGTGCGGCCCAGCCTTCCCGCCCACGCTGCTGAGGTGATGTCACCCACGCACACTGCGACGAGCCGGCCGCTCATGCCGGTCGACGGTCGATTCGCCGGGTCGCTCAGATGGTTTCCTCGGGTCGTACCTCGATGACCGGATGCGCACCGTGATCGTGCTGAGGTCGCGCATGTGGATCACGGCGGGCATCACGGATGACACGGTATCCCCGAGCTACCGGCGCGACACCCAAACGCAGGGCAGCTGCCGGTGCCCGCGCGACCGTGCGGCCGACCATACGGGTGCGCCGCAGGCGGGCTTCGCCAGCAAAGACATCGCCACCAGACGTCGGCTGGGCAGGCACCGGCACGTCGGGTCGGCCGGTGACGACCATGGCGGTGGCTACAACCACGACCGCGCCCGCAATCAGCATCCGGACCGTCAATTGGTCACCGACGACGAGCCATGCGAGTACTACGGCAACAACGGGATTGACATATGCGTGGGTGCCGACCAGCGTCGGCGATGCGTGCAGCAAGAGCCAGCGGTAGGCGCTGAATCCCACGATCGATCCGGCAGTTGTCAGGTACAGCACAGCAGCGACGGCAGGCGCGTTGATCGCCGCGATGTCCACAAGCAGGTGTTCGCCGCGCACGACTGCGACGATGAGGAACATGGCCGAGGCGCCGATCATCTCCATCGACGCGGCCACCAGCGGACGCGACGGCGCCGAGACGATCCGGCTGCGCATCGAACCCAAGGCCCACGTGATCGCGCCAGCCAAGGCCAGTAGCATGCCAAACGCCTGGCCGCCGGCCGGATCGACGAGTATGGCAATACCGAAAAGACCAAGCACCAGTCCGGCCATGGCACGTACGGTCAGCCGGTCACCGAACATGACGCGGCCGAACAGCGCCATCCATACAGGCACGGTGGCAGCGAACAGTGCAGCTGTTCCGGAGCTGATCCATTCGATCGACAGTGCCACCAGTCCGGTACCGCCAACCAGGAGCATGCTGCCGGTCACCACCGCATTGCGCCACTGTCGCGGCGTTGGTCGGTCACCACGGCGATCGCCGCGGCGTGATGCCCACAAGTACAACGCGGTGCCTGCGACTGCGAACCGCACAGACATCATCAACATCGGCGGGATCGCGGCAATCGCTAGTTCGATGGCAAGATAGGTCGACCCCCAAACCAGATAGACGACCGCGAGTGCGATGATCAAACGAGTTGAACGCTGCGCAAGCAAGGGATGGTGAAGCATGAGGAACCCCGCGCCAAATCTTGGAAGAACGGATAGAGCATCTGTTACAGTACAGTCACTATGACTGAGTCGGTACAGTATCAGATTGTGGGAACCGATGCCGCAAGCGTGACGGCATCGATCGAACGGGGCGTGGTCACCGGCCGACTGGCGCCAGGTGAAGCGTTACCGTCGGTTCGAGCGCTAGCTCAGCAGTTGGCGTTGTCGCCGACCACCGTCGCGTCCGCCTATCGAGATCTGCGGCAACGCGGCATCCTGGTCAGTCACGACCGATCGCGGATGACGGTGGCGCACCGGCCGGCACTGGCTACACGGCTGGTGGCCGAAATTCCCTCAGGTGCAGTCGATCTGGCGTCCGGCAATCCTGATCCACCGCTGCTGCCCGATCTAGGTCCGGCATTGACGCAGGTCGGTCCCGTACATCGCCTCTATGGTGACGAATTAGCCGTCGACAGTCTCGTTGAACTCGCCCGGACCGCCTTTCGCCGTGACGGCGTCGATCACGATTGGCTGGCGATCGTCGGTGGTGGCCTTGACGGCCTGGAACGCATCCTCGAGGTTCACTGCCGGCTTGGCGACAAGATCGCGGTCGAAGATCCGTGCTATATCGGCGCACTCGACCTGATCCGCACGCTCGGCCTTGAGCCGGTCGGTGTGCCCATCGACGAATACGGGATGATCCCGGATGCCCTCAACGACGCTCTTGATGACGGCTGTCAAGCCATGTTGTTGGTTCCACGGGCACAAAACCCGTCCGGTGCAGCAATCGACGCCGACCGTGCCCACCAGCTGCGCGCCGTTGTGGATCGTCATGATCATGTTTTGGTCGTAGAAGACGATCCTGCCGGACCGGTCAGTGGTGCCGACTACTTTCCGATCGCACCCGGTCGACCGCGGTGGGCCGTGGTCCGGTCGGTAGCCAAGTCACTCGGACCTGACTTGCGGGTCGCAATCATCGCATCCGACGAAGACACGCACGTGCGACTGCTCGGCCGGCAACGTCTCGGCACGGGCTGGGTCAGCCATCTGTTGCAGTATCTGACGGCGCGCGTGTGGCAACAATCTCTGGTCGATGGCACGCTCAAGCGTGCAGCATCGACCTATCGACAGCGACGCCAGACACTCATCGACGAGCTCGCTGATGTTGACATCGTTGCTGTTGGTGCTTCAGGTTTGAACGTGTGGGTCCCGGTGATCGAAGAAGTCCCAGTCGTCCAAGGACTGGCAGCACGGGGCTGGGCAGTCCAAGCCGGCGAGCCCTTCAGGATCGAGTCGGAGCCCGGCATCCGCATCACCGCGGCAAGTCTGGACGTCGCCGAGGCGCCACGGCTGGCGTACGACATTGCCGACGTATTTGGACATCGCCTCGGTACCCGCCGCGGCTGACCGTCCATTCCCGTCACGGTGTCGGAGCGGGACGATCCTTAGCTCCACCGAACCGGCGATCACGCTGTTGGTAGTCGATCACGCATGCGGCCAAGGAGTCATGATCGAAATCGGGCCATAGCGTGTCGACGAACGCCAGCTCGGCGTAGGCCGCCTGCCACAGCAGATAATTCGACACTCGATACTCGCCAGACGTGCGGATCAGCAGATCGACCACCGGCATACCGGGGTCGTACAGGTGGCGACTGATGACGGCCTCATCGATGTCGCGTGGCCGCAGCTGCCCTCCGTGCACGGCCATGGCGATGTCACGCATCGCATCGACCAGTTCGGCCTGGGCACCATAATTGAAGGCGATCCGTAAGGTCATGCGCCGATTGTCGGACGTCTGCTGTTCGGTCTGCTCGATGAGTCGGACCAGCCGGCGCGGCACCGGACGGCCACGTCGACCGATGAATTGCACGCGCACGTTGCGTTCGTCGAGTTCATCGGCACGACGCAGGAGTAACGACTCATTGAAACCTAGGAGAAACGACACCTCCTCGGGCGAGCGCTTCCAGTTTTCAGTCGAGAACGCGTACACCGTCAGGTTGGAGACCCCCAGCGCGAGCGCACCTTCTACCGTGGCGAACAACGCCTGCTCGCCCGCTTCATGGCCGGCATTGCGTCTGAGTCCCCGCTGGTTGGCCCAACGACCGTTGCCATCCATGATCACCGCGACGTGTTGCGGAACACGGGCACGGTCCAACCGCGCAAGCAGATCGGGCGCAATGGTTACGGGCACATCTCACCTGTCTCGACGTTGCCGCCACACGTTAGCTGCGTGGTACGGCGTCATAGCTGCGTAACTGGCGGTCGAGATGATGCTCGATGAATGCACGCACGTACGACGACGCCGTATGGCGTGCGTCATTCGACGTTGGCACGTCGAGTAGCGCGCGCCATTCGCCGGCATTGGCAAACTGGGCGACAAGGATCACCACTTGTTCGTCGACGGCACGCGCCCCGGGTGGCGCACATGACGGGCACAGGGTGCCACCACCTTTGACCGACAAGTACGGATGTGTGCCCGGGGCCCGGCAAACCGCGCATGCACGGGTAAAGACGGCAAATCCCACGTGGGCGGCGGCGCGCACCAAGAACGCGTCGACGAACACGGACGGGTCGGGTGGCTGCGCGTCAAGAGCCTGCAATCCGGCGCGCAGCAGCAAGAACAACGGGTTGTCGCGTTCGCCTTCCTGGGTGACGACATCGACCAGCTCGACCATCACCGACGCTGCTGCGGAAGTCGCGAAGTCGGCCCGTACGCGAGCGTGCGCATCGATGAGTTCGACCTGGCTGATGATGTCGAGGTTGCGGCCTTCATACAGCTGCACGTCGATGTGGCTGAACGGTTCGAGCCGTCCACCAAACCGGCTGCCCGGCCGGCGCACACCTTTGGCGACAGCCCGCACCTTGCCTCGACCAACGGTCAACAGATGCACAATCCGATCGGTCTCACCGAGTTTGTAGGTACGCAGCACGATCGCCTGGTCACGGTAGGTGGGCACGTGCCTACTCCACAGCGACGACGAACAGGGCGCGCAGCCAATCAAGCGCAACATCCCGTTCGGATAGCAGGCTCAAGGCAGCAAACACCGTGACATACAGTGCGGTGCGCACACGGGGAAGCAGATTGCTCTGCATTGCCGCCATAGTGACCAGCAAACGGCCAAATCCCACGACCGGCGCCAGCGGATAGGTCGCGACCACAAACACCACCATTGATCCATCCCGCAGATACCGCCACTGCCGGCGCAGGGGGGCAAGAAACGCGACAGCAACCGCAGCTTCGATCACGACCGTCATCCATGCCAGTCGCGGCGTAATCCGCGCGACCGACTCGCTAACAGTGACGGCAATTGGCTCAGGTTGCGTTCCTGGCGTTCGCCATTGCCCGATTGCTGATGCGGTTGAGGTTGCGGTGTCGGCGTCTTGCCAGCCGATTGCTGCCGCAACATCGCCAAGCCGCCGGTCGGCCGTGAACGTCAGATCGAAGAACCCGCCGTTGAGAAACTCAGGTGCAATCACCTTCCAGACGACGGCGAACAAGAATGCGAAACCGACCAGCAGGCGTGCTGCGAGCTGCAACGCATCGTCGCGGCGAGGTACGAATCGGGTGACCGCGATGGCCGCGAACCAGTACAGCTGCAACCAATGGTGGTTGTCGAGCTCGAGCCACGGCCGTACGTACGGACTAAAGGCGAACAGGCCGGCAACGATCAGCCAATACCAGCGGTTGGTGATCAGGCCGGCCACAGCCAGTCCCGCTACCGCAGCGATCGGGGTGAACAAGGAGGTGGCGGGAGGTGCGCCAATGAGGAGCGTGATCAGCGTCAACCGCAGCGCCAGCGCAGCCGCGTTGCGTGCGTCGTCGCCGGCGGGCCGAGCCACCAGCCAACGGTACCCACGACGCAAGAACGGATAGAACTTCGGCGACCAGCGGGCGGCTGCCGACCGCAGGCGGATGGCCACGTCAGATCTGGGTGCGGTCACGACCCCGACCACCATGACAATTCATCATCGACGACCGTCAGATTTCGACCGCCACCGTCGACCATCATCTGCCCGACGATGCGCGGGCGAATCTCGTCCCAACCCCGGTTATAGGCGACGGCATACAACCGCCAGTCGACGTGTCGAACGTCAACAATGTCGTCGTGACCACGATGTCGTAGCGGCAGCGGTGTTCCGACACCTCCATCGTCGTCGCGCCATGATTCGAAGGTGGCGACATCCCGATCGATTACCCATTCGGCTCGCCACATCTGGTCGATCAAATGCTGTACCCGGCGCTGATCGAACAGCGCTCGCGCATTCACAAACGCGGTCTGGGTTCCACGCGATTGTGGCGCGAACGCATGGATGTCGACCGGATAGGTCCCGTCGTCAGTGATGATGGTGACTTGCATCGCCCGGTAGTTGAGCCGATCGACCGACGCGAACATGCCGAATCCACCACCTTTCCAGGGTGTCAGATCGCGTGTGGCCGCAAAACTGAGCTGGGTGACCGCAAGCGCGACAAGCACGAGCGGGGCGACCCATGCCGCGAACCGTTCGCGACGATCAAGCATGCTGGTCTCCGGGTACAGCGACGGGACGCTGCGGGCGGTCCCGTTGAACAAGCGCATATTGTGCCGCAGTCTTGACGGCAACTCGTCCCCAGTTGAACCGTTCGGTGACGGTGGTGCGGCCCTGATCCACAAGCATTTGGGCCAACTGCCGGTCGGTCAGCACCCGTATCAGCACCGCGGCGAGCTCATCGGCGTCGCCGGGCAGGAACATCAACCCGCTGCCGTCGGCAACGATTTCGCGCAACCCGCCGGTGTCACCGACCACGACCGGCGTCCCGCTCGCCATCGCTTCAACGGCTACGAGGCCGAACGGCTCGTAGATCGACGGCGCCACGACCACGTCCGCGGCGGCGTACAGCAGCTTGAGTTCGTGGTCTTCGACAAACCCAGCGAACTCGACGTCGGCCTGTAGTCCCAACTCGTCGACCTGGCGACGCAGTTGCGGTGAATAGCTGCCGACACCGGCAACAACCAGGCGCGTCGGCCCGGCCGCATGCTGCACCTGTTGGAGCGCATGCAGCAGCGTGTGCACGCCCTTTTCGAATTCGAGGCGACCGGCGAACACCACCAGCTGCGTGCCGACGTCGACCCGCTGCTGGCGATAGGCAGCAGCGTCGGCGGCTGCGACCGTGAAGTCGTCGATTGCAACACCGTTGGAAATGCGCGTCAACCGGTCAGCTGGTGGTGCGAACAACCGCGCGACCTCGGCGCGCATATGCGCCGAACAGGTGACGATCCGGTCGGAGCGTGCCACCAGCCAAGCTTCCGTTTCGTGGATGCGGTGGCTGAGCGCATTCGGCAGATGACCCTGATGCCGGCCATGTTCAGTGGCGTGGATGGTCGAAACCAACGGCAAATGCCACGCGTCGGACAGCGCGATTGCGGCATAGGCCACAAGCCAGTCGTGCGCGTGGATGACGTCAAACGGGTACTCGCGCAGCAGTGGCGTCGCCGTCGCCTGGATGCCGTTGTTGAACGCCAGAACCCATGGCAACAGGTCATCGAAGGCGATGTTCGGCGGTGCATCCGACACGCGGAGCACGTCGACGCCCGCGAACGTGCCCCGCACAGATGCCGACGGATGATCACGTGACACGACGTGGACGCGGTGTCCGGCGCACGCAAGCTGCTGAGATAGCGCCGCGACATGGCGGCCGAGCCCACCGATGATCCGCGGTGGGTACTCCCACGACAACATCAGAATGCGCATACGTCGACTTTGCGAAACCGTGTCATATCAACGGCCACGGCAGCGGACGATGACTGGTGGGATGAGGAAACTCGGGCTGTTCGAGCAGTGCTGCCAGCCGTTTGGTGAATGCCGCCACTTCGTCGGAGGTGAGCAGACCGTCAAGCATCGACTGTAACTCGTCGATCCTGCCAGACGCGGCTTGCAGCTGTTCGACCAGCACCACGGGTAGGTGCTCGCCCGCATGATCCCACGCGACCGTCCGCAATTTCGGTTCAACGTGAAAACACACCCCATGATCCACCCCGAAAATCTTGCCGGGCGGTGCCACTGACCGCAGGACATGACCGGCTTTGCGATCCGCATTGTTGACCAGGATGTCAAACGTGATCAGCTCGACCAGCTGTCGTTGGATGGCGGGATCCGGATGGTCGCGTAACGTGAGGTAGTGCTGTGCGGGATCGTGCGTGACAAACTGCTGCAGGCTTCCGGGTCCTGCGGGAGCGTCGTCGCGAATCACCGTCACCGGCACCAGGTCGAATCCGAACCAGTCGCTCACCACGAACGCGGCGACCTCGCGTCGGTATAGCGTTGCCGAGGGAAAGTCCCATAATGGCGCTTCGCCGGCAGCGGGCTTGTAGACGGCCAACTGCTGCGGTGGGAGCTGATGCACCGCCTCGTTAGGATCGCCGGTGAACGCTTCGCTGGCATCATCGAGCACCTGGACCAGCAGCGTGGCATTGGATGCCTCCGAGAACCGGCCGATGATGTGCAATGGCGCCATCGCGAGCGCTGCATGGTGCGTCACGACAGGTCGCCGTGCCCGTTCGTCATCGGGCACACATGATCGCCGGCGGCTGAGGTGGGCCGTCCGCAGAGCGTGCAACGTGGTCGGCCCTGGCTGGCTTGTTCTCGGGCCTGGGCCGCGAGCCGGCGAGCCTGGTCCCGGTCAATGAACACTCGTAAGCCCGCGACGTCGTCGGTTTCTTCGTCACTAATTTCCGTCAGCTCGATCAAGAACTGTTGGGTCTGTGGATCGACACCGACGGCGATTTCGCCAATGCGCCAGTCGGGGTCCAGTGGCGGCCGCAACGCCATCGCGTCGCGATCCCAGTCTGTCGCGGCGTCGTCGTCGAGTCGGACGAGCAACTGTGTCAGCAGATCGGCGATTCCCACAGCCTGCCGCTTTTCCAGCGCCAACGTGATGCGATGATCATCGTCTTCTACCTGGAAAAAGAACGTGCGCTCACCCGGCGTCCCGGTGTAGCCGATGGTGACGTGGTGCACACTGGGAAGTTCGAGATCACGCATCGGATGTCCGTTGGGGCAGGTGGCTCGTCACATTGCAGGCGACAAGCATGGGATGGCCGCTCGTTGGCAGATGCACAGTCGTCACCGATGCGGGCGCGATGTGTAGGCGTTGAAACATGTCTAGGCCCAGACCGAGGTAGAACGCCACAACGGCCTTGATCACGTCGGCGTGGCTGACGGCAACGATGGTGGCGTCACCATGGTCGGCAACCAGCTGTTCGATAGTGTCGACGGCGCGTTGCTGGGCAGCACGAATCGATTCTCCATTGGGAAACGTTACCCGTGACGGGGTCGACTGGATGTCACGCCACATGGTCCGGCGGCGTAGCTGACCGAGTGGCCTATCGGTCCAATCGCCGTAGTCAACTTCGCCTAAACCTTTGCGGACACGGACCCGCAACCGCTGTTCGCGCGCAATACGTCGAGCGGTCTCGACCGTCCGTTCGAGTGGTGAGGTGTACACCGCACTAATGGGCAACGGCGCAAGCTGCGCGGCAACACACGCCGCCTGGTCGTGACCACGCGCATCGAGGTGGACGCCCGGCGTCCATCCACCGAGCCGCTTGCCGGTTGCCGCCGTGGTCGCGTGACGGACGAGGATGAGAGTCGTCATGGGCCGCCTTTGCCTGCATTCGGCAAAGCGACCCTAGCGGACGGGTGTGGACCGCCTGTGGCGTCAGCCGATCTCGTCAGGCATCTCGGCTTTGCGGCGATCAATATAGTCACGCAACTGCTGGTCGACAGCGTCGTCGATCGGTGGCGCGACGTAGTCGGCCAGCATCGATTTGACGCGGGCGTTGGCACGGTCGGGTGCGCTCAGGCCGCCATCTTCTTCCCACTGCTCGTAGCTGGAATTGTCTGCAATTGCTGACCGGTAGAACGCCGTCTCGAAATTTGCAAGCGTGTGGGCACTGCCCAGGTGGTGCTGACCAGGACCAACTTCGGCGATGGCATCCATAGCTTGGCCGTTTTCGCTCAGGTCAAGCCCTTGGACAAACACTTCCATCATGGCGAGCTGGTCTGCATCCATGACGAACTTCTCGTAGCTGATCGCCAGGCCGCCTTCGAGCCAGCCCGCTGCGTGAAGCACGAAGTTGACGCCGGCCAGCACCGTCGGCAGCAAGGTGCTCGCACTCTCGTAGGCGGCCTGTGCGTCGGGAACTTTCGACGCGGTCAGGGAACCGCCGGACCGGAACGGCACACCGAGCCGCCGCGCCAACGCTGCCATCGTGTACAGCACCAACGCCGGCTCCGGCGAGCCGAATGTTGGCGCGCCGGTCTGCATCGACATCGAGCTGGCAAATGAGCCAAACACCACCGGCGCGCCCGGGTTGACGAGCTGCACGAACGTCATGCCGGCGAGTGCTTCAGCCAGCGTCTGCGCAGCGACACCAGCAGCGGTCACCGGTGCCATTGCGCCAGCGAGGATGAACGGGGTGATGATGCACGCCTGGTTGTGTCGGGCATACACCTCGGCGGCGTCCAGCATGGTCGCGTCCCACACCAGCGGCGACGACGCGTTGATGAGGCTGGTGACAACCGTCCGCCCGGCCAGATCGCCACCGAACGCGAATCGTGCCAGTTCGACCGAGTCGTGCGCGCGCTCCCCGGCGGTCACCGACCCCATGAACGGCTTGTCGCTGTAGCGCAGATGGGCATAGACCATGTCGAGATGGCGCTTGTTGACCGGCACGTCGGTCGGCTCACACACGGTGCCGCCCGAATGGTGTAGCGCCGGAGTCAGGTAAGCGAGCTTGACGAAATTGGTGAAGTCTTCGAGTGTGGCGTAACGCCGGCCGTGGTCGAGATCGGTAACAAACGGTGACCCATAATTGGGAGCGAAGACCGTGTGCTTGCCACCGATTTCGACGCTGCGCGCCGGGTTGCGCGCATGCTGGGTGTACGACGTGGGGGCATTGGCCTGCACAATTTCGCGGCACATGCCCGGCGGGAACCGCACCCGATGCCCGTCGACCTGCGCACCAGCGGATCGCAGCAGTTCGAGTGACCGTGGATGGTCGCGAAATTCGACACCGACTTGCTCGAGGATGATGTCAGCGTTGCGTTCGATGATTTCCAGGCCTGCGTCGCTGACCAGTTCGAATGGCGGAATATTGCGGGTGAGATACGGCGCATGTTCGGGCGCAGCCGCGGCACGTGCCGCACGGCGGCCTTCACGTCCCCCGGTGCGACGCCCACGTGGCGCGTTATCAGTCATGACGCCTCCTTTCGGCTGCGGCGACGCCGCGTCGACTGCATCGTCGATGCCGTTGCGGCCGGTAACTCGACATGGTCGCGAAGGTGGGGCATCTGAGCGATGCGGTGCGGGATAGCGAGTGCATCGACGAACAGTTGTTGAAACTTGGGTTCGAGTGCGGTTTCGATCTTGGTGATCGAGCCCACAACCGTCTCCATCTCGGTGCGCTGTTGGCGCGACACCAGCGCACGCACTGCCCCTGCACCGGCGGCATTGCCGACTGCCTGGACCTGGTCGAGCGGCGCGTCAGGTATCAGCCCGAGCACCATTGCGTGCAGCGGGTCGATGTGCGCCCCGAACGCGCCAGCGAGCCGGATCTCGTCTATGGCGCTCACGCCGGCACGTTCGCACAGCAGGTCGATGCCGGCGCGCAATGCGGCTTTGGCCAGCTGGATGGCGCGCACGTCGGTCTGCAGCAGCGTGATCGCCGGAGGTCCGGCATGGACGACGTAGGCAAACGTGCGTTGTTGGGCGACGATCCGCGCGCTGCGTTCGGCGAGTTCGCCACGAATGACCCCGTGCTCGTCGATGACCCCAGCCAGGTACAGCTCGGCGACCAGTTCGATCACGCCCGATCCGCAGACACCCGTGATCCCGACGTGCGCGACCGCGTCGGTGAATCCGTCCTCATCTGACCACAGATCGCTGCCGATGACTGTGAAACGCGGCTCCAGCGTTGCCGGGTCGATGCGCACGCGTTCAATCGCGCCAGCGGTGGCCCGTTGTCCACATGACAACTGTGCGCCTTCAAACGCCGGTCCGGTCGGGCTGGACGCTGCATACAAACCATCGCGATTGCCGAGCACGATCTCGGCGTTGGTTCCTACGTCGACGAGCAGCTGCATCGCATCGCTGCGGTGCGGTCCTTCAGCCAGGATCGCCGCCATCGTGTCTGCTCCGACATGTCCAGCGATGCACGGTGCGACATACACCTGCGCCGATGGGCAGTTGATGCCCAGCTTTGACGCGCGCACCTCGATTGCGTCGCTGGTGGCCAACGTGAACGGCGCCTGCCCCAGTGGCGACGGGTCAATCCCTAGCGCCAGGTGATGCATGATCGGATTGCCGACCAGCACGAAATCGAGGACTTGGGACCGGTCGAGCTCGGTCTCGGTGATCAGCTCGGTGACCAGGGCGTCGAGTTCGAACTGGACAGCGGCCGTCAGGGCGGTCGCCCCGCCGGGGTTCATCATCGCATACGACACCCGGCTCATCAGGTCCTCACCGAACCGGATCTGCGGGTTCATCCGGCCGGCACTGGCCAGGATGTCGCCGGTTGACAGCTCGACCAGATGCCCCGCGATCGTGGTCGAGCCGATGTCGATCGCAATGCCAGCTATGCGATCCACGAGCCCCGGCCACGCGGCGATCAAGTGCCGGTCTCGGACGGCGACCGTCATCGCTCCGCTGGCAGTCGCCAGCGCCGGGTGCAGCAGATGCAAGGCTTCGAAGATGGGCACGATCCCGTCGATCTGCCAGGCGCGTGCCAATTCTGCGCGGATACGGTCCAGCGCACTGTCACCTTGGGCGTCGTCAGGTTCAGGGGGGACTTCGAGATAGTGCAAGGTGATCATCGGATCGAGTACCAGATCCTGCAGGATCAAGCCTTTGCGCACGATCTGTTTGTGGAGCTGGCTTTCGGGCGGAACATCGATGACGACCGGCCCGAAGATGCGGGTCGCACAGCCGAGCCGATGTTCATCAGGCAGCGGCCGGCGTCCCCGATACTGCTGTTCAACGGAGCCGGGCGACGACACGTTGTCCGGCCCCGAGGTGATCTGCCATTTGGCAAAGGCACCATCGACGATACGTACCTGGCAGCGGCCACACAGGCCTTTGCCCCCACAGACCGAATCAAGATCGACGCCTAGCTCACGGGCCGCTTCCAACACCGTGGTGCCCGATGGAAACACGCCGGTATGCCCCGACGGCGTGAACACGGCGCGCACGGCCGGCTCGCGCGCGGACTCAGAACCGACGGCCACGGCGCCGTCATGTTCGACGTCGCGGGGCTCGACGGCTGCGTCGGTGGTGGCCGGCATGATCAGCCTGCGGCTCGTGCACGTCGGCCACCGCGCCGCCCGGCACGGTCGTTGCCGTCTGACGGCGCCCGATGGTGGCGGATCCAGTTCGCACAGTTCTCGTCGGCGCCGGTCAGTACGTCAGCGGCCATGACTGCGGCCCGAACCTCGCCGTGCAGCGGGTTCATGATCGCTGAAGTCATGCCGTGCGAGATGGCCATCGACAGAAACGCACCCGTGACCACGTGCCGGTTGGGCAACCCAAAGCTGACGTTCGAGGCGCCACACGTCGTGTTGACTCCGAGCTCGTCCCGCAACCGACGGACGAGATGGAACACCTGCTTGCCAGCAGTAGCCATCGCACCAATGGGCATGACCAGCGGATCGACGACGATGTCGTCGCGAGGGATTCCGTAGTCGGCAGCGCGACGCACGATCTTGGCGGCCACGTCAAAACGTACGTCTGGGTTTTCGGAAATACCGGTCTCGTCGTTGGAGATCGCCACCACCGCCGCCGAATGTTTCGCCACCAACGGCAGGACCCG
Organism: Nitriliruptoraceae bacterium; assembly: GCA_040903225.1. Classification (GTDB taxonomy): domain Bacteria; phylum Actinomycetota; class Nitriliruptoria; order Nitriliruptorales; family Nitriliruptoraceae; genus JBBDVU01. The sequence continues at coordinate 858 of JBBDVU010000090.1, read as the reverse complement.
TTCGAGTACCTCGTCTTCGCCGGTGACCGAATTGATCAGTGGTTTGCCCTCGTACACCGCAACGGCCGCCTCGAGCGCTTCAATGATCGACGAGTCGATGGACAACGGCACGTCTGTGACGGACTGCACCAGCTGGACCGCCTTTGCCAGCAACGCGGGCTCGTCTGCCAACGGGATGCCCGCATTGACATCAAGCATGCGCGCACCTGCTTCCACCTGCGCAATGGCGTCAGCTTCAACCCGCGAAAAATCGCCGCGCTGCATCTCTTCGGACAGCAGTTTGCGTCCGGTCGGATTGATCCGTTCGCCGATCATGACAAATGGGCGGTCGAACCCGATGGCTACTTCACGGGTTGCTGAGCTGACGACAGTTACGGTCATGCAGTTGCTCCGTCGGGGTGTTGGCCGCCGTTGCCGACCAGCGCGGCCAGCGCCTGGCGGTCGTGCAGCGTGTCGAGTCGCTGGGCTTCATCGTGCACCAGCGCATCGAGCGGGGTATCGGGGTCGATCGGGATGGCGACACGTCGCCACTGTTCGATGTAGCGGTGCCGGTCGGTCAGCCCAGCCACGCGAGCAGCCTTGTCGATCGCTTTCTGGAATCGCGCCGGAAGCAGTGCCTGCGCCCGCCGCTCGCTCGCCTGAGCGGTGACCTGGGCAGGGATGTCCCGCCAGTAGATGGTGACCAGCTGAGCGCCGCTGCGCGCTCGCCGTCGTCTCGTTCCTGTGGTCTCGGTCATGCCACGACCGGCAGTCGTCGGCGCTGCGTGTCGAGAGCGTCTGCCAATGGTCGCAGTCCGGTCGCTTGAATTTCGAGTGGCAAGTCGAGCGTCACCGCCGCCTGCTGGGCGGCGGCAACCA
>JBBDVU010000089.1:0-2487 GCA_040903225.1 Nitriliruptoraceae bacterium | reverse complement strand
TGACGAATGCGCACCTATAGCCCGAGCGCCAAAGACATCACCCGCGAGTGGTTCATCATCGACGCCGACGGTCAGACGCTCGGTCGTCTAGCGACGCGTGTCGCCACGGTGTTGCGTGGCAAGCACAAGCCCACCTTCGCGCCGCATATGGACATGGGTGACCACGTCATCATCATCAACGCCGACAAGATTGTGCTGTCGGGCACCAAGAGCGAACAGAAGCTGTACCACTCCCACTCGGGCTTTCCCGGCGGGATCAAGTCGGTACCGTTCGCCCGGATGCTCCAACGCCGGCCTGCCGACGTCGTTGAACGTGCCGTACAAGGCATGCTGCCAAAGAACAAACTGGGCAACGCCATGGGCCGCAAACTGCGTGTCTACCCGGGTGCTGAACACCCGCATGAGGCACAGCAGCCCAAGCCGTTCCCCGACCACGTGTAGAGGAAACCATCACCATGGCTCAGTCGATCCACACCGGTCGCCGCAAATCCGCAGTGGCACGCGCCCGCGTGCGTCGCGGATCCGGGCAGTTCACGATCAACGGACGTGAGCTCAACGAGTATTTCCGCACCGAAAAGCTCCGCGCTCACGCGATCGAGCCGATCGCGGTGCTTGACCAAGCCGGTACTTGGGACGTCGACGCTCGTATCCACGGCGGCGGCACCACCGGTCAGGCCGGCGCGCTGCGCCTGGCGATCGCACGCGCGCTCGTCGACTACGACGCCGACTGGCGGACCCCGCTCAAGCAGGCCGGGATGCTGACGCGCGACGCCCGCAAGGTCGAGCGCAAGAAGTACGGTCTCAAGAAAGCCCGCCGGGCACCACAGTTCAGCAAGCGTTGATGCCCATCGACGACTGACCTCACCTCGTGGGTTCACTTTTCGGTACCGACGGTATTCGTGGCTCGGCCAACGTCGAGCTGACGCCGGAGCTCGCCCTGTCGCTGGGGCGAAGCTTGATCGAATTGCTGCGTGGACAGGGCAACGAGCGGCCAGCCGTAATCATCGGCCGCGACCCGCGCTGGTCCGGCGAGATGCTCGAGTCGGCCCTGGTTGCTGGCATCACGTCAGCCGGCGGCGACGCCCGCACCGTCGGCGTGCTGCCAACGGCCGCCGTCGCGCACCTCACAGCCCGGTCTGCGGCGGCTGCCGGAGCGATGATCTCCGCGTCACACAATCCGGTTGGCGACAACGGCATCAAGTTCTTCGGTGCTGACGGCTTCAAGTTCAGCGACGACGACGAAGCGCGTCTGGAAGCGCTCATTGACGAGGCGGCGGCAAGCCCCCGGCCACGAGGCACTGAAATCGGCCGTCGGCTCGCGGACCCGTCGGCGGTTGCCCGCTACATCGAATACCTCGCCTCGGTTGTTGACCTCGATCTTGCCGGCCTGAAAGTTGTGGTTGACGGCGCCAACGGCGCGGCCAGCAGCGTCGCCCCCCAGGTCTACCGCCAACTCGGTGCTGATGTCATCACCATCCACTGTTCGCCCGACGGCGCAAACATCAACGCCGGGTGCGGCTCGACCTACCCCGATGTGATCGCTGCCGCCGTCATCGAACACGGTGCGGACCTGGGCATCAGCCACGACGGCGATGCCGATCGGCTCATCGCGGCGACGGCGACCGGCGCTGAAGTCGACGGTGACGTCATCCTGGCGATCCTCGCGAAACACCTGCACGAGCGTGGTGCACTCCGGCAGGGTGCGGTGGTGACCACGGTGATGACCAACCTCGGATTTCGTCGTGCCATGTCTGCGCTCGGCATCGAGGTGATCGAAACGACAGTTGGAGACCGCTACGTGCTTGCGGCGATGCGCGAGCGCGGGCTCAACTTGGGTGGTGAACAGTCGGGCCACCTCATCGACTTGGAACACGCCACCACCGGCGACGGCATCTTGTCGGCAGTGCTGCTGATGGCCGTCGTGCATGAAACCGGCGCGAGCTTGGATGAACTTGCCACCGTCATGCAGCGGCTGCCGCAGGTCCTGGTCAACGTCAAGGATGTCGACCGGTCACGCCTCGACGGCGCCGGACAGGTGTGGGCTGCGGTAAAGCAGATCGAGGATGAACTGGGTGGTGGCGGCCGGGTGCTGCTACGACCGTCCGGAACGGAACCGGTCGTGCGGGTGATGATCGAAGCGCCCGAGCTGGATCAGGCGCAGCAGATCGCCGACAACCTGGCCACAGTCGTCGCTGCGGCGCTCGCGGTCCACTGACCGTCTCGGCCCCGCCCACGCGTGTTAGTGGCCACGGGACACCATCGATGCTCGACCGCCGCATACTCGCCCAACGGGCGTCCAGTTCCGCCTGCGGCCAAACCAACTTGGCGCGTTGGCGTGGCGCAATCCACCAATGGCACGGTTCGGGTAGCTGCGCGTAGCATGTCGCCTCCGACAGCATCAGCTTTTGGCCAAAGTCGACGAGGAGCCAGTCGTGTGCGGCATCATTGGGATTACCGGCCGCGATGATGCCGTCGACGGGATCATCG
>JBBDVU010000088.1:0-15366 GCA_040903225.1 Nitriliruptoraceae bacterium | reverse complement strand
CCCGCCGCGTCGGACGTCCGTTGTCGGGTCCGGACCACGGCGGTCGTATGCAGCAACTTGCTGCCGGACCGGTCGCGGGACCGAACACATGACGCGGACACTGCTGGCGTGTCTACATCACGCCAATCGAAGGTATCACGCGCTCGATGACATCGCTATGTGACCGCGTTAGGCGACCACCGGAGTGCCCTCGCCGCGTTCAGCGCGAATTTCCTCGGCCATTTCGGTCGCATAGTGCACGAGTGCTTCGACGATGTCTTCTTCACGAACCGTGGCGATCTTCTCACCTTTGCGAATGATGTCGCCTTTGCCGTTGCCGGCCGCCACGCCCAAATCCGCTTCGCGCGCTTCACCCGGTCCATTGACCACGCAACCCATGACGGCCACCCGCAATGGCGCTTCGATGCCCTCTAGTCCCTTTTGCACATTCTCGGCGAGTGTCCAGACATCGACCTGGGCACGCCCGCAGGACGGGCACGACACCACGTCAAGCCCGCGCTCACGCAGATGCAGGGACTCGAGCATCGTGATGCCGGCCTTGACCTCTTCGACCGGATCAGCGGATAGTGACACCCGAATGGTGTCACCAATCCCTTCGGCGAGCAACGTGCCGATCCCGACCGCCGACTTGATCGACCCAGTTTTCAACGGACCGGCTTCGGTCACGCCGAGGTGCAGTGGATAGTCGGTGGTCTCCGAAAGCAGCCGGTAGGTCTGAATCATCACCCACGGATCTGAATGTTTGACGGAAATCTTGGTGTCGAAAAACTCAACATCTTCGAGCAGCCGGACTTCACGCATCGCCGACGCAACCATGGCCTCTGGCGTAGGTCCGCCGAACTCGTCCAGGATCGACTGTTCCAAACTTCCGCCGTTGACCCCGATCCGGATCGCCACCCCAGCGTCACTGGCGAGCTTGCCGAGCAGCGCGACCTTGTCGTGCTTCTTGATATTTCCGGGATTGATCCTCACCCCAGCGCAGCCGGCCTCGATCGCCATGACCGCATATTTCCACTGGAAGTGAATGTCGGCAATCACCGGAATGCGCGCGTGCTCGGCGATCGAAGCCAGTGCTTCAGCATCTTCGCGCCGGGGTACGGCCACCCGGACGATGTCGGCACCCGCCGCTTGCGCGGCCGCAATTGCCTGCAGCGTGAGATCGACTTCGTGTGTGGGAGTGACGGTCATCGTCTGAACCGTGATCGGCGCGTCACCACCGACGTCGAGCGGACCGAGCCGGATCTTGCGGGTCAAGCGCCGTTTGGGTGGCTCAACAGCGGCAACATGACCAGCGGGCACACCCGATGGAACGATCGGCAATGAGGTCGTCACGACGGCATCCTCGCGCGCTGTTGGTACATCGGTGTCACCAAAGGTAGCGATGTCAGCCATTGCTTCGTGCCGCGACCGCTGATCGGTTCGGTCGGGATCAGCCGAGCCGACGGGATCAGCCGAGCCGACGGGATCGGCCAAGCCGACGGGACCGGCCAAGCCGACGGCATCAGCCGAGCCGAATGGGGTCGGTGATGTCGAGCCACAGCAACGCCAGGACCACCACCGACAGGATCGCGAGCACCGGGACCGCGATCGCTGCCAGGGCGCGCGGATCGACGTGATAGTCAGGCTGCCGGCCTCGCAACTGGCGGGTCAGGTTCACCGTACGTTCGTACGCGAGAGCCGCCAGGTGGCCGCCGTCGAGCGGGGGCAGAGGCATCAGGTTGAAGATGCCGATAAACACGTTGACCACCGCGATCAGACCGATGAACAGCACCAGACCCGAAGCGACTTCACCCACTTGTCCAGCGATCGATGCCGCGCCGACGAGTGACACCGCCCCATCAATCGAACGGGGCTGTTGACCGGTCGCCTGCGCCAGGATCTCACCAATGCCCGACGGGCTGAACACCGTGAACAGCGCGCGCAGTGACCCTGTGAACATGGGGATAAAACCACCGGGATTGCCAAGTTCAGGCTGGCCAATCAATGCGTGCGTGACCGCCTCGACCGGACCGAGCCGATCCATCTGCATTTCGGGAGCGAACCCGGCCACGCCGATCGTCGCACCCGTCGCCGGATCTTCAACACCAACTGGCGTGAGTTCTATCGTCAGTTGTTGCTGCCCACGAAGCAGCGTCAGCGCGGTCGGCTGACCTGCACGGTCGCGGATGACATCGCGCAGTGTGGTGAAGTCCTCGGACGCCACGCCTGCGACGGCAGTCAACCGATCGCCGGGTCGCAGACCAGCCGCTGCGGCCGGCGAACCCTCCTGCACCGCAGCAACCTCAGACGAATAGTCGCCAGTCCACAGCGGAAGAGTTGCGTACGCGCCGACCAACAAGGCGATCGCAATCACGAAGTGCGCGGCCGAACCAGAAACCAACACCATTGCGCGCTGCCACGCGGGCCGATCCCGGAAGAACCGCTCGTCGTCACCGCGCAGCAACCGATGATGCAGATCGCCAATCCGGTGGGTGTCGTCAACTTCGGTGATCAGGATCTGATGGACCGCAGCGCGCATCCGGTCACTGTCAGTGTCGCCGATGGCGTCAACACGGCGGAAGATGCGCTCGCGAACTGCCGGTGGCGTTCCTCGTTCGGTCAGGAGGTTGTTGAATCGGTGTCGAGCCTCGGCGGCATGCCAATCGACCTCGTCAACGATCGGCTCGTGGCGGACGTCATCATCGGACATACCGACGATCCGCACGAAACCTCCCAGCGGCAGCGCCTTGACCCCATATTCAGTCTCACCGCGACGGAACGACCACAATGTCGGCCCAAAGCCCAGAAAAAACCGATCGGCCCGCATGCCGAACTTGCGTGCAGTCAGGAAATGTCCAGCTTCGTGAAGCATGATCGCCACGATTAAGCTGAGCACGAACGCGGTAATCGACCATGGTCCGCTCATCGCAACATCTCCATCAGCGCGCTCTCGTCTCGATCAATCGGTCGGCGTGGCCACGAGCCCAACGGTCGGCATCCCACACATCGTCGATGTCGCGTGGCGGAGGGCCATTCCAGGCGCCCAAGGTGGCAGCGACGGCAGCGACGATATCCACGAAGCGAATCTGACCAGCTAGGAACGCGTCTACTGCCCGTTCGTTCGCCGCATTTAGCACAGCCGGATGTGTCCCTCCGGCGCGGCCGGCAGCTTCGGCGATATCGAGAGCCGGAAAGGTGGCGCGATCTACTGGCTCGAACGTGAGCGTGCTGATTTTTGACCAGTCACAGGTTACGAAGGCTTGGTCGAGCCGTTGCGGCCAACTCAGTGCAAGCTGGATCGGCAGCCGCATGTCCGGCGGTGACAGCTGCGCGATCGTGGAACCATCGATGAATTCGACCATCGAATGAACGATCGATTGCGGATGGACGATGGCATCCAGCAAGTCCCACTCGAGGTCGAACAGCTCGTGCGCTTCAATAAGTTCGAAGCCTTTGTTCATGAGCGTGGCAGAGTTCACCGTGATCACCGGTCCCATCTGCCAGGTGGGGTGTTCCAGAGCCTGGTCGCGAGTCACCTGTTCAAGTGCGGCGGAGTCGTACCCACGGAACGGTCCCCCGCTGGCAGTCAGGGTCAACTTGGCAACTTCGCGCTTGGCTCCGGCTCGAAGGCACTGTGCGACCGCAGAGTGTTCGGAGTCGACAGGGAGCAGCACATCCTGGCGTGCGCCAAGTCGATCAGCTGCCGCGACGACCAACGGTCCGCCGACGATCAGGCTCTCTTTGTTGGCGAGCGCGACCCGCGTGCCGTTTGCCAGCGCGGCCAGCGTCGGCGGCAGCCCGGCAGCACCTGTGATGCCGTTGAGCACAATATCGGCATCACATTGCGCCACCAGTTCTGCAGCTGAAGGTCCAGCAACGACGTCGACGCCCTCAAGCGCCGCGAGTACGTGGGGCCGCGCGGACTCATTGGCGATGCCTACGAACGGAACACGGAATCGTCGCGCCTGCTCCACGAGCAATTCAACATTGGTTCCCGCAGCCATGGCGACGACTTCGAACCGGTCTGAGTGCCGTTCGATGACATCTAAGGCCTGCACCCCGATGGAGCCGGTCGTTCCGAGAATCACGACGCGTATCACGACTCCGCGCCATTCCGTTGGAGCGCATCGACCCGCTCGGACGCACCGATCGAGGCGGGCAACCGAGTGCCTGCACCAAGCGTGTACGACGCGAGTAGCTGGCCGCACGCTGCGTCGGCATCACGGCCACGCGTATCCCGCAAGGTGACGTTGACCCCGCGTTGTCGAAGGCGCTGACAGAAGCGAGCGACGGTACGTGCCGATGGTTCTCTCCAGTGGACTCCTGGCGTCGGATTCATCGGAATCACGTTCACGTGCGCGCGGAGCCTTCGGGCACGCGTCGCGAGCAGGTCCGCTTGTTCATCGCTGTCATTGACACGGCCGATCAGGCACCACTCGATCGAAACACGGCGGCCGGTAGCGGTGCGATATCGCTGAATCGCGGCTTCGAGTTCCGCCAGCGGATGAGCGCGGTTAATCGGGACAAGCTCGTCGCGCAGGCCGTCCGACGCAGCATGGAAACTGACCGCCAGTGTGAGCGGCAGACGCAGTTGTGCCAGCTGGTCGATCGCCGGAACAAGTCCGACCGTCGACACCGTGATCGACCTCGCCGACAAGTTGAAACCGTCAGGGTCGTGCAACCATTGAACGCTACCGATCGTCGCCGGCAGGTTCGCCAACGGCTCACCCATCCCCATGTACACCACGTTGGTGAGGTGGTCGGGTGTCCCCGCAGGTAGGTCGTGCCCTCCCAATTTCCCAGAACGCAGGGCGGCGTCGGCCACCACCGCTTGGCGGACCACTTCGCCCATCGTCAGTTGACGCCGAAATCCTGCCTGACCCGTCGCACAGAACGGACAGCCCATCGCGCATCCAGCTTGCGTCGAGACACAAACGGTGGCGCGACCCGGGTACAGCATGACGACCGTCTCGATGGATTCCCCATCAGGAAATCTGAGCAACAGCTTGTGCGAGTGACCATCGTCGGCGACCCGATGTGCCACCAACTCTGGGCGGAACGCCGCAAACAACGTCGCGAGGCGATCTCGCAATCCGCGAGGCAGGTCGGTCATCTCGTGAGGATCGTCCACGCCGCGTACCAACCATGAGCGCACCTGCCGGGCGCGGTAGGTCGGTTCGTCGAGGCTGGTCACGAGCGCTTCCAGCGACGTTGCGTCGAGACTGTAAGGATCTACTGGTTGCCCTTCGACGGGCACGGCGGTGGTGGTCATGTCAGCACGGGACTCAGGCGAACAATTCGATCGCATAGAAGCCGACCGGCAGCGCGAACAGGATGCCATCGACACGATCGAGAATGCCGCCATGACCTGGCAACACTTCTCCAAGATCCTTGACCCCGAGGTCCCGCTTGACCATCGATTCGACCAGATCGCCGCTGAACGACGCCAAGGCGACCAGTCCGGCGACGATCGCGCCTGACAGAAAGTCGAACAGCCGGCCAACAAACGGCAAAACCCCGACACCGAAAATAACGGCCGCTAGCATGCCACCGGCAAGTCCCTCCCACGTCTTGTTGGGGCTCAACGTCGGCGCAATCTTGTGTCGCCCGAATTTCACTCCGGCCGCGAACGCACCGATGTCATGTACGGCGGCCGCGCCGACAACAGCGAGCACCGCAATGACTCCGGTATCCGGGCGCGTCACCAACAGCACACCAAAAGATGCGAGAAACCCCACCCACAGCCCGAAGAACAACGTTGTCGCGGCCGACTGCACGACATCTTGCCGCTCAGCGTCTGCCGCGTGCCACAGAAACGCGCCAAACAGCAGAATCAACACCCCGATGGTCTGGCCCGCATGACGGGCGTTGTACGCACCAAACAGCATGGTCGCAGTCGCGACCATGAGCACAACGACATCAATGCGTCGCCCAACCGGACGCAGCACGATTCGCAATTCAAGATAGGCGATCGCGGTTACCACACCGATGACGATGGTGAACGCGATCGGATGGTAGAACAACGCCCCAAACGTCACCGTTGCGAGCGCCAGTCCAACGACGATCGCCAGCGGTAGATCACGCCCTCCCGTCAAGTTGGGTGTGCGCGAGCGCAGCATGCGCGTCAGACGTCCAATAATTCTTGTTCCTTGCTCTCAAGTGCCTTGTCGACCTTGGCGACATGCGCTGCAGTCAACTCCTCGAGCTGTTTGGTGTAACGCTCGCGCTCATCGGCACCGACGTCACCGTCATCTTCAAGCTTTTGCATTGCATCCCGCGTGTGCCGACGAATGTTGCGGATCGCCACGCGCCCCTCTTCGGCAGCGGCTTTGGCCATCTTGATGTAGTCGCGGCGACGTTCCTCGGTGAGTTCGGGGAAGACACAACGGATGGTGGTGCCGTCACTTGACGGATTCAGCCCCAAATCGGCGTCGCGAATCGCCTTTTCGATCTGGTCGACCGAACCTCGGTCAAACGGGTTAACCACCAGGATTCGTGGCTCAGGAACCGAGAAGTTCGCCAGCTGCTGGAGCGGGGTTGGTGACCCGTAATAGTCGACCAGCACCCGGTTGAGCAGCTGGGGGTTCGCACGGCCTGTACGGATCCCGGCGAAGTCTTCCGCAACCTTTTCAACGGCTTGATCCATGCGCCGCTTGGCATCGGTCATCAGAGCTTCGAGACTCATCGGGTACCTCGCTTGTCAACCGGGCGGCGCGTTCCGATCACCGTCGCGCCGGCGCTGTGGTTCAGGATGCGTTGTCTACCGGATGTACGAGTGTGCCGACCGCGTCACCCCGGACGACGCGCCGGATATTGCCTTCGCGAAGTAATTCAAACACGACGATTGGCAACTTATTGTCCATGCACAGCGATATCGCTGTGGCATCCATGACTCGAAGTCCCTGGTTCAACACGGACAAAAAGTCGATCGTCTCGTAGCGTGTGGCTGACGGGTCCACGTTCGGGTCTGCATCATAGACCCCGTCCACCTGGGTGCCTTTCAGAATTGCTTCAGCCCCGATTTCGAGTGCACGTTGAGCCGCTGTCGTGTCTGTGGTGAAGTATGGAGAGCCCAGTCCCGCCGCGAAGATGACGACCCGGCCCTTCTCTAGATGTCTGATGGCCCGTCGCCGGATATATGGCTCAGCGAGCGCTTGCATCTCGATGGCGGTCTGCACCCGCGTTTCGACACCAGCCTTCTCAATTGCGTCTTGGAGCGCAAGCGCGTTGATCACCGTGGCAAGCATGCCCATGTGGTCGGCGCTGGAGCGATCCATCCCAGTGGCGGCAGGCGAATTTCCACGGAAAATATTCCCGCCGCCAACGACTATGCCGATATCCGTGCCGTCGCTGGCTTTGAGTTCAACGATCTCACGGGCGACCTGTCGGACGATCTGGGGATCGATTCCGCCTTTTACCGCAGGTTCCGAGAATGCTTCACCCGACAACTTGAGCAGGACACGATTCAGTGCGGGACGGTCATGCACGCTGTCGTCGCCTCCAATAGTGCCTGCAGGTGGGTCGGCTTCCGCCGATCCTAGCCGTTGCGCCTAGGCACCAACTTCGAACCGGGCAAATCGTGCAACTTCGATCTTCTCGCCAACAATCGCCTGCACTTCGCTGATCGCCTGCGCAACCGTCTTGGAGTCGTCAAGAACGAACGGCTGGTTCATCAGGACCCAGTCTTCAAAGACTTTCTTGACCTTGCCGTCCACGATGCGATCGACGATGTCTGCTGGCTTGCCCTGATCGAGCGCCTCTTTGCGCGCAAACTCACGTTCCTTGTCCAGCATCACCGGGTCAACATCCGCCTCGTTGACCACCAGAGGCTTGGCCGCGGCGATGTGCATCGACAGGTCTTTGGCAAGCTTTTGTACCGCTTCAGCCTTGGCGACAAAATCGGTCTCGCACGACAGTTGGACAAGCACGCCAACTTTGGCGGGCATGCCCGGACTCGGTGCATGTAGATAGGAATGCACCAGCCCTTCTGACGCGGTGCGGTCTGCGGCGCGCGCATCCATCTTTGCGCCCGTGCGCTCGCGAACCAGTTCGGCCGCCTTCTCGAAATCGCCGTCAGCATCGACCAGTGCCGTCTTACAGGCCATCATCGGTGCGTTGGTGAGGTCGCGTAGCTTCTTCACGTCTGCAGCAGAAACCGCCACGTTCGTGTCCTCCTGGTGAATGTGGGCACCTCGGTGCCATCAACAAGTCGTGTGAGCCTGATCTCGACGGTGGCAGCCGGCTATGACGCCGCAGCCTCGTCGTCTTGGTCCGAGCTCGGAGCTTCGTTGTCGTCGGTCGGCTCTGCACCGGCGACGTCAACGGTTTCGCCTGCCGCCTTGGTCGCCTTCTCGGCTGCCTGCTGGCGTTCGAGTTCGATCTCCCATGCAGCTTTGGGTTCGGCAGCCTCGGCGCCGCTTTCCTCAGACTGGGTCGCTTCAAGCGCCTGGGCACGGAGTTCTTCGTCAGGTGACCGAGACGCACGAAGCAGCAAGCCGTCGGCGCAGGCGTCGGCAATGATTCTGGTCAACAGCGCTGAACTACGAATTGCATCGTCGTTGCCTGCAACAGGGAATTGCACGACGTCGGGATCGCAATTCGTATCAAGGATGGCGATCACGGGAATCTTGAGTCGGTTGGCTTCCTTGACAGCGATTTCTTCGATCACGGTGTCGACGACCCAGATGGCATCGGGCAGCTTGGCCATTTCGCGAATGCCGCCGAGGTTGGTCTGCAACTTCTCGCGTTCACGTTCGAGCTGCAAGACCTCTTTCTTGGGCAGCAGGTCGTGGGTCCCCGACGACGCCATCGCCTCGAGTTCTTTTAGCCGCCCGACCCGCGACTTGATCGTCGAGAAGTTGGTGAGCATGCCACCCATCCACCGCTCGGTGACATAGGGCATACCGACCCGCTGAGCCTGATACTCAATCGTTTCCCGGGCCTGTTTCTTGGTGCCGACAAACAGAACCGTCCCGCCCTTGGCGACCAGATCGCGTGTGAAGGAGTACGCGCGTTCGATATGCCCGACCGTCTGACGGGTGTCGATGACATAGATGCCGTTGCGCTCGCCATAAATGAAGCGGCGCATCTTGGGGTTCCAGCGACGAGTTTGATGTCCGAAGTGAACGCCAGCCTCCAACAGCTGGCGCATGGTGACAACAGCCACAGTTGATTCCTCTCGTTTCGGTTAGTCCTCCGCTCACGTCATCCAAGTGCGGCGCCGTCCGGGTCTGTGTTCCGGATGTGGCGATCCGACCCACCGCAGCCGTATCGGCGCGGCACCGGGGTCGCTTGTCAGTGAGCGTGTGTTATGGGCGCACCGGCGGGTGCCAGCGCGCGTTGTTGTGGGGGCAGATATGACAAACAGGCCCGCCACCGGCGGGCTCGCGTGACACAGCATACCGCCCCGTACAGTTAACAACCCACGCGGCGCTATCTGGCACCGGACCATGGTGGTCGACTCAACCGCGATCCGCCGACGATTGCGCCAGTTCCGTGAGGCCGAAGCAATCCGTGTGCCCGTCGCCACAAGCTCGGGGCGCGAGTACCGCGTTACCGCCAGGTATACCGGCAAGCAGTTGACCCCCGTACCGCCCGACAACCCCAGTTAAATTGGTCACATGGGCGCTCAGAGTGCCAGTCGGCGCATCCACGTCTCTGCCGTGGAGAAATTGCCACACCACCTGCAGGACCGCCTCCGTCTCGGTCACCGACATGTGGCCGCCAGGAAGCAACGCGTGCGTCGCAGGTTGCTTCGCCGCGTCGTCGGCAACCATCGGATGCTGAGCCCGCCGCGGCGTTGCCACAACATCACGCGAACCGGCAACCGAAAGCATTCTCGTACCGAAGCCAAATTTGCCGCCTCCAACATCTTCTAACTCGCGGTGCCATGCCCTGTGCAGGTCACGGATGACCGGCGAACCGTTCGCGAGTTGATCGAGTGCCGGCATCTCCAGCGGCGTTTTGTCCAGTTGGGGCGTCCCACCTGGGCGAACCAAGGTGCCAGCAGCTTTGACCAATGATGCCGATGCGTAGTTCGACCGCAACCACCGGCCAGATTCCGCTAGATCGGAACCAGACAACGGCGAAGCGATCGTCACAACGTTGCTGACCGGTGGCAACGTTCGATCATACGGGTCATGCAGATTTAGGTAGTAGTACAGGGCAATGACACCACCCATCGAATGGCCAATCAGGTCAACGGGACGACCAGGCTGTTCGTTGGCGATCAGTCGTAGTTCATCGCGAAGGCGCCACGCACCAGCAACGACGCCTGTCCACGTATCTTCGGGTTCGTACGGCTGCTGTCCCCGCAGCAGATCGTGCGGATCCCACATGGAAGTAGCCGACCTTTCTGCGTACGAAACCAGCGTGGCAGAGTCTGCCGGATAGCCCAGGTACTCCGGATCAAACGGAACCTGTGTGGAATCAGATGCAAGGCCGTTGATCATCACCAGGTGACTGGGTGACGGCGGTACCGCATAGCCACGGCGATCAGCGACTGGGCTGCCGTGGAGCCTGGTTCTGGTGGCCGTGGCTCCTGGCCAAGGTTCGTAGGGGACGATTTCATGGTGACTTCCCCACCAGCCGCCGGGACCGACCAGCGATACCTGCCATGCGCCTTCGGCGATGAGGTCAAGCGGATCGATGTAGATGCCTTGGCGGCGAGCCCCCCAGTGCAGCTGCGGCTCAGCGTCGTCAGCGGTGCCGGCGACCTCGCCGAGTCGTTGGCCGCGATCGACCCACTCACCAGCCACTACACCGACCGCCGCCACCGGCCCGTATGACGTGATCGTCCCATCGCGGTGCTGAACCGATACCCACGTGGCACCACCGACCGATCCGGCAAAATGCACAATCCCGTCGGCTGCGGCGACGACCGCACTACCGGCCGCGGGCCGTAGTGAGACACCACGATGTCCCGGTCCATACGGATGTTCCGGTTCTTCGAAGTAGCGACCAATCGGCCCGTCAGCTGGCAATTGCCAGCCAATCGGAACGGAACCAGGTTCATTAGCGAACACCGGGGCTGCGATGAGCAGGCATCCCAGTGTTGTTGCGATGATCATCATCGTGCGCTGCCAGTACACGCATCCCCCCAAACGTGCGTGAACACCTGTCGGCAGGAACGTTATTACCGTCGAAACTTGGTCCGTTGACCGGCCTGGCGCAGCTGGGGACAACGCCCTACGGCACGCGGGACCCGGGTTGGCGAGCGCGCGGATGTGCGCTTGCGTGCACTTCACGAAGCCAGCCACGCGACAGGTGGGTATATCGTTGGGTGGTCGCCAGTGACGCATGTCCGAGGAACTCCTGGATGACCCGGATGTCTGCCCCGGCCTCAAGAAGGTGCGTCGCGATACTGTGCCGCAGCGTGTGGGGGCTGATCCGGCCAATACCAGCAGCCAGCGCTGCGTTCGTGACGACCGAACGCGCGTCGCGCACATCGAGTCGTCGGCCGTGCATGTTCACGAAGACCGCATCGGTCGACGGTGCAGTGGCGCTGTTGCGTAACAGGACTGGTCGCGCTGAGCCAAGATACGCCCGCAGCGCGTCGTTAGCGGGTTCGCCGATCGGGACGATGCGTTCCTTGCTGCCCTTGCCAAAAAGCCGAACTTGCTGTTCCACCAGGTCCAATCCCGCTAGGTCGAGTCCAACAGCCTCAGAAATCCGAGCACCCGTCGCATACAGAAACTCGATCAATGCCCGGTCACGATGTCCTGTCACCGTGTCGTCATCAAGCGATGCCACCAGCACCTCTACTTCGTCGACGCGGAGAACGCGCGGTAAACGGCGTTGCTGCTTTGGTGACGTCAACAGTTGCGCCGGGTTGGATGACACGACCTCATGCTGGAACAGGAATTCAAAGAATGTTCGCACGGTCGAGGCGCGGCGCGCAATCGTTGACCGTGCATAGCCGCGCTCATCCAGATCAGCGAGGTACCGGCGAATCTGTGGCAAGCCAACCTGCGACGGCTGATCGATTCCCCACTCGGTGAATGCCTGAGCAACGTCGATGCAGTCACGGGTGTAGGCGGCAATGGTGTTGGGCGATTTCCCGTGGCCAATCATGTCCTGGCGGTAGGCGTCGACCACGGCTCGCCACGCGGCCGCGACAGGAATCGCATCGGGTGCATGCGAGGGCACGTCGGCTGCAGGGTCCATGTCTCCACCAGGCGGGTTGCTCAACGGTTACGACGCTCAGCGCCGAACATCTACCGATATGAACCAGTCAACCAGGTGGATGCGTCAGGGCACATCACCTGGAGCACGTCGAAATCGGACACCGTCAACACCGTCGGCCAGTTCACCCGCTGCGGTCGCCCTGGTCACGACGGCGAGTAGTTGTGCGGCAGACACGCCGGAAGTATCGGCAAGTTCGTCCAGCGACATCGGATACGGCCACCGATCTGCGAGCAACTTCCAGACCTGGTCCGGCAGGAGCGTCGAAACTGGGTTGGCCACTCTCGATGACTGATCATGTGGTTCGCGGATATCGAGCGCCTCCAGCAGGTCGTCAGGCGCGGTACACGGTGCTGCACCGTCGCGCAGCAGCTGATGTGGCGCCACCGACTGCGGTGCTCGAATGTCTCCCGGCACCGCGAATAGCTGCCGGCCCCATTCGCCCGCCGCTCCGGCCGTAATCAACGAACCGGAACGCGCCCCACCCTCGATCACCACAACGGCGTCTGCCAGCGCGGCGATGATGCGATTGCGTTCCCGCACGCGATTGGCTCGCGGAGGCTCGTGTGGGAGAAACTCACTGACGATAGTCCCACCGTGATCGATGATCTGATCGAAGAGTCCGCCTGGGTGCGCGTGTGCCCGTGGATAACGCACGGCGTGGCCACACCCCAGGACAACGGTGGTTGAACCTGGCGTCTGATGCGCCGCCTCATGCGCCGCAGCATCGATGCCGAGCGCACCGCCGGAGACAATACGTACTCCGGCAGCTCCGAGCGCTTCTGCCAACCAGCCGGCTACACCGCGGCCATAGGCGCTAGCGCGGCGTGCGCCCACCATCGCGATCGCCGGCGCCTCGTCAGGCGGCACGCCTCGCCACGCCAAGAACACGGGAGCCGGCAACTCAGGCCAGCCGGCAGCCATCCGACTCGGATAGGCCACGTCGCCGACAACAGCAACGCGTACACCGCAGCGGTGCCAGGTTTCCAATAATTGGCTGGCGGCGGCTGCGGTTGCGGCAGCTGGCGGCAGTGCCGCGTGGGCTTGATCAAGCGCCTGAGCGACCGTCCAGCTGCCATCTCGGCATGATTGACGCAGCGCGGCCGGCGAGCGTTTGGTAGGGACGAGCCACAACATCAACGCGACCAACAAAGCTGTGTCCGTGCCGTCGGCGACGACACGAGCAGCGGCATCGTCAAGATTGCGCCAGTGCGATACCAACTCACACCGCCTGTTGTGGCAGGCGATAGGCCAGCGCTTCGTCAATGTGATCAGCCGTGATTTCGTCAGTGTCATCCAGATCAGCGATTGTCCGCGCCACCCGCAGTGTTCGGTCGAATGCGCGTGCCGACAACCCGAGCGCCGCGATGGCCCGGCTCATGCCTGCCAACCGTGCCGGGCTCACCGATCGGCGCAGGTCCTGCGCTGGCACATCGCGGTTCGACATGCCTGTCCAGCGTTCGCTGGCCCGTCGCCGTGCCGCGTCGACACGGCGACGGGCAGATGCGGTCGACTCGCCTGGGGTGAGGCTGACGAGCTCGTTGACGTCGACTGCCGGTACAACCAGCTGAAGGTCAATGCGATCGGCGATGGCAGATGACAATCGCGACTGGTACCGCGCCACCGATGTTGGTGGGCAGTCACAGGACCAACGAGCACCGCCGGCATTGCCGCACGGACACAGGTTGGTCGCACCGATGAACTGCAACGCACAGGGGTAGGTGACTGCCGCTGCCGATCGGGTGATCATCACGGACCCACGTTCGAGCGGTTCGCGCAGGCCATCGATAATGGCCCGTGGTGCTTCCAAGAGTTCGTCAAACAACAGGACGCCGTGATGTGCAAGCGACACCTCACCGGGTCTGGCCACCCGCGCTCCGCCACCGATGAGCCCGGCCACCGAGATCGAGCGGTGGGGCTCACGTAGGGGCGGACGGACATCGAGAGGGCTCCCCGGTCGACGAACTCCGGCAATGGAATGAATCGATGCCACTTCGAGGGCAGCATCCCGCGCAAGGTCAGGTAGCAATCCATGCAAACGGCGCGCAAGCATGGTCTTGCCACTACCTGGAGGGCCAGCCAGGAGCAGGTGGTGTGAACCTGCCGCAGCGATCTCAAGGGCGCGCCGAGCGATTGGCTGGCCGCGGACATCGGCGAGGTCGAGAGGATCGGTCGGTGTTGCGAGCACAGGCGCCGAAACGGCACAGCCGATGGAGTTGCCTTCAACCACGTCAACGGCTTGGCGCAGCGTTCTCACCCCGACCACCTCGACATCCTCAACGAACGCGGCTTCACCCGCTCCCTCGGCCGCCACGAGCAATCCGCCGGCGTCGTGCGCTTGCGCCGCTTGTGAAACAGCGATTGCCCCTGGCGTGGCGCGCACGGTGCCGTCAAGGCCCAGTTCACCGCACGCCCACCAACCGCGGCTGGCGTCGGTGATCTGTCGCGTCGCGGCCAGCACCGCGAGCGCCAGCGGCAGGTCGAAGCCCGTGCCAGCCTTGGGAAGATCGGCCGGTGCCATGTTGATCACAACGCGATCGCTCGGCCAGTCGAATCCCTGGCTCCGTACAGCCGTGCGGATGCGATCTTCGGCCTCGCGAACCGCGGTGCTCGGCAGACCGACAATGCGAAACGCCGGCAAACCAGGCGTGCGAACGCACTCGATAGCCACCGGATACGCGCTCAACCCGACAATTCCGGCGCCGAATGTTGTCGCCACCGCCGCTCGCTGCATCAGGACACCTCGACGAAGTGCGTCAGGTCGACCCGCCCAGTGCTCGATGCCACATCTATGGCAACAACATCGATACGCAAGCTGTTGTACATAGCCGGGTGAGTCGCTCGGTACAACGCCGCCAACCGCCGCACTTTGGCGTGTTTTCGCGCCGGATAGGCCGCGGCGGCACCGCCGAATCTGGTAGCGCCAACTCGACATTTCACTTCGACTACGACCAGTTGTCGTGACTCATGGTCAAGACAGACGCAGTCGAGCTCGCCACGCAATTCACCGGTAGCGACGCGCCAGTTACGTGCAACGATCGTCGCACGATCGTTTTCCGTCAGGTGCATGCGGGCGAGTCGTTCGCCGAGCCGGCCGATGTCAGCCGGCGACGCGCAGGCGATCGTGGCCGCGTCGAGTTCAAGCGATTCGTGGTGGGTCGTAGGTTGCATGACACAACGCTACGAATCATGCGCATCCCAGCG
>JBBDVU010000087.1:0-15807 GCA_040903225.1 Nitriliruptoraceae bacterium | reverse complement strand
TCGTCGGCCGAAGTCGCCGAATCTGCTTCGCGTGTCCCCGGCACAGCGGGGGTAATCCGCGGAACGCCGCCGGTTCGTGCCGACGGCGGAGGCGCGACCGCATCGGCCTCATCGCGCAGCACGGTCCAGAACGGTGAGGAGGCCGGAGGCACTGGCGCGAATGGATCGGCAGCGACCACCCCGAGCGCCGTATGCAACCGCCGCACCAGTTCGTCGGACCGCGCGCCCTCGAGCATTGGCCCGTCGGCCGCGAAGCTCCAGGCGGGGGTGCCCAACGTGGCAACCAGTCGCCGTTCGCCGGTAGCCGCACCGCCACTGCGCCCCACCACGATCCTGCCCGACGATGCCTCGAACGATGCAACCCAATGCTCGGCATCCTGCACAAATTCAGAAATGTCGAGGCCCGCGGTCACACCCGGCGGAACCGTGAACTCCTGGAGTGCGCCGAGCCGGCGAACAGCACCATTAACGCGCAATTGCAGGATGACGTCAGCCGCCTGGCTGCCAGCATTGACCACATAGAGATACTCATCGCGATCGACGCCGTTACCGCCGTGCACGATCCAGCGGTCACTGGCAGCAGCCGCGCCAAGCTGGACGATATGGCCACTGCGTTCGGCTGACGGGGTTGCGATCTGCGTGCCTGCCGAGACGACGATCGGCACACCGTCGGACCGCACGGTCACAGCAGCTGACCCCCCGTTGACAATCGCACCGGCGAGAGGGATGCGCTGCTGCATACCTGGCTCGACGAGAACTTCCTCAAGCCCATCAACAACGGTCCCGCCGCTCGCCGTACTGACCGACACTTCAACCGGAGCGACCCGGTCGCTGGGATTGACCACCCATAGCCAACTGCTCGCCTCGTCGGTGTCGGCGACCCACGGAACAGTCCACGCTTCCGAAGGATGCGCAGCTGCAGCCAGCAGCGATACGCCGTCGATGCCGCCGATTGCAGACCGCATGAACTGCACACCCTCGACCGCGACCCGTCCCGCGGCGACCTCGATGATTGCCGCCAAGTCGTCACGCTCGGGCAGCACATCATTGACTGACAATTCGATCGTGCTGCCGGCGGCAACACTCACGTTTTGCAGTGCCAGCGGACCTTCGGGGCCTTCAGGCGTCATGAACCGAACGGCGATGGTCGCGTCGCTGCGGAACGGATTGGCAATGAACAGCCGTGCCTCGGCACCTCCCGACGTTTCCATGCCCGGGATGACCCATTGGGTAGCAATCGCTTGTACGCACGCACCAGACACGATCCCTGGCGGATAGTCGCCGGCTTCGAACGCCCATTCGCGACTGACCATCGCCGGCAGCCCGTACCAGCGGATGATGGGCATGCCGGACACGTCGGTGATGCGATAATCGCCGGCGCCAAGCGTGCCCCTGGTTTCCGACTGCCGCTGGGCCGCCTGCATCGTTGTGACGGCATAGTCGGTGTGCTGCGTCGCACCACCGTCGTCGCTGGTCTGGGACTGGGCCTCACTGGTGCGCGCGAGAAAGATCGACGTGGCCACGCCGGCTTCGGTCCCCGCCGCTGGGCAGACGAATGCGCCACCCACCGGCTGGGTCGTGTACAGGATGTTGCGGGGAACTTGTTCATTGGGGTCGTCCACGAAGCGGTCGACGGTTACAGCTGCGGCTGCAGCCAGGCTGAACACGACCGCGAACGCGACGGCTCGGGTGTTCATACCCCACCTCGCGCGGCCGGTAACTGCGGCTCGGCAGCAGGCAATGCGTCGTCATCGCGCCGTGCAAAACGCGGCGGCCGTAGCGCCAGCGATATTACGAGCAGTAATGCCAGCACTTGACCGTTGACGGCGAAGCTACGTGCCGCACCCCCCTGATGGACGATCTCGATACGAGTGTTGGCCTCAACCGGTTCGAACGCGACCATGCCGGTCGGCGTCTCGGTCTGGGTTAAAGGCCGTCCGCTAACCGTAGCTCTCCATTGCCCGTCGTCGGCTTCGGCCAGCAATACCGGCCCGGCGACATCGGTGACACCGGCAAACACGCCCGCTCCGACGACGTCGAGTGCGGCAACCTCAACATCGTCGCTGGCCTGGAGCCGCCACGGATCCCACGGGTCCGTAGTACTTACGACCGCTGAGCGTGGCAGCCAGCCCACAACGCTGTACACCCGCCCAGAACCGACCGGGCGCGGCTCCAATTCGAATTGGCCGCGAAGAGCAGCGTCAAGGGCCGGACTCGTGCCCCCAGACGGCACGACGACATAGCGCACGCTGAGCAGTCCCAGCCGACTAGCCGCCATCGGATCCCGCCGACTGAGCACATCATCGACAATGCTGTCGACGACTTCGTAAGCGGCCGAGGTCGCAAGCCCGGTCGAAGACATCAGCGGGCCGTGGCCGGTGATGACGTCCCAGGCGATGTCATCGCCGCTATCAGCGAGCACCAGTACCCGGAAATCGGCGCCGGCCTGGGCAGCAGCGTCAATGAATGCTGGCAGTGCCGGATCGTCGAGCGCATAGGCATCTAGCGGCGAACGCGCCAGCCCGACGACACCGGCTGCCAAACTGACCGATACGGCAGCGGCAGTGACCACCGCACTCACCTGCCGCCAGCCGAAGCCGAATTTGGCCAATTGGGCCTCGGCGGATTCAAACGCGAGCGCGTACAGAGCGGCAAACGCTGCTGCCGTTACAAGTAGCGGCGTGCCCGGCCAAGCAAATTCGCCTGCGCGGCCGAGCAACCACCCAAACATGCCGCCAGCGAACGCAACGGCCCACAACACCGCGACCAGAGCTGAGTGACGTTTGAATCCCAGGACTAGTCCCAAGAATCCAGCGAGGACAAATCCGGAGCCTGCCACCAGGCCGGGGAACTCAACTATGGATGGGCTCAATGCGATCCAACGCCACAACTTGCCGCCAGCCGCCAGCCCGCCGCCGGCAAGCAGCGGTCCGGACGGGTCAACCAAGCTCAAACTCCAGGGCAGCAATAGGACGAAGGGGCCAAGCGCGGCGACCAAGAATCGTGCGGTCAGCAGCCGTTTCCAGGTGACGGGCAACTCCGAACCAAATATCACCAGTAGGACTACGAAGCCTGTGATGACCAGCACCGGCATGAGCAGCGGTTCGAATGCGACGCCGACCGCTCCCAGCAGGACTGCGCCGGACACCGCACGCCACGCCCGGCTGGCCGAAACGGTGCGGTCCGCCAAGACCACGCCGACCGCAACCAGCCCGGGAATGACGGCCAGCAAGATCAGCGCACTGACCTGGCCCGTCATCAACGCGGCGAGTGACGGCGGGGACAACACGTATGCGGTCGCAGCGACGACACGCGGGATTCTGCGAGCGGACAATGTCTGCGCTGCCCGCAGGGCAAAGACCCATGCAGCAGCGATCGAACCGAACAGCAGGACGCGCGGGGCTAGATATTCGCTGCCTCCAACAGCGAAATGCAGTATTCCGAGCAACGCTTGTGCCGGGGACGGGTCTGTGGACGTTCCGAATGCACCGGCAGCGTGCCAACCAGCGACATAGTCCCCCAGGAACGCCAACGGCGACGACGGCCATGCGGCAAGCTGACCCCCACGGATTTGGCCAGGAAGCCACAGGTGCCACGCGCCGCCGATGATTGCCAACAACAGCACCGTTCCCGCAACACTGACCGGACGAGTGCGAATCATCCGAACGAGCGTATTGCCGCGCCGTGGTTCCTCATCAGCCTCAGGCTGAATATCGATCGGTGCTGGTGCCACATCGCCGCCGGCGATCCAGTGCACGATGGCTTCTGCATACGCCCGAACCCGCCATGTCAGCCGGCCAAATAACGGCTTGAGCTCGCTGTCGGTGCGGCGGCGCAGCATCTGCGTCCGGCGACGCAGGCGCAGCGTCTCACGAAGGTGGAGCAGGTTCCACCCCCATGCGCGCACCGTCTGCCAAGCGTCCGACAGGCGCCGCGTCAACAGGAACCCTGCCACTTTCGCGACACCAACGAGCAGGTACAGCACGACAACGAACGGCAATCGCGCCGGACCATAGTTTTTCAGCAGTGCGGCGAGGGTGTTGCGTTCGGCGAAGTATCGCGGCCCGAGATACCGCGTTTGTCCGAGACGGACATACTCGGCTGCCGCAGCAACGTGCGCACCGAGTGCGTTCGGGACGACTTCGACTTCGTATCCTGCAAGCCAGGCTCGCCAGCACAGATCGAGATCGTCACGGAAGACATGGAAACGGTGATCAAAGCCTCCCAACTCGTCGATGACATCTCGTCGGATGAGCATGCCGGCCGTCGACACATATAGCGTCCTGCGCTGCTCGTCGCGTTGACCTTGATCGAGTTCGCCCGGCTCGACACCGGAATCGGCGCGACCGGTTATGTCGATGGTCCAGCCGACCGATTGGAGCCGCTCGCCGTCGGACCAGTCGCGTAGCTTCGGCCCAACAGCGGCCAACCGTGGATCCTGGCTCAAGGCGCCAATGAGTTGGGTGAGCGCGTCGGGGAGAAACGCAACGTCGTCGTGGAGGAGCCAGACGTATTCGGCCTCGTCAGAACGCGCGTCGAGCGCCATTGAAACGGCAGCGCCAAACCCAAGGTCGCGGTCAGCTACCAGAACACGGTCGGTGCCCAGTCGATCAATCAGCAGCTCGCGCGAGCCGTCGCTGGAGGCGTTATCGACCGCAACGATGTCAAGATTCGGGTGGGCCTGTGCTTCAAGCGCATCAAGTGTTGCTGGCAGCCACCGTGAACCGTCGTGTGTGACCAGGACAGCGAGAACACGGGTGGCGACAGAAACCTGCACGTTGAGGTCAATCCTCGGATCGTCGGTGCACTTTGCGCGGCGCACGGTGCGCGGCGACTCCGATTGCCCGCGGTATCGCTACATAACTGCGGGCAGAAAGCCGTGGGTGGGAGCTCACCGGCGTGCAGGCGGACGCTACCACAGCCAGGATTAGGCAATCAGGGGTTTGGGGACAACCGACGGTGACCGCCGCCAAACGCAGCGATCTCAGCCGAACACGATCGTGGCGTTGAGCGACGCCGACTACGCGCTCAACCGCTTGACCCGACGCCGTTCGCGCTCGGACAGACCGCCCCAGATACCGAATCGTTCATCGTGCGTCAACGCATGCTCAAGGCACTCGTTGCGCACCGGGCAGGCGGCACAGATGCGTTTGGCTTCCCGCGTGGAGCCGCCCTTCTCAGGAAAGAACGCTTCTGGGTCTGCATCGAGGCACGTTGCCTCGAGCATCCAGGCACGATCGTCTGCGTCAAAGGCAAGTTTCGTCGTGAGCTCCGCGATGGCCCGCACGAAACGCTCCTTATTGCCGACAACAGTGAAACTACAACACTGTCATTCTTACCGCTATCGGGCCAGAGGTCAAGCGAAAACCACAAGATATTGTCAGCCGCCACCGGCGTTGACTACCACCGGTCGGGGTGTCGCCGGCTAGACGAGCCCCTCGAGTGCTGCGTGCAACCGCTGCAACGCGTCCCGCAGACGGGACTTGGCCGTCCCTTCGGGTATCCCCAACACCACCGCGACATCGCGGTAGGTGTGACCTTCGAAGTAGGCCAGCTCTATGGCTTCTCGCTGCCGTTGTGTGAGCGTCTCCAGCGCCTGGCGGACTTGCCAATGATCCAAGCGCAATTCGACCGCGTCAGCAACATGATCGATGTTTACCGCTACCTCGCGACGCGCGACCCGATCATCGCGATTCCTGCTCGCCTGCTCGCTGCGAACACGATCGACGGCACGCCGCTTGGCGAGCGTCAGCAGCCACGCACGCGCCGAGCCGCGCGCCGGATCGAAACGGTCTGCCTTCGACCAGGCTTCGAGCATGACTTCCTGCGCAACCTCTTCAGCCATCGCACGATCACGAACAACGGCAAGAACGGTCGCCGTCACCGCCGGAAGGAACGCGTCGTACACGCGCGCAAACGCCGCGTCGTCGTGGTCGACAGCAACGAGCCACGCTTCGGGCGTGTCTTCCAGAAGCATTTCACTTGACACAACGGTCGACACCATCACGCACCCATTCAAGTTGATACCGATATTGTTCCACTTCATTATTCTTTTGTCAAGGTTCTGTATAGTTTTTATCCATATTTGTTGTGCGAGCTGTATGGCGTTGGTTCACGGCGTTGTGCCTAGGATCCTGCGCGACAGGAGGGCACAGATGTATGTCGTTTTCGCCGGTGGTATCGGCGCTGCACGATTCCTGCGTGGACTCACCGCCGCCGTTGGGCCGGCAGCGGTCACAGCGATCGTGAACGTCGGTGACGACATCGAGCATCTCGGCCTGCGGATCTGCCCGGACCTGGATTCCATCACGTACTGGCTGTCGGGGTCGGTGCATCCAGAGCAACAATGGGGCCGTGCCGACGAACGTTTCACAGTTGCCGAAGAACTCGACCGATTCGGTCATCCCAGCTGGTTCACCCTTGGCGATCGCGATCTCGCGGTCCACCTGCACCGCACCTATCGCCTCGGCCAGGGAGCCTCACTGACGACGGTGACAGCAGAGATCGTCGAAGCGTTTGGGCTCCAGCTCACCTTGCTGCCAGCCACCGACGATCGCGTCGAAACGCGCATCCATACCGCTGACGGGCGTGACCTGGGATTTCAGGAGTATTGGGTCCGCGAACGTGCCCGCCCCCCTGTCGCGCGAGTGGAACTGCATGGTGCGGAGAACGCGCACGCATCGGAAGCGGTGCTCGCGGCAATCGAACAGGCAGATGCCATAATTCTCGCACCATCGAACCCCGTCGTCTCTATCGGCACGATTCTCGACATCGCACCAATCCGCACGGCCATCCAATCGTCAGCTGCACCGGTCGTCGGCGTGTCCCCCATCATTTCCGGCCGGGTCGTACGCGGCATGGCAGACCGGCTGCTACCCGCGATCGGAGTCGACGTGTCGGCAAGCGGAGTCGCCGCCTTCTACAGAGCGCTGCTCGACGGGTGGATCCTCGACAACCATGATGCTGACCAGATCCAACAGGTCGAAGCGCTCGGTATCCGCTGTGTTGCGACCAACACGCTCATGGATGAGCTCGACATCGCCAGCGAACTTGCCCAGACATGCCTGTCACTGGCGCAGATGTGTTCCAAGGCTGTTGACACCACGAATGGTTCCAACGGATGACATGGCAACATCACACGAATCCATCGCCTGGCAACATCACCATCATGGCAATGCCGGCTGCGGCGCGCATCAAGCCGACAACTGACCTTGCTGGCGCAATTTGTGACGCCGCCGACCGGGCCGGCACTGAGCTTGTCGACGGCGATGTCGTGTGTGTGGCCTCCAAAGTGGTCGCCATCGTTGAACAGCAACTTGTCCCGACCGCGTCCGACAAGCACGACCGGCGCGCCCTTGCTCGGCAGCACGCAAACGAGATCGTTGCCGATGCACCACAGGTTCTCGTCACCCGCACCCACCATGGATTCGTCACCGCCAATGGCGGTATCGATGCATCCAACGTGCCTGATGGGTATGCGTTGCTCCTACCCGAAGATCCGGATGCCTCCGCCCGACGACTGCGTCAGCAGATGCACGACCGGTCGGGCGTCGATGTCGCAATCGTCGTCACCGACACGTTCGGGCGTCCGTGGCGGGTTGGGCAGACAGACGTCGCGCTCGGCATCGCAGGCATGGCAGCACTGCGCGATGAACGTGGCGGGCACGATCTCGACGGCCGCACACTTGAAGTGACCGAGACCGCCATCGCAGACAGCGTTGCCGCTGCCGCAGACCTGGTGCGATCGAAAGCAAGCGGCACACCGTTTGTTCTGATCCGTGGCGTCGCCCGCGGCACACCTGCAACCGGGAAAGATCTGGTACGAGACCCCAACGACGACCTCTTCCGTTTTGGTGGAGCCACAGCTGTCGAGCAGGCGGTCGCTGCACGTCGCACCATCAGGATGTTCGACACGCCACGTACGGTTGATGCCCAGCTACTGCGGGCAGCGATTGCTGCAGCGGTTACAGCACCGGCGCCGCACCACACGCAACCATGGCGTTTCATCCGATTGACTGAACCGAAACGCACCATGCTGCTCGATGCCATGGCGGACCAATGGCGTCGCGACCTGTCCGCCGACGGACTCGCCGCCGATCGAATCGAACGTCGTATCGCACGCAGTGACGCCGTGCTCCGTCGGGCACCCGAACTGCTGGCGGCGTTTGTCATCACCAGCGACGCATACAGGTATCCGGACCCCCAACGCACCGTCGCCGAACGCGACTTGTTCATCCTCAGCGGCGGTGCGGCGCTACAGAGCGCACAGATCGTGCTGGCAGCTCACGGCATCGGGGCCGCGTGGATTTCTTCGACCACCTTTTGCGCTCCGGTGGTGCAGGCTGAGCTGGAACTCGACGCCGATTGGCAACCGATCGGCATGCTCGCCTGCGGGTGGCCTCAGGCAACACCGCCAGCACGAGGCAGCATCGACCTGACCGGAGTGCTACTCGAACGGTGACCGCTACCCTTGGGACCAGCGAGCAATTCGTCGTATCGCGTCCCCCGTCGTCGGCCAGTTCAAGGGTGCAGCGTGGCAGAGAAAGAGCGACTGACCAACAAGCAACGGCGTGAGCAAGCCCGCCAGGAGCGAAAGCGCAAAGAACTCGAGGTGGCACAGAAGCGCAAGCGGAATCAGGTACGTAACGGTCTGGTCACGTTTGGCATCGTCGGGGTGGTCGCCGCAGTCCTGTTGCAGGCGTTGCTGGGTGGCACCGCCACGATTGATGACACCATCGAGATCACAGCCGCCGACGCATCTGATGCTCGCAGTGACGCCGGCTGCGAGGTACTGACGTTCCGCCAGCCGCTGCCCGCGCGCTACCACTTCGAAGCGAACCAAGCACCCAATCCCGCGACCATTTATCCGGACATCCGCCCAACCCATTCTGGGCCTCATTCCGTGGGAATGCATCCGATTACGGCTGCGGCGACCAGCCAGATCAGCGAAGTCGCATCGACCCACAACCTTGAACATGGCTCGATCATTGTCTGGTGGGATCCCGAGAGCGTCCCACGTTCGACGGCCAATGACATCGGTAGTTGGGCGGAGACGCTCAACGCTTCCGGCTTCCGCCGCGATGTCGGCGGCGTGGGCATCATGACGGCACCATACGAAGACCCCGGCA
This sequence comes from Nitriliruptoraceae bacterium, assembly GCA_040903225.1. Taxonomy (GTDB): domain Bacteria; phylum Actinomycetota; class Nitriliruptoria; order Nitriliruptorales; family Nitriliruptoraceae; genus JBBDVU01. The sequence continues at coordinate 6,679 of JBBDVU010000087.1, read as the reverse complement.
TGTCCTCGGGCAAGTCGATCGCGCTTCGCGCATGGGGCACAGCGATGGACTGCGACACGTGGGACGAAACCGTGGCGAACGCGTTCGTGCTCGACAACTACGGCATGCACGGCATCGGCCCAGAACGCAATCTTGCCCCGTTCCCCGATGGCGTTCTGGCGTATAGCGATCTCGACGTGAGCGACACGCCAGCCGAAGAAGCGCCCAGTGGCACGCCATCGGACGACGAGATGGTCGAACTCGATGACGACGAGCTGGAACAACTGGGCTGAACGCGCAGGTATCCAGATTGCGCGACACCAGGTGCATTGTTCACGGCCGATGAGCTCGCCTGGGACGTACCTGATCGGGCACTGCACGTGCGTGCGGTCGCCCAATGCGGACCTAGGACACGCGGCGCTGAGACCAACGGCGTGCCCAGCCGATCGGCCGCCATGGCTGCATCCAACGCCGAGACACACTTGCGCGCTGGCGCGATGACACCTGGCGGGCCAGCAACCGCCGGCGGCGAAGTGCTGCCGGCAAACCGCGTATCACGTCCCCCACCGCATTCTGAGCGGTCTGTGGGCTGCGAACCGCGATAGCCGCCAGCTTGACCACCGCCGTGCAAACCAGCAGCGGCATGCGCGAACCCAATCCAGCCATCGAGTCGCATGTCACCGCGACAAGCAGCCGATTCGCCCAATTGAGACGTTCGACGCGTGCGGCGCGCCTGCTCCCCCGACCGCCGCGTTCGTGCAGGACGATCGCTGACGGTTCGAACCAGGCGGTCCAGCCACGGCAGCGCGCCCGCCAGTCGAGCTCGACGTCCTCGAAGTAGGCGAACAACGCGTCTGAGAGCACTTCGGCTCGGTGGCTGCCGGTGGGCCATCGGACGTCGTCGAGCATCGCACGTCGATGAACGGCGAACGCCCCGGTCACGCCCAACACCTGGCAACCCCGGGTGTAATGACCCGCGCGATCACCGTGGCCCCGATTGTCCGCTAGCCACGCACGATCGATGGTGTGGCCGGCTGAATCGACGCGCCATTCGTCCACCTGCGCTGACGACCGCTGCGGCACGGTGTCCGCGTCGGTGCTCCTGGAGAGCAAGGCCGACGACGCGAGCCGGTCAGCCTGCAGTAATAGCGGTTGCACCGAACCACGACGCTCGTCGCCTCGCAACGCACCGGCAGCCCGTTCGATGGCGTCACTGGCTGGTTGAACGTCAGCATTGGCGAACACGACAACATCCGCCATCGTCATCGCCAGAGCGTCATTGATTGCGGTGGCGTAACCGCGGTTGACGCTATTGGTGATGACACGCACCCGGTGCCGCAATTCGCGCCGGGCATACTGACGCAGCCACGCGGCGGAACCGTCGTCGCTGGCATTGTCGACGACGATGATGTCCATCGCGGACACGGTCTGATCGTTCAACGCCGCAAGGCACTGCGGTAGGTAGTCGCGGGTGTTGTAGTTGACCACAATTACGGTGACCGTCCAGCCGCCCAGGACCGCACCACCGGCTGCACCCGGTAGACCGTCAGGTGATCGCGTCTCAGCCATGCTTGCCGCGACGGAAACGTCGCCTAGCCACGCGGCGCGGGCTCAGAACGTCACCGCTTGCCGCCGACATCATCGCTGGCTGTCGTTCGGTTAGTCGGCGTGCCGGCCCTTCGGTCACCGATGCGGCACCACTCAACTCCACAAGGCCGGTGCTAGGCGTAACGTTGGCAACCGCAAACCGGACGCCTTCGTTCGCCACGGCCAGCGTCTGACGGGCGTCGACGTCGGTGACGACTGCGCCGACGGTGTAGTGACCGGCAAGCACGTTCGCGGTGAATCTGAACTCGACCGTTGCCTCGGTTTCTGCAGCCAACGGACCGACACCGACACCCTGCCAGGCGGTGTGTAACTCGTACAGGTGCGTGCCGTCGGCACGGCTCACCGTCATGCCAAGCGAGCAGGTTTCAACATCGTCGATCGCCTGGATGCAGACCCGCAGGATCAGATGTGCTCCGGGTGCAATGACTGCTGCCGGGTTCCCTTCGGCATCGATCAGTTCGACCTGTTGCAGGCGGACCTGCTCCGGGCCATGTTGTTCAACCAGTGGGCCAACTGCCGTGCTGCGGCGCTGATAGTGGTCAATGCCAGCATCAACCGGCCCGTCAAACGCCACCTTGCCCTGTTCCAGCACGATGACGCGGTCACACATTTCGCGCACAACGGCCAGGTCGTGGCTCACCAGCACGAATGTCTTACCGTGCCGACGAAATCGCTGCATGCGTTCAAGCGAGCGTTGCTGAAATTCGACGTCACCGACGGCGAGTACTTCGTCGACCAGCAGGATGTCCGGGTCGACCGTCACCGCAATTGCGAACCCGAGCCGCACGTACAAGCCGGACGAATAGGTGCGAACGGCGGTGTCTAGCAGGGGGCGAATGCCAGCAAAATCCACAATTTCATCGAACCGCTCGTCGATCGCACCACGCGACAAACCCAGGATCGCGCCGTTGAGGTAGATGTTCTCCCGTCCCGTCAAGTCGCCGTGGAAGCCCGCCCCGAGTTCCAGTAGCGAAGCGACCATCCCGTTGGTCTCGACCGTTCCAGCATCTGGAGGCAGGATCTTCGCAAGCAGCTTGAGCAGCGTCGACTTGCCAGAACCGTTGTGGCCGATCACCGCAACCGACTCACCATGCCCGATCGTGAACGAAACCGCTTCAAGCGCATTGAAATCGGTATATGCGGCCCGCCGGAGTCGATAGAGCCGTTCTTTGAGTCCGCTTGGTCGCTCGTGGTACAGCCGGAAGGTTTCTGTGACGTCGCTGACGGTGATCGCCGGCCTGGTCGGATCAAGTCGAAGCCCGGCGATCTGGCCGAACGATCGCCGCGATGCAGCTGTAGTGCTCGTCATCGTCACACTTCCTTGGCGAACGACCGGGAACGACGGAGGAAGACGATGTAGCCACCAGCAAACGAGATAACCGCCCAGATCGCCGCCATGGCGACTGCTGACGCGCTCGCCCACGTCGGTGCCAGCGACACGATCGGGGAAGCGCCAATCGAGGTCTCTATCACGCCGCCGTACAACGGTGTGCGGAACGATTCGACGAACCACGTCATTGGATTAAGCCACAGAAGCCACGCGATCACCGAATCAGCGCCTAGTTCAGCGTGTACCAGCGCCAACGGATACAGCACTGGTGTCGCGTAGAACCACACGAGAAAAATGACGATGAACAGCTCTTGCAAGTCACGAATGATGACGTTGACTGCCGCGAACCACATCGCAACGCCCGAGGTGAACACGGTGAGCAAAGCGACCGCGAGCAATGCCCCTGGCAGGTACAGCAGCACATCCATGCCACGCATCGCCACCAGGTATGGGAGGATGACCACCAGCGCGAGTAGGAGATGCACCAACTGCGCCAGCACATGTGACAGCGGCAGGACCTCCCGTGGGAAATAGACCTTCTTGACCAGGTCCCCATTGTCGATGATCGAGTGAATCGCGCCTTGGCAGGAATTCTGAAAGAACTGCCAGAACAGGTAACCCGCGAGGAAAAAAGCGGCAAACGCGTCGACGGGAATGGGCACTACCAGGGTGAATACGACCGTGAATACCACGGTCATCAGCGCCGGTGTGAGCATCGACCACAGGAACCCGAGCGCAGAATTTTTGTAACGCACCTTCAGTTCTTTACGCACGAGCTGGAGCAATAGCTCACGCGCGCGCCACAGTTCGGCGAGTTTGGCAGTCGACTGTCGGAGAGCACGTTCTGGGACCGGCACGTCACGCTGCATGAGTACGCCCAGCCCGCAGGATGTGGTCCATGATGGTTACCCGTGTCGCCACCCGACACGCATGACAGTACACCCTCATGGGTGCGCTGCCGTCCCCATCAGCTTGCTCCACCAACACGAGCCCCTGCGGGAACCTGCGGATCATCGACGCTGACGTCGTCGCCCACCACGGCACCGCCCTCAAGACGCACACCGGCGCTCAACCGTGCTCGAAAACCTAGGATGAGTTCCGCAGCATCGGTGTCCAGGACGCTGTCAGCGAACAAGACACTGTCGCGCACCGTCACCCCAGGCCCGATTCTGCCTCGTTCACCGACGACAACATGCGGCCCAACGACGGCACGCGCCCCGATGCTGACGCCGGAGGCGATAAGCACCGGCGGAACTACGATTGCGTCCGCGGCGACCGTAGCGGTGGTGCTGATTCCCGTCTTACGCACATCGTCGGGCACCGTGGGCCAGCGCAACGCCCCGTCCAGTGCGGCCTTGTGGCCCGCCAGAAACCGTTCAGGCGTTCCGAGATCGGCCCAGTACGCGTCCGACACCAGTCCTTCAACACGCGCGCCATCCTCTACCAATCCTGGAAATACCGTCCGCTCGAAGCTCAGCCGCCCCGGCGGAAAGCCCTGCAATGCCTCCGGTTCAAGAACGTAGGTGCCAGCATTGATGCAGTCTTGACCCGGCAAGGCATCAGCTGTCGGTTTCTCGACGAAGTCAACGATACGTGTGCCATCGAGCACGCACAGACCGTATGACGACGGGTCAGCAACACGGGTAAGCACGAGCGTCGCCGCGGCGTGATGTTCACGATGATGCGTGATCGCGGCATGCAGGTCGACGTCAGTGACGATGTCACCGTTGAGCACCAGGAACGTGTCATCGATCTCATCGACCACCGAACGTACGCCACCGGCCGTGTCGAGCGGTTCGGGTTCGTCAACCAGTTCAAGTATCACGCCTGCGTCGGCAGCATCCGCGCGCAAGGCCTCGAATGGTTTCGTGTCAGCGCCGACCACAAGGAACACGCGTTTGACGCCGGCGACGGACAATCGACCGATCATGCCCGCCAGCAGCGGTGCTCCGCAAAACGGTAACAACGGCTTGGGTGTCGACAACGTCAGCGGGCGAAGGCGCATCCCCTGCCCTCCGGCAACAATCATGGCATCCTTGACCTGCACTACCGCCTCCCCATCTGTTCCTGCTACGTCCGGTCTTGCCGAGATCTCGTCGCAAACCGTCAGTTCGAAACTTCTGCGGTCGTGGACTGACCGGGCCGCAGCCGGTGAACAATGATGTCAACAGCTACCCAGCCGGCAAGTCCCAGCCACAACATGGGTCGCGTCACGCGCGCCAGCGCCGAGCGGTGATACTTGCGCGCGTAACGCGCCAAGCTACGCGCGTGAACGAACCGGGCGCGTACCGCATGCGCAGCGGTAGACGCTCCGGCACGGTGGGTCACCCGCGCGCCGGGCAGATAGTAGACGCGCCAGCCTGCTGCGCGCAGACGACGGGCCAGATCAACGTCCTCGACGTACAAGAAGAAACCTGGATCGAACCCACCGACCTGCTCGAACGCGACGCGCCGAACGACGAAGGCGCAACCTGATAGCCAATCGACGTCTCTGGCCGTATCGCTCGCGGCTGTTGCGTGGTAGCGGCGAGTCCACCGGTTCCGCGGCGCGATACGCCGCAGCAACGCATGACCGATCGCGGTCGGAACTGTGGGGAGTGCCCGCGCCGATGCTTGTCGACGACCCGAGGGGAACAAGACTTGGGGTCCAATCAGACCGATCGTTTTGTCGCTAACGAGCGCATCGGCGAGCTGGTGGAGGCTGGCCGATCGCCAGCGCACGTCCGCATTGCACACGGCCACGTAGTCGCTGGAAACCAACCGCATCGCAACGTTGACGCTGCGACCAAAACCGACATTGTCGAGTTCGATGCTGCGTGCTTGTGGGAATTCGTCGCGCAGCATTGCCACGGTGCCGTCTGACGAGCCGCTGTCAACGACGATCACCTCGCACGCCTCATCTGGCAACGATTCGAGGCAGCCGCGGGTCTCGTCGCGAGTGTTGTGCGTGACCACGATCAGCGACAGATCGGCCACCCGCTAGCCCGCCGTTTCGGCTGCGGAGATTTCGAGCTCGTCGAGGAGCCGCCGCAGGCCATCCTGCCACGGTGGCAGCTGCATCAGTCCACTGGCAATGGCATGGGCGTTGTCGAGCACCGACCATTGCGGCCGCGCGGCAGCGCGCTCCAACTGATCGCTCGACTGGCGCTCCACCGGGATCTGCCAGCCGGTCTGCGTGAAGATCTCGACAGCGAAATCGTGCCAGCTGCACATTCCGGTGTTCGTGCGATGCCAGGTGCCATAGCGGTCGCTGCTCGCAAGTTCACCGACCGCTTCGGCAAGGTCACGGGTGTACGTCGGCGAGCCATACTGGTCGTCGACGACGCTGATCTGCTGGTGGCGTTGGGCGAGACCCAGCATTGTGGTAACGAAGTTGCGACCGTTGGCCCCGCACACCCATGCGGTGCGCACGATGTGGTGCCGGTGCCACGTCCGTCGCACGAGTTCTTCACCTGCCAGCTTCGACCGACCGTAGGCGTTAATCGGATCGGGCAGGTCAAACTCGCTCCAAGCACGCCGGTTCGCGACTGCGCCAGGCTCAGAGCTACCGAAGACGTAATCGGTGGAGATCGTGACCAACGTGGCATCGATGAGCCGGCAGGCGCGCGCCAGCCACCACGGGCCGAGTGCGTTCACTCGGTGTGCGGCAACGGGCTCGTGTTCACAGCCATCGACGTTGGTCATAGCGGCTGTGTTGATCACCAGCGCCGGTTCGACGGTAGCTACGGTCGCGAACACTGCGGCTTCATCGCTGACATCAAG
>JBBDVU010000086.1:0-16263 GCA_040903225.1 Nitriliruptoraceae bacterium | reverse complement strand
ACTATTTTCGGTGAGGCTGGGATCAACATTGCTTCGGCGCAGGTTGGACGATCAGGTAACGCCAACGAAGCGATCATGGCCTTGTCACTCGACGAGCGGGTACCCAAGAACACCATCAACCGCATCGTTGATCAGATCGGTGCGATCGAAGGGCGCTCGATCTCCCTACTCTGACGAGAACTAGATGGCTTGACGCCCGTGGAAACCTGACGTGCGTGTCAAGTCCACTACAATGCGTTCGCCTGCTGCGCGACGTCGATCACTGTTTGTTTCGGACGACAGGTCGAACCCGTCGGGTTGTCATCCGGCCGCGCACATGCACATGCACGTCCACCACACCATCGGCATGGAGTCTGTTCGTGCGAGTTGCCGCCGTGTTCCCAGGCCAGGGGTCGCATCGTGCCGGCTGTTTGGATCCGTGGATCGGCGACGACGCATTCGAAATTGCCGACCGCATCAGTTCCCGCATCGGCCGCGACGTCGTTGCGCTTGCGCGCTCGCCCGAAACTGGCGGACGTACGGCCGATGCACAGCCCGTCATCTTTGCTACCTCGATGGTTGCATTGACCGCGCTGGCGCGGGCCGATGTTTCGTTCGATGTTGTCGCCGGACACAGCCTGGGCGAGTATTCCGCCGCCGTCGCTGCCGGTTCAGTCAACATGGAGGATGCTGCGGCGCTGGTTGACGAGCGAGGCCGCGCAATGGGGCAGGCATGTGCGCAGAACCCTGGCACGTTGGCTGCCGTAGTCAAGCTTGAGCCTGATCAGGTCGACGCGATCGTCAGGGAAGCTCCTGGCGTGGTCATTGCCAACGACAATGCTGTCGGGCAAGTCGTCGTCGCCGGCACGCCGGCGGCCATCGACGAGTTGCGCGGCCGCGTCCGCGACGCCGGCGGTCGTGTGTTGCCGCTTGACGTCGAAGGTGCATTCCATTCGCCGGCAATGGAGCCGGCCGTAGCCTCTGTCGCTACGGCAGTTGGTGCGCTTGCATTCGACGATCCGAGTACTCCCTTGATTACGGGAACGACTGCCGAGGTGCTAACTCGAGGGCACCAGGTCGCATCGGCATTGGTCGATGGCATGCTTGCACCGGTGCGCTGGCGGCTCGTCCAGGATCGCATGATCGACATCGGTGTTACCGATGTGATTGAAGTTGGCCCCGGCGGCGTGCTTGTGGGTATGGCAAAACGTTCGATGCCCGGCGTGCGGCGGCATCGGGTGGAGAATCCCGAAGATGTCGCTACTGTCGCGGCGGTATTGGCCGCTGCGCATGCCACCGGTGAGGTGTCCTGATGTCCGTTCCCGTCGCAATCCGCGGCCTCGGTTGCTATCTACCCGCCCAGATTGTGACGAATGACGACTTGGCGCAAGTCCTCGACACGTCAGACGAATGGATCCGGACTCGAACCGGTATCCGCGAACGCCACATGGCTGCCGCCGATCAGGCAACGTCTGATCTGGCGACCGAAGCCGGAAAAGCCGCACTTGCCGACGCCGGGATGGCGATCGACGACGTCCGAACCATTGTCGTTGCGACGACGACTCCAGACCATCCTATTCCCGGGACAGCGCCGATTGTGGCAGCCAATCTGGGAACCGAGGTAGGCGCGTTCGACGTCAACGCTGCCTGCAGCGGATTCATTTACGGGCTTCAGGTTGGTTCGAGCCTGGCAATGTCCGGTACCGGCCCGGTACTCGTGATCGGCGCCGAAACGCTGACTCGAATCACCGATCCCGACGACCGCTCGACACGCGTGTTGTTCGGTGATGGCGCCGGCGCCGTGGTCCTCGAACGTGATGAAACTGCTGACCTCGGCCCGTTTGCGCTAGGTGTCGATGGGCGTGATCCGTCGATGTTATGGACCAAGGCGGGCGGCACCCGCATGCCGGTCGACCGCGACGTTGCCGTCACGGAGGATCGGTTCCTGTCGATGCGCGGCGGCGACGTCTATCGCAATGCGGTTGTTCGCATGGCACAGGCCTCGAACGAGGTTTTGGCCGAAGCTGGCAAATCGATCGCTGATGTTGACCTGTTTGTTGGCCATCAAGCAAATCTCCGCATTCTCGACGCCGTCGCCAAGCGGCTCGGGATCGAGGACAGTCAGGTGCATGTCACCGTTGATCAGCACGGCAACACGTCGGCAGCTTCGGTGCCGCTGGCCTTGGCTGACGCTCGGGCCGTTGGCAGGCTGCACTCGGGAGACACGATTCTGCTGGCGGCGTTCGGCGCTGGACTGACCTGGGGAGCGTGTCTGCTGACGTGGACTCTGGACGGCGGTGGCGCATGAGCGTGGCGATCGTGACCGGCGGCTCCGGCGGGATTGGCGCCGCAATTTGTCGCGCTCTGGCTGATGCGGGAGCGCATGTCCTGGTCGGCTATGGCGGAAACCAGAACGCGGCTGAGAATGTTGCGTCCGCCTGCCCATCGGCGACTGCGCTACACATCGATGTCACTGATGAAGCGAGCGTCGAGGCAGCTGTGCAGACGGCTGCTGATCACGGCACGCTCAGCATTGTCGTCAACAATGCTGGCGTCGCCCACGACGATTTGCTCATACGCCTGGATAGTGAGCGGTTCGATGCCACCATGCAGACCAACCTCCGCGGCGCATACCTGCTGTCGCGGGCGGCGCTGAGGCCAATGTTGCGGGGCCGATTCGGTCGGATCATCAGCGTGGCGTCGGTCGTGGCGTTGCGCGGCAACGCGGGACAAACCGCATACGCCGCTTCGAAAGCCGGACTGATCGGATTTACAAAGTCTCTGGCACGCGAGGTTGGGCGCAAAGGCATTACTGCGAATGTGGTCGCGCCTGGATTTGTCGCCACCGCGATGACTGATGGGCTTCCGCAGCAAGCGCGCGATGCGCTCATCGCTATGGCGCCAATCGGCCGGCCGGTCACAGCAGACGAGGTCGCCGCAACAGTTAGATTTCTTGCATCGGAAGAAGCGGGGTCAATCACCGGCGCGGTCGTGCCCGTTGACGGTGGTGCCGCGATTTAGCTGAAACCATTTCCATCGTGCGCTAGCGCAATCTAACGTTCGAGGCACGAACCAACCTGCAGCCGGAAATCCAGCTGCACCGCACACTAGGAGAGACACGTGAGCCAAGAGTTACTTGCCATCTTTACCGAAGTTCTCATCGACGACTTTGGTGTCCCAGCTGACGACATCAAGGCTGAAGCCACGTTCGAGGCGCTTGGCCTCGATTCGCTTGACGTCGTGGAACTGACCCTCGTGCTTGAGGAACGCACCGGAGTCAAGCTCGAAGACGAAGAACTCGAGGACGTGCGTACGGTGCAGGACGCGATCGACAAGGTCGCCGCCAAGCAGTGACAAGCCAGCGGATCTCAGCAAAAGGTCTATTCCAGTGAGTGAACAGGACATCGTCGTAACCGGCATCGGTGTCATCTCGCCTGCGGGACGCGGGTTCGATGCGTCATGGCACGGTGTGCTGTCCGGCCAGACGGGTGCCGCCATCGACGACTTTCTGGTCGAATCTGGCACCCCGGTGACGATCTCGTGTCGTGTTCCGGCGTTTGATCCTGATACCGAGATTGGGCGCGGCGCATCACGTCGCCTGGATCGGTTCACACACCTTGCACTGATCGCGGCACGCGAAGCTGTAGCGCACGCGGGCTTGGTCGACGGTGACGAGTTTGCGCTGTCCGGGGTCGATCCTGACCGAACCGGCGTGGTGCTTGGCTCGGGTATCGGTGGGGCCGAAACGTGGCAAGAGGAGTATCCGCGCTACATCGACAAGGGACCGGGGCGGGTCAGCCCGATGTTCGTGCCCAAGATGCTGTCGAACACCGGTGCCGGAACGGTGGCGATCCGGACGGGAGCGCGCGGCCCCAATATGACCATCAACACGGCATGTGCTGCGGGAGCCTCGGCCATGCACGTCGCTCGCGACCTGCTCAAGGCAGGCACGGCCGATGTGATGCTGGCTGGTGGCGCCGAAGCTGGCATCACGGGATTGGCGGTCAGCGCATTTGCCCAGATGGGTGCGCTCTCCAAGAACCCCGATCCTGCGCGCGCGTCCCGTCCATTCGACGTCGATCGGGACGGCTTCGTTATCGGCGAAGGCGCTGGGGTGCTCGTCCTCGAAACCCGAGCGCATGCGATTGCCCGTGGTGCGACACCGCTCGCAGTCCTTGCTGGCGCTGGTGCGTCTGCGGACGCATACCACGCGACGGCACCGCCGGAAGATGGTGGTGGTGCGATCCTGGCGATCCGCCGCGCTGTCGAAGACGCCGGCCTTGCGTACGAAGACATCAACCATCTCAACGCGCATGGCACCTCCACGCCGCTCAACGATGCCGCCGAATCCCGTGCGATGCGTGCCGTGTTCGGCGACCACACCGACAACATCGTCGTCACGTCGACCAAGGGTGTCACTGGCCATCTGCTGGGTGCTGCCGGGGCGGTCGAGGCGGCGTTTGCGATCCGGGCGTTGTCTGAGCAGAAGGTGCCGCCGACAGCCAATCTGGTGACACAAGATCCCGATATCGCGCTCGATGTCGTTGCTGGGGCGCCACGGGAGACGTCGGTGACGGCGGTCCTGTCAACGTCGATGGGATTTGGTGGGCAGAATTCTGCGCTCGTGTTCGTTCCGGCGTGACCCTTGACCGCGACGGGCTGTTGACAGGGCGCACGGTGAGATCGACGCGTCCAGTCGCGGGTACGGCACCGCCGTTCACGCCGATGGTGCCCGGGGCGCGCTCAGTAGTCCGGGTCGTGCTCCGGCCGATCCTCAAGTTGTGGCTCAGGCTACGCGTCGAAGGGGTCGATCATGTCCCCGAGACCGGTGCCGTGATCATTGCGTCGACGCATCAATCCCATGCGGACTCGATCGCGCTGGGTGCGGCCCTCGACCGTCCAGTCCATTTCCTCGGCGATCTCAAGCTCACCAACTGGCCGATATTCGGCCCGCTTCTACCCCGATTGGGCATGGTTCCCCTCCGACGTGGTGAGGCGGATTCTTCGGCGCTTGATGTACTCGGCGAGCTATTGACGCAGGACTCGTGCATCGCCGTCTACCCGGAAGGTTCCCGCAGCCGCGATGGCAGAGTCCACCGTCTGCGAAGCGGTACCGCTCGCTTGGCGTCACTGCACCAAGTCACCGTAATCCCAGCCTGCGTTGCGGGCATCTGTGACGTGTGGCCGATCGGAACGCGACCGCGGCTGCTAGGTGGTCGTGTCACCGTTCGTTTCGGGCCACCGTTGCCAGCTCCGGACGCATCACCACGCAGCCGTCGCGAGTTCAACGATCGGCTGCAAGGCGTACTCGCGGAGTTGGCTGGTGCCGAAATGGCGGCCGATTACTCGCCGTTCCACGGTGGAGAAGCCGGAACATGACGGCCTCAGAGTTCGACGTGAACCGCCCAATCATGACGACCGGGTGTGATGTCGTGGACATCGCCCGATTGTCTGCGGCGCTCGACCGACGCGATGGTTTGCTCGCCAGGGTGTTCACCCCGCTCGAGATTGCTGACTGCAGGCGAGGCGATGTCGCTGAGGGCTCGGCCGTCGAACGTGCGCGCCTGGCGGCACGGTTCGCGGCCAAAGAAGCGACGAGAAAAGCTGTGGGGAACCTGCGTCTGCCGTTCCACGCGGTCGAGGTGCGAACGCTTCCTGACGGTGCACCACAATTGTGGCTGCATGGGCGTCCGAGCGGTCTTGCCTGCTCGTTGTCGCATGATGCTGGTGTGGCCTTGGCCGTCGTCGTCGGTGTGCGTGCCGCGGTTGATGGTGTCACCAGCGACGAATGATTTGAACCCCGATACGGTCTTGCCGGCCAGATGAGGAGCGCGAAATGCTGTTGGAAGGGAAAAAGCTATTGATTACGGGTGTCCTAGATCCCCGTTCGATCGCGTTCCATGTCGCCAAGCTGGCCGAAGAACAGGGCGCTGAACTGGTGTTGACGGGCTTTGGCAGGGCCAAGCGCTTGACGGAACGTTCGGCTGCGCGCCTGTCGACATCCCCTGATGTGCTCGAACTCGACGTTACGAATCCCGAGCATCTCGATGCCGTCGCCACGGACCTACAATCACGATGGGGCCACGTCGATGGCGTGCTCCATGCCATCGGGTTCGCTCCGGAATCGTGCTTGGGTGGCAATTTCCTCTCAGCGACCTGGGACGACGTGTCAACCGCATTGCAGGTCTCGACCTACTCGTACGTTGCGCTTGGCAGCCGGTTCGCGGATCTGCTGGGCGAGGGAACGAACCCGGCAGTCGTTGGACTGGATTTCGACGCGCAGATCGCCTGGCCGGTGTACGACTGGATGGGGGTTGCCAAAGCTGGGTTGGAATCAGCCAATCGTTATCTCGCGCGCGACCTCGGGCCGCGCGGTATCCGCGTCAACCTTGTTGCCGCCGGGCCGCTCAATACGATGGCGGCGCGGTCGATCGATGGATTTGAGGGCTTTGAGCCGATCTGGCAAGAGCGCGCACCGCTCGGGTGGGATGCCACCGATCCTACGCCAGTTGCTCGCATGGTGTGCCTGCTGCTGTCAGATTGGACCCCTGCGGTCACCGGCGAGATCGTGCACGTCGACGGCGGTGTGCACGCGGTCGGCGCAGGTGTCCCCGCGGAGCTGCGGCAACGCTTGCTGCAGCCACGGCGTGCGGAGTAGTGGCTGGGCGCAGGGCCGACAGATTCCTCGCTAGGCAGGATTGCACGCATGTTGGCGCCAACTCGATGAGCGTGTGCGCCGCAAGCTGCAGGTAGGTTTGCCAAGTCGTGTGCTCGCCATGTCTATCGGAAAGCGCGACCGGGCGTGGTTATTGCGACGTCGCCGTAATAAAGTGGTGTCGCCGGACGGATCGTAGGTTGAGCCGATGGCCACGCGGAGAACCCGCAAACCAGCTCGACCGCGACGGGTAGCCAGGCGACGTCGGATACCCCGACGACCTGCGGACTTGGGAGCGCTCACCATGCACAGACCAGTACGGGATCCCTCGGAACTCCTCCCGCCCGGCGAACCGGTGCAATTGCTGCAACCAGATGGTGTGTTGCGCGAGCATCCTGAGTTCGCGCCAGTTTCGGATCCCCAACTGTTGCGTTCGATGTTGCGACACATGGTCGTCACACGCCAGGTCGACCAGGAGGCGATCAATCTTCAGCGCCAAGGCCAGCTTGCTGTCTACGCTTCGTGCCGTGGCCAGGAAGCTGCCCAGGTTGGATCAGCTCTCGCGCTGGCAGATGGTGATTGGATTTTCCCGTCATATCGAGAGATTGGTGCGGCCATCACCCGAGGCATCGATCCGACGGGTCTGATGCACATGTACCGAGGAACGTGGCTAGCTGACCACGATCCGTATGCCGAACGTTTCGGTCTGATGACCATACCTATCGCGACGCAAGTGTTGCACGCAACCGGGTTTGCGATGGGCACCGCGATGGATGGCAAGGATGTGGTCACTGTGGCTTATTTCGGCGACGGCGCAACCTCCGAGGGCGATGCACACGAGGCAATGACCTTTGCCGGGGTGTTCAACGCTCCTGTCGTGTTCTTTGTGCAGAACAATCAGTGGGCGATCTCCGTTCCGGTGGAGCGGCAGACGGCGGCGCCATCGTTGGCTCACAAGGCCGTCGGCTACGGGATTGTGGGCCGGCGTTGCGACGGCAATGATGTGCTCGCAACGTACGCAGTGATGTCGGAAGCCGTGGAGCGGGCGCGCTCGGGAGGCGGCCCTACCCTTATCGAGGCGATGACGTATCGGATGGAGTCGCACACGACTTCTGATGACGCCAATCGTTACCGCGGCGAAGACGAGGTCGCGGCTGCTGCTGCACGCGACCCGATCGACCGTTTTCAGGCCTTCTTGGCTCGTTCGGGCGTCATCGATGACGAATTCGCGGCAAGCGTCGCTGGCGAAGCTGCGGCACGGTCGCAACAGGTACGGGATGCCGTCTACGACGCGCCGCATGGCGACCCGACGGAACTGTTCGATCACGTTTACGTCGACCCGAACGGACATTTCGCTGGTCAGCGCGAACAGTTGGCGAGAGAACTCGCGGCAGGCGGTGGGGGTGTGTGATGGCCGTTACGTTGGCGCAAGCGATCAATCATGCGTTGGTGGACGCGATGGAAGCCGATCCGCGTGTGCTGGTGCTCGGCGAAGATGTCGGTCGACTCGGTGGTGTCTTCCGGGTGACCGACGGATTGCTGTCCAAGTTCGGCGAGCAACGTTGTATCGACACGCCTCTTGCTGAATCCGGCATCATTGGCGCTTCGGTTGGGTTGGCGATGGCTGGATGGCGACCTGTGCCGGAGATCCAATTCGACGGATTTGCCTACCCAGCGTTCGAGCAGATCGTTAGTCACGTCGCCAAATTTGCCAACCGTTCACGTGGCACGGTGCGGTTGCCAATGACGATACGCATACCGTTCGGCGGTGGCATTGGCGCAATAGAACATCATTCAGAGTCGCCTGAGACGTACTGGGCGCACACCAGCGGGCTCAAGGTGTTTGTGCCAGCGACCCCGGACGATGCCTATTCGATGATGCGCGAAGCAATCGTTGCCGATGATCCGGTGATCTTTCTCGAACCCAAGCGACGCTATTGGACCAAGGCTGACGTCGAATTGCCCGTTTCGACCGCCCCGGCCCGGCAGGCACTCGTTCGGCGCGACGGCTCGACGGTCACCGTCTTCGCCTATGGACCGATGGTCAAGACCGCTCTTGACGCCGCCGCAGTTGCCGATGACCACGGGTGGTCGTTGCAAGTTGTGGACCTGCGTAGCCTGTCACCACTCGATGTCGACACGATCGTTAGCTCCGTCCAGCAGACCGGGCGGGCGATTGTGGTGCATGAAGCGTCACGAACGCTCGGCATGGGTGCCGAGATCGCTGCCCTCATCCAAGAACATGCGTTCTACGCATTGGAGGCGCCTGTCTTGCGTGTCACCGGCTTCGACACGCCGTATCCGCCGGCGCGCTTGGAGAATTTTTGGCTTCCTGGTGTTGACCGCATTCTGGATGCGGTGCAACAGGTGTTGACCTATTAGGCGGAGATGACCGGTACAGGATGAGTTGCGATCGGGATGACCGGGTGAGGATGGCGCGTGGGTGAATTGAACGCTGCAGTTCGCGATTTTGTCCTTCCAGATCTTGGCGAAGGTCTTGAAGATGGCGAAGTTGTTGCATGGCATGTGTCGGTAGGTGACGTGGTGACCCTGAATCAGCCGATCGCTGATATTGAAACCGCAAAAGCGGTCGTCACCGTCCCCTCACCGTTTGCCGGCGTTGTCGTCGAACGTCTCGCCAGAGTCGGCGAAACCCTTGCCGTCGGGAATGTGCTCGTCCGCGTTGACACCGGATCATCGACCGCTGATGCGCACCGGTCCGAGGCTGATGAACAAGAGCAGCCCAGGACACTGGTTGGCTACGGCGAACACGACATGCCGTCTCGACGGCATACAGGAGGTACCGGCGGTGAGACGTCAGCGGATAGCCGTTCGCAGCGACCTCGCCCGTTGGCAAAGCCTCCGGTGCGCAAGCTCGCGCGCGAGTTGGGCATCGACCTGCGCGACGTGGCACCGGCGCGAGTCGACGCCATCATTACGCGTGAAGATGTGGAGCACCACGCTCGCGCTCACGAGCACGGCAAAGAACCTCGTACCAACGAATTGACAGACGTCGGTAGTCGGCCAGGTAATGGATCCTCGGTACGGGGATTTCGCGGTCGTGAACCAGGAGACGTGGAGGAGATCCGCGGTATCCGCCGACGCATCGTGGAAAAGATGGAAACTTCACGGCGCCGGATCCCGGCAGCATCGTGCACGCGCGAAGTCGATTTGACACGAATATGGGATCTGCGTCACACGTTGACCGCTCAGGCGATGGCCGATGGCTATGACGTCAAAGTCACGCCATTCGTATTGCTGTTGCGTGCGACCATTCTTGGTCTGCGTCGGTTCCCAACGCTCAACGCTCGGATGGTCGGTCGCGACGACGTTGAGATTGACCGTGCCGATTACAACGGCGGGCAGATCCACCTGCTCCAAGCGATCAATCTCGGAATTGCGGTCGACACGGATCGTGGGTTGGTCGTGCCCAACATCAAGGACGCCGATGCCAAATCGGTTATCGCGTTGGCGGTCGAACTCAACCGGCTTGCTCAGCGTGCTCGTGACGGCTCGATCGAACCGGGTGAGCTGACCGGTGGAACATTTACTGTCAACAACTACGGAACGTTCGGCAACGACGACGGCGATCCGATCATCAACCACCCGGAGGGGGGAATTCTGGGTATCGGCGCGATTCGGTTGCGTCCCTGGGTCGTCGACGGGGAAGTTGTGGCCCGCCGCGTCGCCACATTGCGGCTGGCCTTCGACCACCGCATCTGCGACGGGGGTGAAGCCGGCCGGTTCATCACCTATGTCGGGTCGCTGTGTGAAGAGCCGACCAAGATCCTGCTGCACGCGTAAGTGTCATTGTGGGACCGCCGCTGGAACTCGACGTTGACAGCCATCGAATCGCCATCTCGTCACCCGATAAGCCATATTTCCCAGCGGCAGGTCTGACCAAGCGCGATCTCGTCGACTACTACCTCGCAATATCGCCTGTGCTCATGCCGCACTGCCTCGATCGGCCGTGCAACCTTGAACGCTACCCCGACGGTATTGACGGCAAACATTTCGTGCAGAAACGTGTCCCGAAAAACCGGCCGGACTGGCTGCGAACGGCCGAGGTCACCTTTGGCAGCGGGAACACCGCCGAGGAACTGTGCCCGGCCTCAATCGCCGACGTATTGTGGGCTGCCAACCTGGGTGCCATCACGGTGCATCCGTGGTCAACCAAACTCACTGAAGCTAGTGATGGGCGGTTTCGTGCCGACCTCGCCGACGAACTGCGGATCGATCTCGACCCGATGCCCGGTGTCGCCTGGACGACCACGCGCCGCGTGGCGCATCTCATTCGAGAGGTCCTCGCAGAACATGAGGTGACGTGCTGGGTCAAGACCTCCGGATCGGCCGGCATTCACGTGATTGCGCGGATTGTGCCGTCACCCTACGTCGACGTCCGTGCTGCAGCGGTGGCGGTCGCGCGCGAAGCCGAGCGCCGGTCGCCCGCCGACGTCACGGCGTCGTGGTGGAAAGAACAGCGCGGCCG
Source organism: Nitriliruptoraceae bacterium (assembly GCA_040903225.1). Taxonomy (GTDB): domain Bacteria; phylum Actinomycetota; class Nitriliruptoria; order Nitriliruptorales; family Nitriliruptoraceae; genus JBBDVU01. Next base: position 5,140 of record JBBDVU010000086.1, on the reverse strand, counting down.
TCGCGTGTTCATCGACTACAACCAGAATCTGTGGGACCGAACGATGGCATGTGCCTATGCAGTGCGTGCAACGCCGGATGCGCGCGTGTCGTTGCCGATCGCATGGGACGCCCTCGACAGCTTTCAACCTGCGGACGCGACGATGAAGACGGTGCCGGACCTCGTCGCATCCAACGGAGATGCTGCCGCAACCCTGCGTGATGTGACAAGCACGACCGACGGACTGTTAGCGATGGCGGCACGGGATGCAGAAGCTGGGCTGCCGGACCTGCCGTTGCCGCCCCACTTCCCCAAATTTCCGAACGAGCCAACACGTGTGGCGCCGTCACGAGCGGCCAAACGCCCTGATCATGGTTGAAACGAGTGACGGTTGTCAGTCCGCATCGTCCGAAGCATCCGAGTCGCCGTTACTCGTTGAGCCATCTCGCTGATCGTCGACTGGCGCTTCGGCCGGGCTGATTGGCTGCTCAGGCGCAGTCGCCTCGGGTATTTCGTCGGGTTCGACACGCTTCTCCCACCACGACAGCCCCACGACGCCAATGAGGATGACAGCTATCGCGATCCAATTGTTGCGCGATAGGCCCAGATAGCGCTCGATCGTGTCCACCCGCAATGTTTCGATCCATGCTCGGCCGATGCCGTAGCCGATCAGATAGATGAACAACAGCGAGCCGCGTCGCTTCAGGATGCCTGCGCGATCGACCCACAGCAGCACCAATACCAGGACGGCGTTCCACAGTGACTCGTACAGAAACGTTGGGTGAAAGGTTGTCGCACCAGGGAACTGCTGCGCGGTCCGAGCTGGCACTGGGTCCACACGCAGTGCCCAGACGACATTGGTGGGACGGCCAAACAGTTCTTGGTTGAAGTAGTTGCCCCAACGTCCGATGGCCTGGGCGAGCGGTAACGCCGGCGCGAACGCATCCAGCATCGCGGGAAGATCGGCGCGCTTGATGCGCACATAGATGATGACGGCGAGGGCGCCGCCAGTCAGTCCGCCGAAGAATGCCAATCCGCCCTGCCATATCGCGAGGATGTCGCCGGGCCGTTCGATGAACCCGCCGGGACCGAGAAACCTCGGGATCACGTAGCCGATACGGGCGCCGAGAAATCCGAACAGGAGCGCCAATAACCCGGCCTTTTCGGCGACGTCGCCGTCTCCTCCGAAGCGCTCGTAGCGCTGGACCGTCAGCCGCAGTGCGAGAAACGCGCCAAAGGCGATCAAGATCCCGTACATGCGTATGTCGAGTGGACCGATCGACAGTCCTCGGAACGGAGGAGGGGGAATGGCTCCGATCAGGTATGACAATGGGGTGCCTTCAGTTGGGACGGTTAGCCGTGAACAGTTCGTTGATCTCTGCGGGTGGCGGAACGTACAGCTGCGCGAATGCGCACGAGTGTGCATCACGATCCGGTCGCCAGCGCCTGAACCGCGCGGAATGTCGGAAGCGATTCCCGGTGAGCTGTTCATAGGCGACTTCAGCAACCAGTTCCGGTTCCAGCGCATTCCACGAGGTGTCGCGCGAAGCATTCCAGCGGTTGGCGCCACGCGGCGTCTCATCGCCAGCACCCCACGGGTGTTGCGCGTCGCTGCTGAGCCGATAGTGAGCGAGCTCGTCGACGAGATCGTGTCTGCGCGTCTTGGAAAACGCCGAAGCCACGCCCACATGAACAAGCACGGGGCCATCCCACAAGCCCAGCATTAGTGACCCGACCCCTTGGCCATCTTTGTGCCATCGAAATCCCGCGACGACAACGTCGGCGGTGCGCTCCTGCTTGACTTTGACGAGTGCACGTTTACCCGGCTGATACGGCTCGTCCAGTGGTTTGGCGATGACACCGTCGAGACCGGCACCTTCGAACCGGTGAAACCAGTCGGTGGCCTGACCCGCATCAAGCGTCGCTGGTGTGACATGCAGCGGCGCAGGCCACGTAGCACCGGTGCTCGCAAGTCGCTCGCGGCGACGGTCAAACGGCTCGTTGATCAAGGATTCATTATCGATCGCCAACAAATCGAACACGATGAACTGCGCTGGCGTGTCTGCCGCCAGCCGTTCGATGCGCGATGCCGCCGGGTGAATTCGATTCGACAATGCGTCAAAATCGAGGCCAGTGGCCGTCGGAACGACCAGTTCGCCATCGATGACGATGCGTTCCGGCAACACGTTCAGCAGGCTGGTGTGGCTTGCAGGCTGGGTCAGTTCCGGGAAGTAGCGCGCCAGATTGCGGCCATTGCGGCTTTGCAGGTGAATGTCGTCACCGTCGCGAAAGGCGATGCAGCGGAAGCCGTCCCACTTGGGTTCGAATAAAAACCTGCCGTCTGGCAGCTCGCGCGCCAGCTTTGCAAGCATCGGATCGAGCGGGGGCGACAGGGGCAGATTCAGCATGGTGATCCTGCACGCTGGCACACGAATTTGTCCCGCCCACTTGCCGTCTGGCCAATTGTCCGCAACACTACATGCCATGCGCACAGTCAGCAGCCCCGTTCTCGACCCGGCGGACGCCGGTCGCGGTCAGCTACGCGCGCTCGAAGGCCTGCTCCTAGGTCTTGCTCTGCTGCTCATCCTTTGACGCCGCGGCGCCGTCCAGCCCCATACGACGGTGACGCGGTGGACAACTAGGGGACGACATCCAAGAGCAGATTGGCGTTACGTAACGCCTAGACCTAGGAGCATCATCATGAGTACACCGGTTGACATCAGTCGTGTAAGCGAAGAACTAACCAGCGATGTCACTATTTTCGATACGACATTGCGTGATGGCGAGCAGGCGCCAGGTATTTCTCTCGACGCTCGAGAGAAGGTCGAGATCGCCGAGCAATTGGCACGTCTGCAGGTAGACGTCATCGAGGCGGGCTTCGCGGCCGCATCACCTGGCGACTTTGCCGCGGTGCAGGCCGTCGCCGAAGTTGTTGGCAACGCGCCACGTGGGGCCGTTGGACCCGGTGGATCGGAAGGTGAAGTTGACGACCGAGAACCGCCGGTAATCGCTGCGCTTGCGAGAACGGAAGAAGGCGATGTCGAAGCGGCCGGCAAAGCACTAGCGGCCGCCAAGAAATTCCGGATCCACACGTTCGTGTCAACATCGGCCATTCACATGGAGCACATGCTTCATGTCTCCGAAAAAGACATCCTGGACATGACCGTTCGATCGGTGGAACATGCACGCAGTTTCACCGACGACGTCGAGTTTTCGCCTCAAGACGCAACACGGACGGACTTCGAGTTCTTGGTCGAAGTCTGTGCAGCTGCGATTGATGCTGGCGCGACCACCATCAATATTCCAGACACTGTTGGCTACGCGTTGCCACACGATTTCGGGGGCTGGATCGCCGAGTTGCGGCGGCGGATTCCCGACATCGATCGTCGCAATATCACGGTGAGTGTGCACTGCCACAACGACCTGGGACTTGCGGTCGCCAACTCGATTGAGGCAGTACGTCATGGCGCACGCCAGGTCGAGGTCGCGGTCAATGGCATTGGCGAACGTGCTGGCAACTGCTCGCTCGAAGAAGTCGTCATGGCGATCCGGACACGGGCGGACCTACTCGGCGTTAATCATGGGTTGCACACACCCGAACTCGCTCGCACCTCACGGTTGGTTTCAAGCCTGACGGGTTACAGTGTCCAGAAGAACAAGGCCGTGGTCGGAGAAAACGCGTTTGCGCATGAATCAGGTATCCATCAGCACGGGGTGTTGGCCGAACGTCTCACGTATGAAATCATGCGGACCGAGGATGTAGGTGTTGCTGGCTCACAGATCGTTCTGGGCAAGCATTCTGGCCGCCACGCGTTCTTCAAAGCGGTCGAGGATCTTGGGTTTGAAGTCACCGGCGAGGAGAAGCAGGCAGCGTTTTCCCGTTTCAAGGCGCTTGCTGATCGCAAAGGTCTCGTCAGTTCAGAAGACGTGCAGGCAATTGTGCTGTCAGAAACCCACGTGCGGACCGACGACGACTACGAGCTTGTCTCGCTGACGGTGCGTGGAGGCACGACGGTGCAGCCGACGGCGTCGGTCGAAGTTCGTGTCGCCGACGAAGCCGTTGCAGCCCAACTCGGTGTCTCGAATGGCGAAATCATCTCAGCGGAGGCGACGGGTGACGGGATGGTTGAAGCTGCATGCTCAGCGATTCGTCAAGCCGTCAAGCGCGACGACGTCACGCTCGTGTCGTTTCATGTTGCAGCGGTGACCGGCGGCATCGATGCGCTCGGTGAAGTCACCGTGACCATCGAGATTGACGACGGTGGCCAGTACACCGGTCGCGGCGTGTCAACCGACATCGTAGAAGCCAGTGCCCGCGCCTACGTCGACGCGCTCAACCGGTCGCAACGGCTGGTGCACCGTTCATCCGAGTTCCGACCGTGACGGCCTTGCGTCGGACCCGATGCCAGAGAGGAATCGCATGACCGCAAAGACGATCGTCGACAAGATCTGGGACCGGCACGTGGTCCGGTCTGCCGAAGGCGAACCCGACCTGTTGTACGTCGACCTGCACCTTGTGCATGAAGTCACGTCACCGCAGGCATTCGACGGGCTTCGGCATGCCGGCAGGCAGGTTCGCCGCCCCGAGCTCACGTTGGCGACGATGGATCACAATGTGCCGACCGACCCGCGGCAGGTATCCGGGGAGCTACCCATCGCGGACGAACTGTCTGTTGCGCAGATGGAAGCGCTGCGGCGGAATTGTGAAGAGTTTGGGATTCGCCTGTTTGAAATGGGCAGCCGGAATCAAGGGATAGTTCACATAATCAGCCCTGAGCTGGGTCTGACCCAACCCGGCGTGGTGATCGCCTGTGGTGATTCGCATACTGCTACTCACGGCGCATTCGGTTCGCTAGCGTACGGAATCGGCACGTCCGAAGTTGAGCACGTTCTGGCGACGCAGACCTTGCCGCAGCGCAAACCCAAGACTCTGGCGATCGACGTTTCTGGGGCGCTCCCGAAGGGTACCGTGGCCAAGGATCTCATTCTTCATGTCCTGCAGGTCATCGGAGTCGATGGCGCCACCGGTCACGTCATCGAATATCGGGGTGAAGCGATCGAGTCGCTCTCCATGGAAGGGCGCATGACGGTCTGCAACATGTCGATCGAAGGCGGCGCCCGCGCTGGTTTGGTGGCACCCGACGAAACAACGTTCGCGTAC
>JBBDVU010000085.1:0-2680 GCA_040903225.1 Nitriliruptoraceae bacterium | reverse complement strand
CGCGCCGTCACGGCAAACAGCAATCCGACGACAAGTACCGGCTCGTCACACTGGAAGGTGGTTTCCATGGACGGACCATGGCAACACTTGAGGCAACTGGCCAGCCTGCCAAACACGCTCCATTTGCGCCGTTGGCTGGGTTTGTCGACATGGTGCCACACGACGACCCCGTGGCAGTCGCTGAGGCGGTCACCGACGAGACCTGCGCGGTACTGGTTGAAGTCATCCAGGGAGAAGGCGGTGTTCGGCGTGTACCCGATGAGGTGCTGGTGGCCGCTAGGAACGCTTGTGACGAGCACAATGCGCTCCTGATGATCGACGAAGTCCAGACTGGAATGGGTCGCACCGGCAATTGGTTCGCGTTCCAGCAGACGGCGGTGGTGCCCGATGTCATCACGCTCGCTAAAGCGCTCGGCAATGGTCTACCGATTGGTGCCTGCGTCGCTCGTGGTGGGGCCGCAGATGTGCTGCGTCCCGGCGACCACGCCACCACGTTCGGAGGCAACCCGGTTACCTGCGCGGCTGCCCGCGCCGTGATCGCCACGATCGAAGCAGAAGACCTGCTTCCCACCGCACGCGAGCGCTCCGAGCAGTTGCAGACGGGTTTGCTCGCGCTCGTGGACCAACATGATGTGGCCGTTGGCGTGCGCGGACAAGGCCTGCTGGTCGGCCTAGAGGTAGCGGGACCGCACGCAGCAGCGCTCGAGCAAGCCTGTTCGAACCGGCGGCTGATCACCAACGCGGTCGCTACCAACGTGTTGCGCATTGCGCCGCCTCTGACGGTCTCCGAAACCGAAATCGCTCACGCACTCGAGGTGGTCGACGCTGCGCTTGGCGACATCGCCGGCCGTTTCCAGGAACAGGAGTGACGATGTCGACGTTTCCTGGCGATTTCCTGTCCGTCGACGATCTTGCGACCGACCAGATTGTCCAACTGCTCGATCTGGCAGACCAGTTCAAGCGCGAACGTGACCGCCAGGTCGCTAGCGGCGAACCGGTCGCCCGTGGCGAGCTTGCCGGGCGCACTGTTGCACTGGTATTCGAAAAGCCGTCGACCCGCACGCGAGTGTCGTTCCAAGTTGCCGTCGCCGAGCTTGGCGGGCACCCGTTGTCGCTTTCTGCCGCCGAGCTCCAACTCGGGCGTGGCGAAACCATCGCCGACACCGGCGCGGTGTTGTCCAGATACGTACACGCCATTGTGGTCCGCACCTTCGGGCAAGATCGACTGGACGAGTTGGCGCTGGCCGCCGATGTTCCCGTCGTCAATGCCTTGACCGATAGAGAACATCCGTGCCAGGCCATGGCAGACCTGCAGGTGTTCCGGCAGGTATTCGGCGGATTCGACGGTCGCACACTCACCTATGTGGGCGATGGCAACAACGTTGCTCATTCGCTGCTGCTTGCCGGCGCCAAAGTCGGCCTGTCGATCCGTGTAGCTCATCCAGCTGGATACGGACCCGACATGTCAATAGTCGGACGCGCCCGTCAGATCGCATCGACCTCCGGCGCCGAGATCACCGTGACCACCGACCCAGTTGCTGCGGTCGACAACTCCCATGCGGTGTACGCCGACGTATGGGCGTCCATGGGTCAGGAGTCCGAAGCTGAGCAACGGTCAGCGACGTTCGTGCCGTACCAGGTCACCGCGCAGCTGATGTCACACGCTGCCCCCGACGCCATCTTTCTCCACTGTCTGCCGGCGCATCGCGGCGAAGAGGTCACCGGTGACGTGATCGACGGTGATGCGTCGCGCGTGTTCGATCAAGCCGAAAATCGGCTGCATGCACAGAAGGCGTTGCTTGCGCTACTGGTCGGCGGGGCAGGTAAAGAACATGCGTGACAAGCGTCGGCGCCAGCAACTGCTGCGACAGCTGATCGCGCAGCAGGCGCTGCGATCGCAAGCCGAAGTGGTCGCCGCGCTTCGTGATGCGGGCATTGATGTGCACGAAGCCACGGTCAGCCGCGATCTTGCTGACGTCGGTGCGATCAAGGCCCGTAGCGCGGATGGGACGGCCGTCTATCAGCTCGGCGTGCCGGCGGACGCCGGTTCGCATGATCGGCTTGACGAGACGCTGCAGCAATTTGTCACGTCGATCACCGCCAGCGGCAACCTGGCGGTGCTGCGCACGCCGCCGGCATGCGCACATCCAGTTGCTTCTGCCATCGACTTGGCACAACTGCCGGAAGTCATTGCCACCGTCGCTGGCGACGACACCGTGCTCGTCGTTGCCCGCGAAGGTCTGCAGGGCCGGCACATCGCTGCCGACATCGGCCGACGGACCGGACTGCTGCCTGACATCGATCGCTGAACCGACCAACAGCACAGTGAGCGACAGGCCCATATCGCCAGCATCGCCAATCATCAAAAGGAATCCGCAATGAGCAAGCCCAGAATCGTCCTTGCCTACTCCGGGGGACTCGACACCTCGGTCGCGATCCGCTGGCTGCAGGAACACAAGGACGTTGAGGTCGTCGCCTGTGCTGTCGATGTGGGACAGGGCCGTGGCGCCGATCTCGGCGGAGGTGGCGCAGTTGCCCGGGAGGACCTTGAAGAGATTCGTCAGCGGGGACTCGACTGCGGTGCGGTCGAATCGGTGGTGGTTGACGCCAGCGAAGAGTTTGCCGCCGACTTCATCGCCCCGGCGCTCAAAGCGAACGCCATGTACATGGGCAAGTATCC
>JBBDVU010000084.1:0-2705 GCA_040903225.1 Nitriliruptoraceae bacterium | reverse complement strand
CGGCCAACGAGCTGGTCATTCCGGCCGATATGCCGGTGCGACTGCACATGACGTCAGGTGACCCGTCACGTCAGGCAGACCAGGCGGTCATCCACTCGTTCTGGGTGCCGCGGCTGGCTGGTAAGCAGGACTTGGAGCCAGGCAGGATCACCAACCTGAACATTCAGGCCGACGAACCTGGCCGCTACCTGGGCATGTGTGCCGAATACTGCGGCCTGTCGCACGCCAACATGCGTATCCGCGTTGAGGCGAAGAATGCTGCGGATTTCGATGCGTGGGTCGCTGAACAGACCACCCCGGCTGAAGCTCCAGAAGAAGGCACATTGGCGTCCCGCGGTCGTGAACTTTTCGGTGATCTGGGCGATCGTCAGGCCTGCGCGGCGTGTCATCAGGTTTGGGAAGGCGGGTCGCGTGGTCCCAGTCAGGGGCCGGATCTCACGCATCTGCTGAGTCGCGAGGAGTTCGCTGGCGCGATCCACGACCTGACAGAAGAGAATCTGCGCGACTGGTTGCGTGATCCCAGCTCGATGAAAGCCATGACCTACGAGATCAATGGCATCGGGATGCCCAACCTGAATCTGTCCGAAGACGAGATCGACGCGCTGGTCGCGTACCTGCTGACGCTGCGGTAATGGAACACGACGTCGCGCGGCGCGTGCTACCTCCGAGCAGGCTTGAGGAGAACACAACATGTCGAACATGACGGAGACCAAGACGCCGTGGCGTCCGTCGTCCGACACCGGGATCGTGAGCTGGTTGGCGACCACCGACCACAAACGCATCGGGATCCTCTACTTCTGGACCGTCCTGGTCTTCTTTTTCTTCGGTGGGCTGGAATCGTGGCTCATCCGACTGCAGTTGGCGCAGGCCGAAGCATCGGTGATCTCCGAGGAGATCTACAACCAGGTGTTCACGATGCACGGCATCACGATGGTATTCCTCGTGGTGATGCCGCTGTCGGCGGCGTTTTTCAACTACATGATCCCGCTGTTGATCGGCGCGCGTGACGTTGCGTTCCCCCGGTTGAATGCCTTCAGCTACTGGATGTTCCTGTTTGGCGGCATCTTCCTGTACTCGTCGTTGTTCCTTGGAGGAGCGCCCGCTGGGTCGTGGGTCGGTTATGCGCCGCTTTCGACCGATGTCGCGCACAACATGGCCTTCTATGCGATCGGTCTGCAGATTCTCGGCGTTGGTTCGCTGGCATCGGCCGTCAACTTCATCGTGACCATCCTCAACATGCGGGCGCCGGGCATGACGTTCATGCGGATGCCCGTGTTCATCTGGATGTCGCTGGTGACGAACTTCCTGCTGCTGTTTGCGATGCCAATAATCGCGGGCGCGCTGTTCATGCTGCAATTCGACACGTTGTTCGGCGCGCAGTTCTTCCAAGCCGCCACCGGCGGTGACCCGATCCTGTACCAACACCTGTTCTGGCTGTTCGGGCATCCCGAGGTCTACATAATGATCCTGCCGGCGATGGGGATCGTGTCAGAGATCCTGCCGGTCGGTTCACGCAAGCCGTTGTTCGGGTATGCGGCGGTCGTGTTTGCTGGCGCGGCGATTGCGTTCATCGGTTTTGGTGTCTGGGCGCACCACATGTTCACCACGTCGCTCGGTCCAGTTGCTCGGTCAGCGTTCGCGCTGGCAACGATGTTCATCGCGGTACCGACCGGGATCAAGATCTTCAACTGGGTGTTCACGATGTGGGGCGGCAAACTGCGCTTGAACACGGCGATGCTGTTCAGCATCGGGTTCATCTCGATGTTCACCATCGGCGGATTATCTGGCGTGACCCATGCGATCGTGCCGCACGACGCACAGCAACACGACACCTACTACGTCGTGGCCCATTTCCACTACGTGTTGTTCGGCGGTGCGCTGTTTGGGCTCATCGCCGGCGTCTACTACTGGTTCCCGAAGGTGACCGGCAAGCTCATGAACGAGAAGCTGGGCAAGCTCCACTTCTGGACCTGGCTGATTGGCTTCAATCTCACCTTCGGTCCGATGCACATGTCGGGGCTGCTGGGCCAGCCACGGCGTACGGCGGTTCTGCCGGCAGAACTCGGGGGCAGCGTCGAGATGTACAACCTGTTGAGCACCCTGGGTGTCGCGGTCCTGACCATTTCGGCAACGATCTTCCTGATCAACTTGCTCAAGTCGATCAAGAGTGGTGTCGCCTCTGGTGACGACCCGTGGGATGCGCGTACGGTCGAATGGATCACCTCGTCGCCGCCACCGCATCACAACTTTGACAAGATTCCCACGGTCACCCATCGCGACGAGTTCTGGCACCGCAAGTACGCGGAAGACGAGAACGGCCATTCGGTGGCTGTACCGGCCGGTGGCGCGGACGATGTCGAGCAGGCAGACAAGGACGAGCACATCCACATGCCCGATCCGTCGTTGTGGCCATTCATCGCCTGCCTGGGCATCTTCCCGTTGGCATACGGCATCAAGTTTGTCATGCCGGTCGTGTTCGTCATCGGCGCGATCTGGTTCTTCGCGGGAATATTCGCCTGGATTCACGAACCCTTGGCCGATGGTGATGACGACGACGAAGCAGCAGACGCGGTGGCAGCAAGCCACTAGACGCTGCAGCAAGTTTGCACCACGACATCACGACTGGGATGTTGGCAACACCATCCACTAGGAACGGAAGGCAGCCACGTGGCGGCAGGAGTGCACGACACCACGCTGGGTCTTGA
>JBBDVU010000083.1:0-16613 GCA_040903225.1 Nitriliruptoraceae bacterium | reverse complement strand
ACTAGAGGAGCCGCGGGCGCCTGCGGGTACGTCAATGATCGGTTGCGGGCATCCGGCGGATGGAATGCTCAGTACGCTCGTATGGTTGAAGCGTCAAGAGTGTCGCGACTAGACATGCTTCCGCGACCGTAGACACGCGATTGAGGCGACGTTGATCGAACTGCGAACACATGACACGGTCCCGACAGGTGGGGCCGTAACCGAGTGGCAACTGCTGCTTGACGAAGATCCGCACGCGACGGTGTTTCATAGTCCCCGGTACCTGCGGCTGTGGCACGAGACGCTGGGCCAGCGTTATCCGATCCGCATCCACACCGTGCATTCGAATGGTCGCATCATCGGTGTGGTTCCCGACGCCAATGACCGATCCGGCAGTCCGACCGGTCCGGTCGAACTGCGGCGGTTCATGGGTGGCACCGAAGTGACGGACTACCTCGGACCGATCAGTCGTGTCGAAGACCGTGCCGACGTTGCCACGGCGTACATCCGCAATTTGGCGGAAGATGTCGACTGGGACGAGTTCATCGCTGGTGGCCTGATGTCCGCATCTGGCTGGGGCGACGCGTTCCGCCGCGCCGCCGAAGAACACGGTTTGCAAACCACCCACGAAGAGATCGAGCACGTATGCCCGGCTCTGGATATTCACCAAGGTTTCGACGCGTACCGCAATTCTCTGCCAGGTCGTGTGCGTGGCGAATTCGCGCGTAAGGCACGCAAGCTCGCCCGCGAGGTCGGGCCGCTGGAACTGATCGAGGTTGCTCCCGACGACATCGGTGACTCGCTCGACCTGTTCTTCGAACAAGCCGTCACGAGCGTTCCGAACAAGGCGAGCTTCTTTCAGCGCGACGACATGCGCGAATGGTTTTCTGCGCTTGCGGGTGAGTTTGCCGGCGACCGGATATTTCGTCTGCACCGCCTCGAAGCAGACGGGCTGCCCGCGGCGATGACCGTCTCCCTCGTTGGGGAGGGCCAGTGGGGGTTGTACAACTCGGCGTTCGATGTCGAGCTCGCGTCGTTCGCGCCCGGCATGGTCATCATCTGGATGTTGATCGAACAGGCCTGCATGGACCAGCTGGCGGTATTCGACCTGCTTCGGGGAGACGAGCCGTACAAATACCAATTCGGGGCGGTTGACCGACCCCTTGAACGCATCGTGTTCGCGCGCGCATGATGGTGCCAACTCGCGACAACGCAACGACCAGCCCGGTATCGCGGGTCGGATTGGTGAGCGTGCACACGTCTCCGCTCGACCAGCCGGGCCAAGGTGACGGTGGCGGGTTGAACGTGTACGTGCGTGAAGTGGCGCAGCGGCTTGGGCAACGTGGCGTCCATGTCGATGTGTTCACGCGTCGGACCGCCGCCGACCAGCTGTCGACGGTCGAGTTGTCCAACAACGTGGCGGTGCACCATGTCGATGTCGGCCCGCCGAGGCCGATTGATAAGACGGACCTGGCCAATCTGCTGTGCGCATTCGTGTTAGCTATGGAACGACACCCGACCGCCGGCACACACGACATTCTGCACTCGCACTATTGGCTGTCGGGATGGGTCGCGCGCCGACTTGCGCACCGATGGGCGATCCCCTATGTGCACACCTACCACACGCTTGGTGTATTGAAGAACGCAACGCTGGCGCCAGGCGATCGGCCAGAGCCGCCGCTTCGGCTCATCGCCGAGGAACGCATCGCTGCCGATGCTAATCGGGTGCTGGTTTTGACGTGCGGCGAAGCCAGGTTGCTGTACCGGTCGTACAAACTTTCGGGTGAACAGTTGACGGTGGTTCGTCCTGGTGTTGACCTTGACACGTTTCGGCCACAGGCGTCCGAAGCAGGTCTGTCGCCCGGCGGACCGTCACTGCTGTTCGTAGGCCGTCTTCAGGCACTGAAAGGGCCCGATGTCGCGGTGCGAGCGCTTGCTCATGTCCACCGGTCGATGCCGGCCGCGACGTTGACGATCGTCGGTGGACAATCGGGCAGCGATCCCTCGATGGGGCCCGACGGTCTGCTGGCATTGGCGCGCGAGTTGGGTGTGGGGCATGCGGTGACCGTCGAGCCGCCGTTACCGCAGCAGCTCCTGGCAGATCGCTACCGCAACGCCGACGTCGTACTCGTGCCCTCACGCAGTGAGACGTTCGGGCTCGTCGCTCTCGAAGCTCAGGCGTGCGGCACACCGGTTGTGGCGGCGCGAGTTCCCGGTCTCGAGTCGGTCGTCGCGTCGGGTGGCATGCTCGTCGAAGGGCACGATCCGACTGACTACGCCGCCGCAGTGGTGGGGCTGTTGCAGGACGCAACGCTACGTCGACGGATATCCCAGTCAGGCCTTGAGCATGCGCGTCGGCTGTCCTGGAACGGCACGGTCGACCGGTTGATCAGCGCCTACGGTGAGGTGCTGCACGAGTTCAGTTCCGATCTTGACGTCGCTGTGTGACACTGGCATGCCATGCCAGCTATCTGAAGGGCGGGTTGGCCCGGATGCCCGACGACAACACCACTGACCGGAAGGCGTCAGATGACCGCGACCAGGAGCACGCCGAGCTGATCGTCACGTCACTCGCATCTGCGCAGTTGCAGGTAGAGCAGGTCGGTGAGCATCAGTGGATGACGGTGCTGTCCGGTGACTACAAGCGAACGATTCCGGTGATGATCGAACTGGATGAGCGTTCACTCAACGTGACGTCGCTGTTCACGGGGGTGCCCGATGAAGGTCACGCCCAGGTGTATCGCCTGCTCCTCCAGAAGAATCAGCGGCCACGCCCCGTGCATTTCGCGCTCGATGACGCAGGTGACATTGTGCTGGTTGGCCAGCTACCGCGCCGCGCCCTCGACACGGCCACCTTCGAGTCGTTGCTGGGTGCGCTACTGACGATGGCCGACGAAACATTCAATCAGGTGCTACGAACAGGATTTGTGGGCTACCTGGCAGCCGAGCAGCGTTGGCGCGAGCGCGCCGGACTGCCGCCGAATCCCGTAGGTTTGCGCTCACGCGATGAGGACGATGAATGACAACCCGAAAACTGGCGGTTATCGGCGCAGGTCGCCTGGGAGAAGCGATCATCGCCGGTGTGATTCGGGTGGGCCTCTATTCGCCGGCCGACATTATCGCCACGGTCAGGCGGGAAGATCGGGCGCGCGAACTTCGTGACCGGTATGACGTGAACGTGACGATGCAGAATCCGGCAGCCGTCGCATCATCCGCCGTGGTAATCCTTGCGCTCAAGCCGCAGACGATGCTCGGTGATGTATCCCAATGCCGGCCCGTGTTCACCGGCGACCACACGATCATCTCGGTGGCAGCGGGCATTCGCACGACGGCGCTCGAAGCCACGCTCGGCAATGTCCGGATTGTTCGTGCGATGCCGAACACTCCGGTGATGGTCGACGCCGGGATGACGGCCCTGGCACGAGGTACGCATGCGACCGATGGCGATCTGTCCGTGGCGACGCAGATCTTCGGTTCGGTCGGCGCGATCGTCGAAGTTGCCGAAGATCGGCTAGATGCCGTCACGGCGATCTCAGGCTCGGGACCGGCGTATCTGTTCCTGTTCGCTGAGGCTTTGACCGACGCGGCGGTCGCCGAAGGGCTGTCGGCCGAAGTGGCCACGCAGTTGGTGTCCCAGATGCTGTACGGGAGCGCCAAGATGCTCACCGGTGGTGGTGACGCGGCGGCGCTGCGCGAACAGGTGACTTCGCCCGGTGGCACCACGGCAGCCGCCATTGAAGTCTTTGAACGCGGCAACCTGCGGGAGCTGGTTGCCGCGGCGGTCAGCGCAGCGCATGCGCGCGGGCGAGAGCTTGGTTCACAATGACGGCGACGTCAGCACATGCTGCTCATCAGGTGGCATTCGTCTGGGACGATGACATGCTGGCGTACGACTTTGGGCCAAACCATCCGCTCGCGCCGGTTCGCGTTGAACTTACCGCTGCACTGATTCGCAGCTGCGGTCTCGTTGGAGTTGGCCCGGGTAGTGGATCGTCTTATGAAGTGCGGCCTGAGGAGTTCGATGGGGATCGTCTGCGCCGCGTTCATCGCGAGGAGTACATCGCGATGGTCCGCGCGCTGTCCAAGGAACCGGACCGCGGTGGCGGTGCCATGTTTGGTCTTGGCCCGGGTGACACGCCAGCATTCCGGGGCATGCACGACGCCGCTTCCCGTGTGTGCGCAGCGACGGTGGAAGCTGCGCGCCAGGTCTGGGCGGGTAGTGCGGTCCACGCATTCAACCCCGCAGGTGGTCTTCACCACGCCATGCCTGGCCATGCGGCTGGTTTCTGCGTTTACAACGATCCGGCGGTCGCCATCGACTGGCTTCTTGACCACGGCGCCGAGCGCATCTGCTACGTCGATGTAGATGTGCACCACGGTGACGGGGTTGAACGCATGTTCTGGGACGATCCGCGGGTGTTGACTATCTCGCTGCACGAGTCAGGCAAGTTCCTCTTTCCCGGGACCGGTGCGGTTACTGACATCGGTGGTGCGCAGGCACCGGCCAGCGCGGTCAACGCTCCGCTCCTGCCCGGAACCTCAGGGAAGCTGTGGCTGGAAGTATTCGACGCAGTCATCGACCCGATCGTGCGTGCGTCCGGCGCCGACATCCTGGTTACCCAGCTCGGCTGTGATACCCACGCGCTCGATCCGCTGGCGCATCTGGCGGTCACGGTGGATGACATGGCGGCAATGTATGAACGGCTGCACGGCCTTGCACACGAAGTGTGTGACGGCCGCTGGCTCGCCACCGGCGGAGGTGGTTACCGGCTGGTTGATGTTGTTCCTCGCGCGTGGACACTGGCGTTCGCGGAAATGACCAATGCGCCCCCGCCGGTGGACACACCGATGGCGTGGCGTGAGCTAGTTGTCGACAAACTGGGGGCTACGCCGCCACGTTCGTTCACCGATGATCCGCCACCGCAAACCGACGAAATGCGCGTTGCTACACGCCGGGGTGCGGAGCAGACGATCGACGCATTGCGCGACCTCGTCTTCCGTCGTCACGGTGTCCGGCGATGACTTGCGATCGGGTCACAGTGCCCGGGCCGAAAGCAACTGCACGACGGTCGCGACCACCAGTGCCAGCAAGAGCACGAGCAGCACTGTGGCGGTCCCTGGGCGCATCATCGTTCCCGATCGCCGGCGAGTAGCGTTGCAGGAGCGTAACGGACCGCACCGGACGCATTCGTCTCATCAAGGAGCATGCTGTGGCTGTTGTCGCCGCCGCTGCCGCAACTGGTATCAGTGCATTGTTCAGCGTGACATTGCTGCGACGCTGGTGGGACCGGGGTCGCACCAATCAGGCACTGTTGATCTGGGGTGTGGCGCTGGCAATGTTCTGCGTTGCTTCGGCCGGCTTGCTGTCGGGTGTGGTCGGAGGTTGGACGTCGCCCGAGTTCCGCACGTTCTATCTGTTCGGTGGTGTCCTCAACGTGTCATGGCTCGCGCTTGGATCGATCGCCGTGAACGCCCGCTCGGTCGCCGTGTCGAGATGGACCGGCGCGATCCTAGTCGGGGTAGGCATCGTGGTGGCTCGGCAGGTCACGGTCGCCGAGGAACCAGCGCTGTGGTTGCCTTCGGCGGTGCTCGCTGGCGCCTGGGGGATCACGCTGCTAGTGGGCCACCAGCGCGCAGTCATCGCTTTGAGCACGACGGTTCTCGCGATCTACAGCATCATTGCCACAGTGCTTGTTGTCGTCGCCGACTACGTGACGCCGCTGCCCGCTGGGGGCCTTCCTGAAGGCGCAGTTCTATTTGAGCCGATGGTGCGCGGTTTCGCCGTCGGCGGCAACTCGGTCGGTGCCGTGACCGTAGTTGTCAGTGCGCTGGTCAGCAGCGCGGCACTGGTGTGGCGCAGACCCGATCGAAGCGCCGACCGCATGGTGCTCGAAGACACCCGCCGGGGCGGCTACGTCAACGCGATCGCCAGATGGATTTTCAAGGGCCGCACCGGACAGGGGGAGGTCGTGGCGCACCTGGTTCGTGGCAACCTGCTGATCGCGCTCGGCGTGGCGGTAGCGGCTGCTGGCGGCGTTCTTTCTTTTCTGGGCGAAACCGTCGGTCACGCGATCAGCTTCACGGTTGGTGTCGCCATCATGTACGCAGGCTTTGTCCGTACGACACGACCGGTCCAGTGATCCGTGAAGGGTCAACGGCATCAGCCATCGGTCGTGCTGTACACCCGCAAGCGATGCGGACTGTGTCAGCAAGCGGAACGACTCGTCCGCACCGAAGTGGGGAACAACGGTTTCGCAATGTGCGACATCGACGACGATGACGTGCTGCGTGACCGGTACGACGTGCGCGTTCCGGTGGTTGTCGTCGACGGCGTCGAGATTGCGGCGTTTGAACTGGCGCCCGGCGTCGTGCGCAGGGCCGTGGCGGCCGCTCGCCGTCGCCGGCGACGGTCGAGCAGGGCGCAGTAGTCGCACTGCGCTTTTGGGTCGGCGCAGGCGACCCCGTAGCCTCCTACTTGCGACGACTCGACATTCGTGAAGGCTGACGGCTGACGTTGCAGCCGAGATGGGCCGAACGATCAGGTGGCCCGCTGATGAGGCTGCGAGCGCAAACGAGAGAGACGAAGTGGACCGCAAGATCCCTGAGGCGACGGTTGCCCGATTGCCGCTGTATCTACAGGTCCTCGTGGAGGCCGCTGAAACCGGAACCTCCACATTGTCGAGCGACGAACTCGCTCGCGGCGCTGGACTGAATTCCGCCAAGGTTCGCAAAGACCTCTCGTCTCTCGGCACATACGGCACGCGTGGTGTTGGCTATCCCGTGACCGAACTGGTGGCCGAGATCTCGCAAGTCCTCGGGCTTACGGGTGATCGGCGTGTCGTCATTGTCGGCATCGGCAATCTCGGCACGGCGTTGGCCAGCTACGGCGGCTTCGCACGCCAGGGGTTCGCTGTGGTGGGACTGATCGATGCCGATCCTGTCAAAGTTGGTACTCGCGTGGGTCCGTTGGTCGTCGAATCGACGGACGACCTTCCCGAGATTGTGGCGCGCCGTAACGTGACGTTTGCGGTGTTGTCAGTACCGGCCGAAAACGCGCAGGATGCCGCTGACACGATCGTTGCGGCTGGCATCACCGCGATCTTGAGTTTTGTTCCCATACATCTCGATGTGTCAGATCACGTCACGGTCCGTACTGTCGATTTGTCGACAGAGCTGCAGATTCTGTCGTTCTACGAGCAGATGTCGTCAATCGCCCACGCCGCCGCCGGCTAACACCCGGTGTGCTCCGCCCGGTACGCTCAGGCGGCCGGATTCGGCGCACCGTATGAGGTAGTTCTCACATGTCCCTACTCGTCGTCGGGTGTAATCACTACAGCGCCGACCTAGACGTCCTCGAACGTCTGGCTGTCGCTGCCGACGAACGATCGAAAGTGCACGACCACCTGATCGGTTTGGATCACGTTTCCGAGGTCGCGGTGCTGTCGACATGTAACCGGGTCGAGGTGTACGCCTCGGTGACACGATTTCATCCGGGAATGGCGGAACTGCGAGCCTGGTTTTCCGAGCGGGCGGATATCCATCCGCAGGATCTCGATGAGCTGCAGTACAGCTACCACGACGACCGAGCTGCGGCACACCTATTCAGTGTGGCTGGCGGCCTGGATTCGATGGTTGTCGGGGAACGCCAGATCGGCATGCAGGTGCGGCAAGCCGGTGAGTTCGCTCGCTCGCACGGATCAGCGCGGCGTGTGCTGCAGCGGGTGTTCAGGCAAGCCGTGCATGTCAGCAGGCGGCTACGGTCCGAAACTGATATTGCCACCGGTGCGTCGTCGATGGTGGATGTCGGGCTACGGGCCGTTCGTAACCAACTCGACGGGCCTCTCGATGGCCGCAGGATCGCGATTGTCGGTGCGGGGAAAATCGGTGCGTTGACCGCTGCGCGGCTCGATCAGGAGGGCGTTGGCAGGGTCGACGTGTGGAACCGTCACCCGGACAAGGCGAGACGGCTTGCATCCAAGCTGCGTGTGCCAGCACATGCTGACGACAATCTTGACAACGTGCTGGCCGAAGCCGACCTGGTGGTGTGCACGACCGGGGCGCCACAGCCCGTTGTTGACCGTGAACTCGTTGCTGCGACGATGGCCAAGCGTCCGCGCCGTCCCCTGGTATTTCTCGACTTGGCTGTACCGCGCAATGTCGAACGCTCCTGCGAGGACATCGATGGCGTGTCGATCGTAGACGTCGCAGATGTTCGTGAGGCAGTCGACGGCGGCGTCACTGGTGACGTGCTTGCGTCAGCGCGGCGCATTGTCGACGACGAGGCGCAGCAGTTCCTTGCATGGACCCGGGGCAGTGCGGTCGAACCGACCATTCGTGCGCTCCGCCGGTCTGCCGAAAGTGTTCGCCAAGCCGAACTCGAGCGGCTCGCGTCCAGGCTCTCTACGCTCGACGACCGCCAGCGTGACATTGTTGATGCGCTGACCCGCGGCATCGTCAACACCTTGTTGCACGAGCCGACAATCCGCCTGAAAGATCTGGCGGCGCAAGGCGGCGGGGACGTACACGCGGATGCGTTGCGGGATCTCTTCGATCTTGACGGTTGATCGGTGCATGCCTCGCATGCTGGGCCGTGGCGTATCGCCACCCGCCGTTCGCAGCTCGCCCAGATTCAGGCACAGCAGGTCGCTGATCAGTTGACGGCCACAACCGGCCGCCGTGCGGAACTGGTCCCGATGGCAACGACCGGCGACGAACATCCCGAGCGCGCGATCGAATCGTTCGATGCCAAGGGACTGTTCGTCGACCGGACCCGTCAGGCCGTCTTGGACGGCGACTGCCATTTCGTCGTCCACTCGTACAAGGACCTACCAACCGAGCCGGTCGACGGATTGACGTTGGCGGGTGTGCCCACGCGGGTTGACCCGCGAGACGCGTTGGTGTCCAGGGACGGCTGGCGCCTTGCCGACATTCCGCGAGGGCAACCGGTCACGATCGGAACGTCGTCTGCGCGTCGCCGTGCCCAGTTGCAACGGCATCGCCGCGACTTGCTGGTGCAGCCGCTGCGTGGGAACATCACGACACGGTTGCGCAAAGTCGCCGACGGCTCGCTGGACGCCGTTGTTCTGGCTGTCGCAGGCTTGCTCCGGTTGCGGCCAGACGTTCCCGGCCTGACGGTCGTTCCGCTCGAACACGGCGAAATGCTCCATGCGCCGGCACAGGGGGCGCTGGCCCTGGAATGCCGATCCGACGACGTTTCAACGATCGCTTCGCTATCACTGATCAATGACCGGTCGACGAGCACGGAGGTGGCCGCCGAACGCGCGATGCTTGCCGCGTTGGCGGGAGGCTGCACCGCGCCGATCGGTGCGCATGCCGAACTGCGCATGACCGCGGAAGGTAATGAACGACTGGTGCTGCTCGGCATGCTCGCTGACCCGAACGGCACCCGGATGTACCGTGCGTCGCACGAGACCGGTGCCGATGCTCCGGTCACACTCGGTCAGGCGATGGCGCGGACACTGCGGGACCAGGGAGGCGACATCCTTGGCAAATGACCTGGTGCTCGACGGTGACGCCAGCAGTAACGCGCTGGCCGGAGTTCGTGTACTCGTCTGCCGAGCCGCGCGCCAGCAGAGCGAACTCTCCCGACGGATTCGCAGCCACGGCGGTATTCCCGTGGAAGCGCCGGTGTTGCTGATAGAAGAAGGCGATCGTGACCAGATGCGTGACGCGGCGCGCCACTTGGCTTCGGGAACGTTCGTTGGCGTGTGCCTGACGTCACCAAACGGTGTCACGGCGCTGCTTGCGGCCTGCGAAGCCGAACAGATCGAGCCGTCCTCGGCAATCCGGGCGGCAATCGTTGCCTGCGTCGGCTCCGGAACGGCCCGCAAGCTCCGCGAAAAGTTTGGAGTCACACCGACGTTTGTGCCCGCCCGGGCGACCACGCAGGCACTCGGCGAGAGTTTCCCCGCCGGTACGGGCCGCGTGCTGCTACCACGGGCTGACATCGCCAATCCGGTGCTCGACGAGTTGCTTGTGTGCAAGGGCTACGAGCCAGTGGCAGTCACGGCCTATCGGACGAAGGCGCCGTCACAGCTGCCCACCGACGTCCTCAGTGCACTGGAACGCGGCGACATCGACTTGCTCGCCTTCGGTTCATCCTCGACGGTCCGAAACTTCGTCCAGCTCACGCAAGATGTTTCGTGGCGCGGTCAGGTGGTTTCCATCGGTCCGGTGACCTCACAGACGTGCCGAGACGCTGGCATCGACGTCGTGGCTGAAGCGTCGCCCCACGACCTGGACGGCTTGATTGCGGCACTCATCGAAGCCAAACACCATGGAGGTCACGGATGACGATGCACAACGGCTATCCGCGACGGCTTCGCCGAACGGGTGCGCTGCGTGCGATGTTCGCCGAGACCCGTCTTGACCCGGCTCAGCTGGTGTTGCCGCTGTTCGTCAAGGCCGGGATCTCAACCCCTCAGGAAGTTGCGTCGATGCCGGGTGTGTGGCAGCACACCGCCGCCACGGCAGCTGATGCCGCTGACCGGGCACACGCGGCAGGCGTCGGTGGTGTCATCCTGTTCGGCATTCCGGATGCCAAGGATGCGCAAGGCTCAAGCGGGTGGGATCCAGCCGGTCCGGTGCCGCGTGCGGCGACTGCGATCCGGCAGCGGTGTTCCGATGAACTGGTGATCTGGGCCGATGTGTGCCAGTGCGAATACACCGACCATGGACAGTGTGGACCGTTGGCGTCGGACGGAGCAGTTGACAACGATGCTGCGGTTGCAGGCTATGTCCGTGACGCCCTCGCCTACGTCCACGCGGGTGTAGATGTCGTGGCACCGTCTGGCATGATGGACGGCCAGGTGGCGGCGCTGCGTGCGGCACTCGATGGCGAAGGTCGCCGTGACGTCGCCATCGTTGCGTACGCAGCGAAGTTTGCATCCGCGTTTTATGGACCTTTCCGTGATGCGGCCGAATCGTCACTGGAAGGGGACCGGTCGACCCATCAACTCGATCCCGGCAACCGTCGCGAAGCGCGCCGTGAACTGCAACTCGACCTGGAAGAAGGCGCCGACGTATTGATGGTCAAGCCGGCGCTGCCATACCTGGACATCGTCGCGGACGCCCGAAGACTGGGGCTGCCCGTTGCTGCCTATCACGTCTCCGGCGAGTACGCCATGATCAAGGCTGCGGGTGAGCGCGGGTGGCTCGACGCGGACGCAGCGCTGACCGAAGCTGCGGTTTCGATCGTGCGTGCAGGCGCCGATCTGGTCCTCACCTACGACGCTGTCCGATTGGCTCAGGAATTGCGATGATCCACCGATCGCTGGGGATGCCGGTGGGGTTGCCGCGGGATTTGGCGCCACGATGACTCCTGATCGGTCAGCATCAGGTAACCGGACCACGCCTGCGGTTCCCGACTGGCTCGCGGAGGTGCCGTTCGCACACCGCGGATTGCACGCGGCTGGACGAGACCCAAACTCGGTTGAGGCCGTGGCGGCTGCAGCCATTGCGGGATACGGCGTGGAAATAGACGTCAGGTTGAGCCGTGACCAGGTGCCTGTCGTTGTGCACGATCCCCGGGTTGGTCACGTGGCGGATACCGATGAAGCGGGTGCCCGAAAAGTGTCCGACATGGGCGCAGCCGACCTCCAACGCCAGGGAGTGGCGCCACTGGCTGATGTTCTCGCAGCCGCTGCCGGTGCGCCGCTGATGATCGAGATCAAGTCGTCGCGGCCGGCGGCACGGATGCTTGAGCCGTTGGTGGCTGCCGCCATGCGCGCGTACGACGGGCCGTGGTGTGTCGCGAGCTTCAATCCGTTGTCTCTACGGTGGTTCCGGCGGAATGCCCCGAGCGTGCCACGAGTGCTCACGGCGCAGCTGGCGCGCAGCGACGGTGTGGCGGGCGCCGTCGGCCGCAGGCTCGAGCAGCTGCGTGACCTCCACCGTGTCGAACCTGCCGCTGTCAGCTACGAACTCGATGGGCTCCCAAGTACGGCGACCGATCGTTGGCGGTATCGCGGTGGTCTGCTGATCGCCTGGACGGCGGTTGGACCGGCTGGAGTTGAGCGGGCACGCCAGCTGGCCGACAATCTCATCTTCGAGCAGGCGCACCCGTAACCTCTCCTGGCACAACCCGCACAGACTCCAATGCCAGCGCCGGCAAGCCGATGAAGGACCGACCGTGAGCCAGGCACCACACCACGTAAACACGGCAGCTTCGACAGAACTGTTCACGCGAGCTCAGCAGGTCATCCCTGGCGGCGTCAACTCGCCGGTCAGGGCATTCAGCAGTGTCGGCGGCGTTCCGCGCTTCATCGAGCGAGGCATCGGTGCCAGGTTGATCGATGTAGATGGCAACGAATATCTCGATCTGGTGAATTCGTGGGGTCCGCTGTTGTTTGGTCACCTGTCTGAGCCGGTGATCGCCGCGGCGCGTGACGCGCTTGCGGCCGGTTCGTCGTTCGGCGCGCCGACTCGGCGCGAAGTGGAATTGGCCGAAGCCATCATCGATGCGGTCGCATCGATCGAGATGGTTCGGTTGGTCAATTCCGGTACTGAAGCGTCGATGACGGCGATTCGGCTTGCCCGTGGGGCTACTGGCCGGTCGAAAATCATCAAGTTTGCCGGTCACTACCACGGCCACGTCGATGCGCTGTTGGTGGCGGCCGGTTCGGGCGTGGCAACACTGGGAATCCCAGGTTCACCAGGGGTCAGTCACGGCGCCGCGTCGGACACCATCGTGGTCGAATGGAACGACGTCGACGCTCTGGATCGCGCCGTCGATGCGGCCGGTGACGACTTGGCGGCGATCATCTGTGAGCCCGTGGCCGCAAACATGAACCTCGTCCCACCTGTCGACGGCTTCCTCGAACAGCTGCGTGCCCACGCAACCCGGACCGGCGCAGTGCTCATCTTCGACGAAGTCATCACGGGTTTCCGGATGGGTCGAGGCGGGGCTCAGGAGGTTCATGGCGTTTCGCCTGACCTGACGGTGCTCGGCAAGGTGGTTGGCGGGGGATTTCCGCTCGCCGCATTCGGTGGCCGCCGCGACTTGATGGAGCAACTCGCACCGGTCGGGCCGGTGTATCAGGCAGGCACGTTGTCCGGCAATCCTGTCGCCGTAGCAGCGGGGCTGGCGCAACTGGCGCTACTCAACGACGATGTGTACACCGAACTGGCGCGGCTGACGGCCCGGTTGGCCGATGGTCTGAACGGCGCTTTCGCATCGCACCGTATTGACGCGATGTGTGTTCGTCACGGGACACTTGCCGGGATCGTCTTTGGCGCAAGCGCGCCGGAGAATTATCAGGACGTCGCCGCGGCTGATCATGCCGCGTACAGCCGGTTTTTCCACGCCATGCTTGCGTCAGGCGTCTACCTGGCACCATCGAGCTACGAAGTGGTGTTCACGTCGGTTGCGTTATCCGACGAAGACATCGACGCGATCGTTGCCGCAGCCGGCGACGCATGCCGTGCGTTGTGAGCCGGGTGGTCCGGTCGATTTTGCTCGCAGGAGTGTGCCGAAACCGCCAGGCCGTTTGTTCGGGCCGAGTGCCGGTTGGTACCGTTGCCCTGACCATCGACGACGATGACGTCCAGTGGTCACAGTTCAGCGCGTGAACTTGCCCCGTCGCCCGATCCGTCGGCGCGGTCCTGGGGTGCTGCAGACACAGGAGGACACACGGTGCTCGAGTGGTTTGGCGAGTTCTTCGCAACCCTTCCAGAGGTCTTCCGGGCGCTGTACCAGTTTGGTGATCCCGCCAACATCGGCCGAGGCTGGGTCGGGCTTGCGATCATGGCGCTGTGGATCGGGCCGTTGTTCCTCCTGCCGTTGTGGCTGGCCAAGATCACCTATGGCAAGCGCGAATGGGTTTCGGCAACGATGGGTGTCGTAGCTGCGACGTCATTGATGTGGTGGGTTCATGGGATCATCCCACATGCATGGATCCAGTTCGTCCAGTCCAACTCGAACCTGCTCGCAGGTCCGATCATCCCAGCGAGCATGACCATCACGTTGCCAGACGGCAACGAGCTCGATGTAGCTTCGAATCTGTACGGCGTGATCACTGAGAGCGTTCTTGTCGGTCTGATGGTCGGTGGTATCGCGCTGTCGATTTGGCTCGCGCTGCGCGTGCAGCGTCAGCTCCCCACGACCTTGGCGTCAGGCGAAGAGAAGCCCGAGGCCGGCGGTTATCGCTGACGTCCGGTAATCGGGGCCACTAGCGCAAGGAGGCACGCATGGGTAAGACGGACCGGGGTGAGCACCCCCTGATGTTCGACGACTACACCGTGCAACAGGTCGACGCGAATTGGCTTCAGGAACGTGTAAAGCCTAAGCGGCACATCGGATTGACCCCCGAATTGTGCATTCTGTGCCGCGCATGTGAAGATGTTTGCCCATGGGAGTGCATCTACATGATGTCTCCCGAGATCATCAAGGATGCGGACAGCCCTTCGCTGATGACCTTGGCGGAGCAGTCCCATGCAGTGTTCATCATTGACGACAACGAGTGCACCCGCTGCGCGATCTGCGTGGAACGGTGCCCCTCGGACGCGCTCTGGCTGGGACGTGTCGACTAACAACCCCGCCAGACCGTAAGCCCGCAGGAGAGGGACAGACGTGCCGAAACTGCCAAAGCCGCCCAGTTTCACCGAGGTGAAGGGCAACGTCCAGGACAACGTGATTTGGCGATCCATCTTCCGGCCAGGATCGATCTACCGGAAGGGCTATCGCGACACATCACGTGACCGGGCGCTGGCTGCGATGAACAATGTGCTCTATCACCTGCATCCGGTGAAGGTGAAGCGGCACGGTCTCAAGCTGACCTACACCTACTGCCTGGGTGGCCTGAGCTTCTTCTTGTTCATCCTGCTGACCGTGACGGGCATCTTCCTGATGTTCTTCTACACCCCAGCCGCTGGCGCCGGGTCGGAAATCGCCTACCTGAACATGCGTGAACTGTCGGCGTCGGTGACGTTCGGCCAGCTTGTGCGAAACCTGCATAGGTGGGGCGCGCACGCCATGGTGTTCACCGTTTTTCTCCACATGGCACGGGTCTTTTACCACGGGGCCTACAAGCCACCGCGCGAATTCAACTGGGTCGTCGGCGTGATCCTGCTGCTGCTGACGCTGTTCCTGTCGTTCACCGGGTACTTGCTGCCATGGGATCAGCTGGCGCTGTGGGCAGTCACGGTCGGCACCAACATCGCTGGCTTCTCGCCAGTATTCGGTGAGCAGGTGTCGTTCGTGCTCCTTGGCGGCATGGAAGTCGGGCCGCCGACACTGCTGCGCTGGTATGTCCTGCATGTGCTGTTCGTACCGTTCATCTTCATCATCTTCCTTGCGGTGCACTTCTGGCGAATCCGCAAGGACGGTGGGGTTTCTGGTCCACTGTGATGCAGTCGGATGATGGGCGGGTACTGCCGCCGCTGAACGTGAGTCGGCCAACAGCGGCCACGGAGGGTCAAGAATGAGCGACGAGGTCCAGATCGATCAGGAGGTCTATGACCGCCTGATCGGTGAGGGCAAGAGCGAGCGGATTGCGCGCGCCAAAGCGAAATCCGCTGCGGTCCGCAAGGCCAAGATCGCTGAAGGCGAGTCGCTCGGCCCGCAGCCCGCCGACGAAGCGAAGGCTGCGCTCGAAGCGTTCCGTTCGTCACGCGGTGGTGGTGGCACCGCCACGAAGACGGCGGCGCCGGCCGAAGGTGGCGAAGGTGGCCGCTTGACGCCAGAACAGCGTGCGGCACGTGTTGCTGCCTCGCTTGGCAACGGCGAGTCGTCGTCGATCGGTGTGCCGCCTGCGAGCCAGCACACGCACCGACTGCTCGCACTCGTGCCGCCCGCGGGCATCCAGCAGGTCCAGTCCAAACAGATGGACAAGGTCTATACCTGGCCGCACCTCCTGCTCATCGAGTTCGTCGCACTGCTGGCGATGGGAGCAGTACTGCTGATCGCCTCATTTTTCCTTGACGCACCGCTCGGTTCGCTCGCCAACCCCAATGAAGTTCCGGCGATCAACAAGGCACCGTGGTACTTCATGGGTCTGCAGGAGCTGTTGGCTTACTTCCACCCGATGGTTGCTGGAATCTCGATCGTCGGCGTCGTGGTAGTCCTGCTGATGGCTGTGCCATACGCCGACAAGAACCCATCGGCCAAGCCCGAGAATCGCAAGTTCGCCAACATGGCGTTCACGTTCTTCATCGCATTCTGGGGACTGTTGACCATCATCGGTTCGTTCCTGCGAGGACCTGGATACGAGTGGGTCTGGCCCTGGGTCCAGGGCCTGGGCTTCTCGCTGTAGCAACGTCACCATAGAGGCGGTCATGACCGAACAACGCAAACCCACATCCCGGCTCAAGCCGATCGAGCGCCGCACGTTTCTGCGGTACAGCTTGATCGGGGCGACCAGCGCCGGTCTCGGTGGCTTCGGGCTGTCCGCGCTGGGCTTCATGTGGCCCCGATTGGGCGACGGCCTGTTCGGCGAAGTGCCGCTGGGAGACGCCGCGTCGCTGGCCTCCGAGATCACCTCGATGCGCACGCCGATCCGTGTGCCGGACGGCGGCATCTCGATCATTGTCTGGGATCCGTCAAGCAGCAGTGCAATGTCGGCGTACGGTGACGATCACCAGGCCATCGTCAGCGATGACGCGGCATTGATGGCGAT
>JBBDVU010000082.1:0-2835 GCA_040903225.1 Nitriliruptoraceae bacterium | reverse complement strand
CTTACGCAGCACAACTGATCGTCAAC
The DNA here is from genome assembly GCA_040903225.1 of Nitriliruptoraceae bacterium. Classification (GTDB taxonomy): domain Bacteria; phylum Actinomycetota; class Nitriliruptoria; order Nitriliruptorales; family Nitriliruptoraceae; genus JBBDVU01. The sequence continues at coordinate 2,809 of JBBDVU010000082.1, read as the reverse complement.
GGGCCGAGCCTGACGGTGCGATCCGCCGGTGACGATTCCACAGCTGCGAACTCCGCGTCACAATCGGCAGCCTCAGCTGACACGAGCAGGATGATCTCGTCCATCAGCGTACGCATGAGCCACCGATGCTCTCCTTGGGTGTCGTTGGCGATGACAGCGAGATGAAATGACCGTTGATCACCGTGGACGGTTCCGTTGATCGACATGACATCGCGCAACGAACCGGTCTTGCCGACAAACCTGCCGTCAGCAACCGTGCCGACGAGACGACGACGCAATGTTCCGGTCTTGCCCATGATGGCCATCGATGACGCCCATTCGTCGGCGTACACCCCTGCTGCCATCACTCGGTCGGTCTCTACCAGCATGCGCGTCGAGATCGCATTGTCGCGTGACAACCCGGAGCCGTCGGCCAGGACCGCGCCTCCGAGGTCGACGCCCAGTTCCCGGAGCGTCGAGGCGATACCAGCCTGTCCGCCAGCGAACGAACCTGAACCATCCCGGGCATGTCCGACCAGGCGCAGCAGTCCGTCAGCCATATGGTTGTCACTGTGCTCCAGCGCGAAACGGCCCATCGCCTGCACGTCAACGCTGTTGATCGAGGCGAGCCGCCGGACTGTCGGCGGTGGTTCGCTAGCGGTGACCGACACCCCGTCGATGTGAACCCCACGCTGTCGCAGCATCCGCGTCAGCTCGACCACGGTCTGGTGTGCTGGGTCGACGGCGTGCTCCACCCGCACCTGTTCAGGTGTGATGCCATCAAGGTCGAGCGGCGGTAGCGCTGCCTCCGCATCATGATCGCCAGCGATCACATCACCGGCTGGCATGCCGCCAGTTTCATCGGCAGCGGTGCTGTTGTCGAACGTGACCAGCGTCTGCAGTCCCGCATCGACCGTCAGCCCTGAGGCCAGTCGCGCATCAAAGTCGGAGAAATAGCGCGGCAACCAACCTTCAGCAGATGCCGGCCCGGTAAAACCCGGCGCGGTCCCGACGACGTTGCCAGTGATATATCGAACACCGGAAGCCACGATTGTGTCAGCTAACAAGGCCAGTCGCGTCGCCGGCCGTGCCGGATACACCCAGCGGATGTATTCGTCGGTCGACACGGTCGGGTCACCACGTCCGACAATGACCAGATCGCCTTGTAAGGTGCCGTCGGCCGCGACTTGCGCGGTGGCTTCAGCATGCGTGGGGATCCGGCCATCGACGCCGAAGGTGTGCCAGGCCGCCGCCACGGTCAGCACCTTCAACGTCGACGCCGGCAGCATGAGCTCGTCGGGCCGGTGGGCGAACACCAGCTCACCAGCGTCGTCGATGATGATCACCGAGACATTTGCGTCGGCAGCGGCCAGCACGGCAGACAACAGTGTCTCGAGTCTGGCGACGAGTTCCGTATCGTCAGACATCGCGCCGCCAGAGCCGAACACCGACATTTCGCCGTCTGGTCCAATGTCGCGCGATGGAGTGTTTTCAGGAAGTGCCGCACCTGCACGTGCGTCTTCGTCGGCGGCCGCGCCATACAACGACGATGGGGGCCGAACGTCGGCACGCCGGACACGGACGTCCTGGCGGGGCTCGTCGACTGCCGGCGATCCAGCGTCGCGCAATTGGTCTACGACCGGCAAGCGTTCACGTGCCGATGCGCACCCAGCGACGAGCGAGCTGGTTATCAGCAACACCAGCGCCATCGATGTCCAACGCTGCCAGGCCAGCCGATCAGCCGGGTGCATCGACGCTGTCGAGCAAGCCACGCAACTGGAAGCCGCGCGACGGATGCCTCAGCTTGGTGAGGGTCTTCTTTTCGATTTGCCGGATGCGTTCACGGGTCAGCCCAAATTGGGCGCCGATATCCTCCAACGTGTGTTCTTCGCCATCCATCAGCCCGTACCGCAGCATCAGCACCGTGCGTTCCCGATCGGTCAGCGCTGATAGCGCCCGTTCGACCTCACGTTTGGCAAGGACCGCCGTTGCCGAACTTTCCGGGTCGATGGCATCTTCGTCGGCCACAAGTTCGCCCATGGTGGCATCGCCGTCTTCGCCGATGGGCTTGTCGAGACTGGCAACGTCCTGGGCGGCGAGCTTGACTTCTCGCAGCCGATCGATCGGCAGGCCGAGTTCAGCAGCGATCTCCTGCTCGGATGGGTCCCGCCCGAGCTGCTGCAACAGCGCAAACTCGGCGTACCGAACTTTTCCCATGAGCTCGTGGACATGCACAGGAAGCCGTACCGTGCGGCCGGTGTTTGCCAGTCCGCGCTGCAGCGCCTGACGAATCCACCATGTCGCATAGGTGGAGAACTTGTAGCCCTTGGTGTGGTCAAACTTTTCGACGCCACGGATGAGGCCCAGGTTCCCTTCTTGGATGAGGCTCAGCAGATCAACGCCCCGTCCCCGGAACTTGCGGGCCACCGAGACGACCAACCGGAGATTGGCCCGAATCATGTGGTCCTTGGCGCGTTCACCTGCACGAATGATCATCCGTAGCTGTGCTTTGCGCCGTGGCTGCACTCGCTGTTCGGCGCCGATCACATCACGTGCCGCAAGGCCAGCTTGATAACGCTTGGCGAGATCCACTTCCTGTTCCGGAGTGAGCAGCTCCGTGCGACCAATTTCGTTGAGGTACTGGCGCACAGAATCGGACGATGCCGATAACGGTGTGGCTTCAGGCCGGTCGGCGTCTTCGACGAGGTCGTCGAGCACTTGCATGCCGACGTCACGTGCGCCTTGGGCGGTTTCTTCAACCCAGTTGTCCGGATGGGTCAGCGGGTCGTACAGATCTTGCAGTTCCGATAAGAGCACATACCCGCGCGAC
>JBBDVU010000081.1:0-17312 GCA_040903225.1 Nitriliruptoraceae bacterium | reverse complement strand
ACGGTCATGACGTCTGGTCCTTCCGTTCGGGTCGGTTGTCTTGCTGCGCTCGGTCACCGGCGCCGGCACCTCGTCCGCGCCGGCGGCGCGCCTGTACCGCTTGCGACCGTAGTTGTTTGACGCGTTCGCCGACAGAACCCTCGTGACCGTGCACACTCGGCTCGTACAGCGTGACGGACTGCCGCCCATCGCCTTCGTACATCACGTCCGGCAGATAGGTCTGCGCTGCGGCAAAGCCGCTCGGATCATCGTGAGGATAGTCGTAGCCAGCACCATGGCCCAGATCGCGGGCTCCACGATAGTGCGCATCGCGCAGATGGACCGGAACGTCCGCGTTGCCGAAGCGACGGACCGCATCAAGTCCCGCTGACAACGCTCGTGCCACACTGTTCGACTTTGGTGCCGTCGCAAGCATGACTGTCACCTGCACCAGGGCATACCGTGCCTCCGGTAGCCCAACTCGATCCAGGGCTTCGAACGCTGCCACGGCGACGGGCAGCGCCTGGCGGTCAGCCAAGCCGATGTCTTCAGACGCGAAGATAACCATCCTCCGCGCCAGGAATCGCGGGTCTTCGCCGGATTCCAGCATCCGCAGCAACCAGTAGACGGCAGCGTCTGGGTCAGACCCACGCATCGATTTGATGAACGCAGACACCTGGTCGTAGTGGCCATCAGCGGACTTGTCATACCGCAGACGCTGCATCGCGTCGGCAACCTGTTCGACGGTGATGACGACTCCGCTGCCATCCGCCTCTTCGCCGGCCGCCTGCACGGCAATCTCCAACGCGCCAAGCGCAGTTCGAGCATCACCGTCGGCAATATGCACCATGTGCGCGATTGCCTCTGGCGTTAGTTCCACCATTCCCCCAAAGCCCCGGTCCGGGTCGGCGCACGCTCGCGCGAGCAGTTCACGAACGTTGTCTTCGCTCAACGGGGTAAGGCGTAGCAGCTGGCACCGTGACAGCAGCGGCGCATTCAACTCGAAATACGGGTTCTCCGTGGTTGCGCCCACCAGCGTCACCCAGCCGGCTTCCACGCCCGGCAAAAGTGCATCCTGTTGCGATTTATTGAACCGGTGGATTTCATCGATGAACAGGATCGTGGCCCGATCGCGCAATTCACGTCGTCCCCGACCTTCGTCGATCACGCGTCGAACATCCTTGACCCCGGCTGTCACTGCTGACAGCTCGGTGAATACCGCATCGGCGTGGCGAGCGATCACTTGAGCGAGCGAGGTCTTGCCAACCCCCGGTGGTCCCCACAGGATGACCGAACGCAGCTGCTGATCCAGCATCGCGCGCAGCGGCTTTCCCGGCGCCAACAACGCTTCCTGACCGACATACTCGTCGAGCGTTCGCGGGCGCATCCGTGCGGCCAGCGGTGTAGTAGCGGACATCCCACCTGCAGACATCCTGCCGGCAGCCGTCACACTGACGGCATGCGACGGCGGTTCTTCGAACAGGGCATGGTTGCTCACGTTCCCAACGTACTCGCTTGCGCAGTTCGCCCGGCCTAGACCTTCGGGCGGGGTGTAAGCCGCAGTCCCAGTTCGTTGAGCGCCGTCTCGTCGTACGGTGCCGGAGCATCGGTCAGTGGGCATGCGCCGGACTGCGTCTTCGGGAATGCAATGACATCACGAATCGTCGCGGAACCGGTCAGCAGCATCACGAGCCGGTCGATTCCTGGCGCAATACCGCAGTGTGGCGGCACTCCAAACGAAAATCCACGCAGAAGGAAACCAAACTTGAGCTCGGCGTCTTCGTCAGATATGCCCAAGAAGCGGAACACGCGCCGCTGCAACACTTCGTCGTGGATACGGACTGAACCCGACGCCAACTCCGTGCCGTTGAGCACAATGTCGTACGCCCGCGCCGTTGCCTCGTCCGGACGCTGCTCGAAATCGTCGACAAATTCGTCGGCCGGGGCAGTGAACGGATGGTGGTTGGGTACCCAGCCCTGCGCCGTCGCGGCGGACGGGTCGTCCGATTCGGCTGCCGGGTCGAACATCGGAGGATCGACGATCCAGACGAATTCCCAACGCGACATGTCGACGAGTCCGCGGGCTTCGGCCAGATCGACGCGCAACGCACCCATGAGTTGGCGGACGAACCGGGTTGGACCGGCCCCAAAGAACACCGCGTCACCGACTTCAGCACCAGTCGTAGTAATCACACCGTTGATCTCACCTGGTGACATGAACTTCGTCAGCGGACTGCGCAAGGTGAGGTCATTTTCGCTCTGTTCGACCACGCCCCAGGCGAGGCCTTTGGCGCCGCGTCGCTTGGCCCATTCGGTCCAGTCGTCGAACTCACGTCGAGTCAGCTCACCACCACCCGGCAACGCCAGTGCTACCACAGACCCGCCGGCGTTCAGCACGCCGGCGAATACCCCGACTTCTGTGCCGTCGAACAGTTGTGACAGGTCTGCTAGTTCCATCGCGAACCGCAGATCCGGTTTGTCCGTACCGAAGCGACGCAGCGCATCGTCGTAGCGCATCCTCCGAAACGGGGTCGGTAGGTTCACGTCGAGAATCTCGTCGAAGATCTCGACGAACATTTCCTCCATCAACGCGTATACGTCTTCTTCGGAGCCAAACGACAGCTCGAGATCAAGTTGTGTGAACTCTGGCTGGCGGTCTGCACGGAGGTTTTCGTCACGAAAACAGCGTGCGATCTGGTAATACCGTTCAATGCCGGCAACCATCAGCAGCTGCTTGAACAACTGTGGTGACTGAGGAAGTGCGTAGGTAGAGCCAGGTTGCAATCGCGAGGGCACGAGAAAGTCCCGAGCCCCTTCAGGGGTTGCACGCGTTAGCTGCGGAGTCTCCACATCCAGAAAGCCATTGCGCTCCATGACACGGCGGATAATCGACACCGTTCGGGCGCGGATCGCCAAGTTGGTGGCCATGTGTTGCCGACGCAGATCCACGTAGCGATGGCGCAATCGCAACTCTTCGGAGACATCGATGGTGTCTTCGACGGGAAATGGCGGCGTGTTCGCCTCGGATAACACCGTGATCGAGTTGGCAGCGACCTCGATCGTCCCGGTGGCAAGGCGCTCGTTGACCATGCCGTCGGGGCGTGCCCGCACCACGCCCGTGATCCCCAGCACCCACTCTGGCCGGACGCGATGTGCGGCCGCCAGCGCATCAGACACTTCCGGATCAGCAACCACCTGCACCAGGCCACTGCGGTCACGGATGTCGAGAAAGGCGACGCCACCATGATCACGACGGGTATCAACCCAACCAGCAATGGTGACGTCATCGCCAATATCGGTGTCCCGAAGCTGACCAGCTCCGTGTGTACGCATGGTGCCGTACGGGGAAATGCTCACCACTTGATCCTTTGGCGATGGAACTACTTGCCAAGCCCGTCGATCGTTTCAACGAGTCGCAGCACGTGCGGCACGACATCGTCCTGCGTAACGGTCGACTGCTGGCCGGAAACCAAATCTTTGAGGGTGACCGTACCGTCGGCGGCTTCCTGCTGACCGACGATCAAGGCGATCTTGGCACGCCGCCGATCGGCGTACTTCAGCTGCTTTCCCAGTTTGCCGCTACCGGCATACACGTCGACTGTCACGCCCGCGCCTCGTAGCGACTGCGCAATCTCCATCGTCGTCGCCGCATGGATGTCATCAACAACGGTCGCGACGACCTGGGGTCCAACCGATACATGGTTGCCCTGGGCCTCGAGCAACAGCATTATGCGCTCAAGCCCCAGCGATCCGCCGGTCGCTGCCACATCTTGCGACTGGAACATGCCGATGAGACCGTCGTATCTCCCACCGGCAGCGATAGTCACGTCGAGCTCGTCGTGAATGACCTCGAACACCGGGCCGGTGTAATACGACAGACCCCGAGCCAGCACTGGCGAAAACGTCACGGTCCCGCCAGCCACTGAGCCGATCAACGTCAGGAGACGATCGACCTCGGCTAAACCTTCGGCACCCTGGGTGGTGGTTGACAACCGTTCCCGCAATACGTCGACAGCGTCATCGCGCCGTAACGCTGCGACGAGCTGGGCAGCAGCTGCCGCCGGAATGCCGCGCTCAGCCAGCTCGGTCCCGACACGCTCAACACCAATTTTGTCGAGCTTGTCGAGTGCGACAAGCGTCTCGGTGGCCAGCGCGACGGGGATGCCGAATGCTTCGACAAGTCCAGCCAGCGCCCTGCGGTGGTTGACCTGCACGCGATAACCCTCGATTCCGAGCGCATGCAACGCATCGGTCAACGCGACAATCGTCGTCGCGTCGGCGATCAGAGATGCCGAACCAACCACGTCGAGGTCGCATTGATAGAACTCGCGAAAGCGTCCTTTGCCGGGACGATCGGCGCGCCACACCGGCGCAATTTGGTACCGCTTGAATGGTTGTGGCAGCTGCGACCCGTAGCGTGCTGCAACACGGGCCAGCGGCACCGTCAGGTCGTAACGCAGGGCTAGATCAGCCTGGCCAGTTGCGGCGTGCTCACCGCGGCGCAGAATTTTGAAGATGAGTTGGTCACCTTCGTCGCCGTATTTTCCGGTGAGAACTTCGAGCCGTTCGAATGCAGGCGTGTCGAGCGGATCGAAACCGTGCTGCCGAAAGACGCGCTTAATCGTGCCGAACGCCGCGTCACGCCGGGCGAGATCTTCGGGCAGGTAATCCCGCGTGCCTGACGCAGGATTCGCATCGATGGTGGCCATGTCAGACCTGTTGTCCGCGCGAACGCGCCACCATTTGTGCCTGATGCAAGAATGGATTCGTCGCCCGTTCGCGGCCTACCGTTGTGCGTGGTCCGTGCCCGGACAGGATCAACGTGTCGTCTTCGAGCGCAAGTACCGAATCGACGAGTGACTGCATCATGTCGTCCATCGAACCGCGCGGGAAGTCGGTCCGACCGATCGATCCTGCAAACACGAGATCTCCGGAGAACAAGACCTCGGCCTCGGCGCAGGCCTCTGCCGAGCCACCAACATCGGCAACGGTCGCCAAATCCAACTGCAGATCAACACCACGCATGTCTGCGGCGAGATAGGTCACGTGCCCTGGTGTATGGCCCGGGTTGTGGCGAACTCTAAACGCATGACCGGCTAGACCGAGTCGTTGGTGGTCGTCGACCGTCACCAAGCGTTCGGTCGGCGGGTCCCAGCCACCGACGAACTCTGCGGCCAGGATCTCAGCCGAGGCGCCGAACGTCGCTCCGGGATCGTCCCAGAGCCATCGGTCAGCGGCATGGAGCATGACGGGGACATCGAATTTTCGCGCCAGTGACGGGACCGCCCAGAGGTGATCGAGATGCCCATGCGTAAGCAGAATCGCTTCTACCGATACCTCGAGCGCGTCAACCAGCGGCGGTACGAATCGTTCCCCGTGCTCACCAGGATCGACAATGACTGCCGTTGATGTGCGGCGATCACCGATGACATAGCAGTTGGTCTGCCACCGTCCGAGCACACAACTGACTACAAACCGATCAGAATTCCGACCTGACACCATCAAACTTTCGTCGTGTTCAGCGTCCAGCTGCCTGCGGGACCATACGGAACGCATCGTAGACGCCGTCGACACCACGAATCGACCGCAATGCGTATTCCAAGTGTGCCGGGTCGCCGAGTTCGAACGAAAATGTCAAGACCGCAACCCGGTCTTTGCGGGTTACGACCTGCGCCGAGGTGATGTTGATATGCAGGTCACCGAGCACTGCGGTGATATCGCGCAACAGATGCTTGCGATCCAGCGCCTCGATCTGAATCGACACCAGGAACGACGCGGTGGATTCGCCCGACCAGTCGACTGGAACGAACCGGTCTTCCTCGCGCTGCAGGTCGGTGATGTTTGGGCAATCTGCCCGGTGCACTGACACCCCGCGCCCGCGGGTGACGAACCCCACGATGGTGTCTCCCGGAACAGGCGTACAGCACCGTGCCAGTTTGGCCAGCATGTTGCGGTCACCTTCGACCTCGATGTCATCGCCCGCACCGTGCCCGATCCGGATGGGCGGAGTCTGGGGGAATGCGTCCGGGGTCTCGGCTTCGTCGCTATCACTTTCTGTCAGCTCGCTGACGACCTGCTGGGCCACTGCCTGCGCGGTCTGATGGCCTTCAGCAACCGCTCGGAACAGAGCTTCAACATCTTTGTAGTTGAAGACGCGCGCAACATCGGTCAGCTGACCGGATGCCATCGCCCGCGCGTATCCGACACCTTTTCGCTTCAGCGCGCGCGCGATCGCGTCGCGACCACGCACCATCGCATCTTCGCGCCGCTCCCGATTGAAATAGGCACGAATTTTCGACCGCGCTCGAGTCGACACAGCCAGCTGCAACCAGTCACGTGACGGTCCCGCGTCTTCGGCTTTCGACGTGAGGACCTCAACCGTGTCGCCGTTGACAAGTTCGTGATCCAGCGGAACCAGTCGCCCGTTAACACGTGCACCGATGCACCGGTGACCGACCTCGGTGTGCACCGCATAGGCAAAATCGATCGGTGTCGCACCTGCAGGAAGGCCCATGACCTCCCCCTTCGGGGTGAACACGAACACTTCATCCTGATACAGATCAATCCGGAGTGACTCGAGATAATCGCCGGGCTCTTCGACTTCCTGCTGCCATTCAAGCAACTGCTCGATCCACGCGAGCTCTTCAGCGGTTGCAGAATCTCCGGTACGTGCCGAGTCCTTGTACTTCCAATGGGCAGCGACCCCGTACTCGGCAGTCTGATGCATCGCCCGTGTGCGGATCTGAATCTCCAGGGCCCGTCCCTTCGGCCCGATCACCGAGGTATGCAATGACTGGTAGAGGTTGACCTTGGGCATGGCGATATAGTCTTTGAATCGGCCCGGGATCGGGCGCCACGCCGCATGAATCTGACCGAGAACCGCGTAGCAATCGCGGACCGAGTTAACGATGACCCGCACGGCGATGAGATCGTGGATCTCGTCAAACTCTTTGCCGCGCAGCACCATCTTCTCGTAGATCGAGTAGTAATGTTTTGGGCGGCCGGTGATTTCTCCCCGAACCTTTAGCTCGCGCAGCTGGTCGTAGATCGCCTCGACCACAGCCTCGAGATGCGCTTCCCGCTCAGGATCGCGTTCGTCGACCATCGCCACGATTTCTTCGTGTCGTTTCGGATGCAATGTTGCAAAGCCCAGATCTTCGAGCCGCAGCTTGAAGTTTTGCATCCCGAGGCGGTGTGCCAGCGGTGCATAGATATCCAACGTTTCCTGGGCGATCCGCTTCTGCTTATCGCGCGGCATGTAGCTGATCGTCTCCATGTTGTGCAGACGATCAGCGAGTTTGATGACCAGCACACGGATGTCCTTGGCCATCGCCATGATCATCTTGCGCAGCGTTTCTGCCTGCTGGCGCTCCTTCGAATCGACCTGGATGCGGTCCAACTTGGTCACCCCATCGACCAGGTGGACCACCTCGTCACCAAATCCTTCCCGAATGTCGTCGAGCGTCGCCGGTGTGTCTTCAACCACGTCGTGCAACAGCGCGGCACATAACGTCGCCGTGCCCAGACCGAGATGAGCGAGCTCCGCGGCTACCGCAACCGGGTGGGTGATGTAGTCCTCACCACTTCGACGACGTTGACCTTCGTGCATGGCTCGCGCATAGATATACGCGCGAACTACTTCACGAACGTCAGCTTTCGATGCCTCCCGAATGGCTTGGATCAGGGTGTCCAGCTCCGGCGGTGGCGAGTCACGGGTGATCAGCGGCAGGCGCGACAGCACACGGGACACACCCGACTGGCGCGGCGGAGGCGACGCGGCGTGCGCCGCGGTCTCCGCGCTCGTGCCCGTTGCTTCCGCCGCCACGGCAACACCTTCGCGTTCTAGTGACCCAACGAGCGTACCGAGCCTGCGGTGACGCTCAGGGAGACGCGGGCGCTGGCGCCTAGTAGTGAATCAACGCGACGTAATCACGGCCTTGTAACTTGGCACCGCCGTTGAGAAACCCAAGTTCAATCAGAAATCCGAGACCGACGAGTGTCCCCCCGAGTTCCTCGACCAACGCAGCGGTTGCCGACGCGGTTCCTCCCGTCGCTAAGACGTCGTCGACGATGAGCACACGGTCTCCCGGCTTGATCGCGTCGCGATGCAACTCGAGTGTTTCCTTGCCGTACTCCAATTCATAGGAGATCGAACGCGTGTCACCCGGCAGCTTGCCGCTCTTGCGTGCCGGAACAAACCCGGCGCCGAAGTGGTAGGCAACTGGAGCCGCGAGAATAAACCCCCGCGCCTCAATCCCCACGACCACATCCACATTGCCGCGACCAAAATGCATCACCATCGCATCGATGGCCGTCGAGAACGCCACCGGGTCAAGGAGCAGTGGCGTGACGTCTTTGAAGGTCACACCCGGCTTCGGGAAGTCCTCAACGTCGCGGATGTATTCCGCCAGATGCGACGTATCGAATTCAACGAGCACCTCGAACCTCCAACTATCGTCAACCGCGCTTTTTGCGCCGTTTCTGGGACTTTCCTTCGCCACGAACATACTGTGTCGTGATCGGCGCACGAGCTTCGGGCGAACCGGCGGCCACCTGTGCACTCCCAGCCTTCACCGCAGTGTCGTCACCGTCGTCGCGAGCCGCACGTTGCGCTCGACGCTGTTCTTCGGGCTCACGCATCTTCCACCAGGCCAGCAACGGCCCAGCTACGAACAGCGACGAATACACACCAACCGCCATACCTATAAAGAGCGCCAGGGCGAGGTCCTGCAACGTCGTCGCACCAAGAACGCGACCTCCGATGAACAGCAACGCACCGACTGGCAAGATCGACGTGATCGAGGTGTTGATCGAGCGATACAGCACCTCGTTCATTGACGAGTTGACCAGCTCCTTGTAGGTCCGGCGCCCAGGATCACCTAGCGTAACCGCATTCTCTTTGACCCGATCGAACACCACCACGGTGTCATACAAGGAGTAACCAAGGATGGTCAACAGCGCGATCACGGTCGATGGCGAGAAGCTGAAGCCCACCAGTGCATAAACCCCGACCGTGACCGCGACATCATGGATCAACGCGACCACGGCCGCGATTGCCATCTTGAACTCGAGACGGATCGAGATGTAGACCACGATCACGACCAGAAACACCAGCAGCGCTTGGGTCGCCTGGCGAGTGATGCGCTCACCCCACGTAGGGCCAACGAAATTGGCGACAACCTCACGCGCACCCGAAACTTCTGTGAGCGCATCCTCCATCTGTCGCGCCTGCGGCGTGCCAGGTTCGATCGCGCCCATCCTGACCACGGCCCCGACGGCACGGTCACCGGACAGTTGCAGTTGCGCGATCACGTCTTCGCCGCCGGCTACGGCTGCAGCACCGCGAAGTTCCTCAGCCGTCACGTCGTCGCGTATCTCGTTGAGCGTGTAGGCGGTGCCACCGACAAAATCGATCGACAGGTCAAGCCCGCGCAGGCTGACCGCCAAGATGCCGGCCAACAACAGGACCGCCGAGATGGCTGCCCAGCGCGGCGCTTTGCCGACAAAATCGACACGTGGCGTTCTCATGCCGTCCCTCCTGCGCTAGCCGTCTCGACCGCTCGAACCGACGTCCTGGTGATCAACCGCGTGGTACTCATCAGCCACACCACCGGCCGGGTGAATCCCCACATGATGATCAGGTCAAGGATCGTCGCGATACCCAGCATCAACGCAAATCCGCGCACCGGGCCCACGGCAAGGAAGTACAAAATGACTGCGGCAGCCAACGTCACCGTGTTGCCGGCGAGATTGGTGCGAAATGCAGATTCATACGCTTTTCGAACCGCCGTTCGCACCGTCTTCCCAAGATTGACTTCATCACGAATTCGTTCAAAAAAAATGATCGACGAATCGGCTGTGATCCCAATTGAGACGATCAGTCCGGCAACGCCGGCAAGGGTCAAGGCAAACCCGAAGTGGCTGAGTGCGGTGATCAACCCGAGCACGTACACACCGAAGACCGCCAGTGCGGATAGCGCCACCACGCCCAGCCAGCGGTAGAACCAGATCAACCAGGCACCAACCAGGGCCAGACCGATCAGTCCTGCAAGCAACCCGGACCGCAATGATTCAGCACCTAGCGTCGCAGATACCTGCTCGAACGTCGACGCCTGCAGACTGATCGGCAGCGCGCCGGTCCGCAGGACAAGCGCTAGATCTCGAGCTTGCTGCTCCTGTTCGCTCAAGTTCGACCCGCCGACAGTGATCTGTGCTGAGCCGTCACGTATGCCGACACCGCAGACGACGCCAGTGGCCATCGTCGGCGCCGATTCGACGACGCCGTCGAGAACGATCGCGAGCAATCCTGGTCGGCCCGCGTCGCGCTCGCAGGCGAGGTCCGCGGTGATTGCGGCAAACGCCTCACCACCGTCACGGTCGAGTTGCAAACTCACCGCATAACCTTGCGCGTCCGCAAGTACGGGGAACGCGTCGTCGATCCGCTCGCCGGTGACCGCGGCCGGTCCAACTCGATACTTCAGCGGTGGGATGCCAGCAGCAGCTTCGTCCGCGTCAACCGATTCGCACAAGATGCCGCCGTCGTCACGACCCAGCGGTTCACGTTCGTCGATCGGATCGGCACAGTCGGGCCCGTCGTCGTAACTCTCATCGCCCGGAACGAGCACTTCCGAGACGGGGCGGAATGTGAGCTGTGCGGTACGACCGATCAACGCCTGCAACCGCTCTGCGTCGGTTACGCCGGGCAGTTGGACCACGACATCGCGACCCGATCGCGAGATGTCCGGCTCGGCGATCCCCAGCGAATCGACACGCGCCCGGATGACTTCGATGGTTTCATCGAGCACATCTTCGAAGTCGTCGGGGAACTCCTCGCCATCGAGCAACACCGGTTCGTAAACCGCGCTGATACCGCCCTGCAAGTCCAAGCCAAGGTTCGGTCGCGCCCCGGTAGCTAGATACACGCTGGCGCCAATTGCCAATACCAGCATGCATGCCAAAGTCACGATCAATGGTTGTTTGTTCACGCGCGAAGGTCCTCTTCGTCTCAGCCGAGCGGTACACCATTAGCGGTGATCCGGAACTCGCAGCCCAACGTGCGCGCTGCGCGGCGGCACATCATCATCCGTTCGAGAAAGATCTCGAAGTATTCGACAACTGTCGACCGGCCGGAATCGAGCTGCAGTTCGAGAGTGATTGTGGCTGCATCCGCATCCACACGCAGGAATGAATTTGTCACTGCGTCGTTGACTCGATCATGGATGTCAGCGGCGGGGTTGGCGCCCTTTCGAACACGACTGCGATGCACGTCAGCCTTGTCAGCAAGTATGACGGCGGCTCCAACCGGACCTATCGATGAACCATATTGTTCTTCATGGTTACCAATTGCGGACAACACCAGACCAATCCGATACGGATCTACTTCGAGTCGACGCAGCGCGTCATAGGCGATCCATGCGCCCGAAAGCCCGTGATTTGCCCGCGTGACCACATTACCGACGTCGTGGAGATAGCCGCCGATGGCCGCAAGTTCACACAGTTCGCTGTCGGCGCCGAGATGATGCAAGACATTGTGGGCGATGCGGCCCACAAGGTTGGCATGACGAAACCCATGTTCGGTGAAACCTTGAGCCGCCAGGAACTGGTCTGACAGCTTTATGAATGCGCTGACAACCTCGTCTTGTTGCAGCTGCGTGAGGATGTCGACATGACTTCCCGTGCGCCGCTCGGCGTCCATGGCGACCTGAGCGGCTTCGCGCACTGCGTCGACGGCGCCCACGCCACGAAGTAGCGCGGCCTCCGCAGAACCTCGTATTGCTGCCGGTGGATCGACTAGACCAGCCGGATCAGTCTGATCTGGCGACACCGTCACCTCAGATTGGCGATCGGCACGCGGGACGCCACCACCATTGGCATCGTGGCCGTCTGGACCGTCAGGGGGCCGCGGCGTTCTTGCCTTGGTCACTCGATCTCCGGCGTGTCGTCCTGCACGACTCGCGCAAGAGACGCTCGTTGGAACCGGATGATGACATCGTCATCGGCGGTCACCTGCAGGTCCATCGTCTCGTCACCGAGGTCTACGACACGGCCATGAATGCCGCCGATCGTGACCACATCGTCACCGAGATTGACGTTGGACACGAGTTCACGATGCTGCTTCTGGCGCTTTTGCTGCGGACGGATCAGCAGCATGTACAGCACGACGAGAAACAAGATTGGCAGCAGCAGTTCCACACAGGCTCCTTCAAATTGTGAAGTGTTGGCGTGAGCGTACTAGCGAGTGTGGCGACGTACAGCCGCGGCAACCCCAAGCCCGTCCGTTAGGCATCCAGTCCTGGTCGTTCACCGCGAGCCCAAGCGGTGAGCCGTTCAAGCGCGTCACCTTGGCGCTGGGTGGTCAGCAGCAACACGTCACCCGGCATGATCATGGTGTCGCCTTTGGCAACTAGCACCCGGCCGTGTCGCACAATCGCCGCAACCAGCGTCGACTCCAGTTCGGGTAAGTCGCGCAAACGGCGATTGGCGATCGGCAGATCATCGGTGACGTGAATCTCGACAAGGTCGACATCGATCCCGTCGATAGGCAGCGCTTCAGCAACAGGCGACCAGGCTGGTTGGTCGTCGCCTAGACCGACAGCCCGAACGATCGGCAACAGCGACGTGCCCTGAACCAGAACCGAAACCAAGACAATGAAGAACACGATGTCGAAAATTTCGCGACCACCATCGACACCGGCGGTATAGGGAAACGTAGCTAGCACGATCGGCACCGCGCCTCGCAGCCCGGCAACGTTGACGACGAGTTGTTCACGCCATCCGAATTTGCTTCCCAGCGTGCACAGCCAGACCGCGAGCGGACGTCCAACCAAGACCAGGATTGCCGTGATTGCCAATCCCGACCATGCGATCGCAGGAAGGCGGCCCGGGAACACCAGCAATCCCAGTAACAGGAATAGCCCGATCTCAGCACCATTGGCCATGGCCTCGTGGAATCCCAGGATTGACCGGCGATGCCGTGGAACGAAGCCACCAATCATCAATCCGGCCAGGTAGACCGCGACGAAGCCAGAGGAACCAACGGTGGCGGCCGCCCCGTAGGCGACGCCTCCAAATGCTGAAGCAACAACCGGGTACAAACCGGCGACACCGAGCTCAACCCGCCGGAGCAGCCAGACCCCAATCGCCCCAACAGCGATGCCTATAGCCATGCCCCCAACGAGTTGCACCGTCGCAAACCAGACCCACGATCCGGCACCACGCGGCCCGAGCGTCAATGTCGTGAGTACACCGACCGTCAATATGACCGCGATCGGATCGTTGGCGCCGGATTCAATCCGCAGCAGCGCTGATACGCGCCGGGGCAGCGGCGTCGTCCGCATCACCGAGAACACCGCAGCCGCATCGGTAGACGCGACAACTGAACCGATGAGTGCTGCCATCAACAGGTCGACGTCAAGCACCAGCCACACGCCGAACGTGGTCACCGCCGCAGTAATCGCAACGCCAACGGTGGACAGCGCAATCCCGGGTATCGCCGCCAGCTTCAGGTCTGTCGGCTTAGTTGTCAGTCCACCTTCAAAGAGAATCACCAGTAACGCGACGATCCCGATGTCCCGGACAAGTTGTTCGTTGTCGAGACGTACCCAACCCAACACGTCGCTGCCCACCGCCATGCCAATTACCAGGAAAAGCAGCGCCCCGGGTATACGAAATCGACCCTCCGGTCGAGCAGCAAACGCTGAGGTGAGGACCGCGGTCAGAATCAGGAGCGCACCGATCAGCACGATCTCGTCGATCTGCATCGGTGCGCTCATTTAGCCTCCGGAATCATCACCCTCGAACAAGCCGACAGCTCCAGGCATGCGGGGCTGCACGACAGCGCAGTTGTCGGGGATGTCCCGGCCCAGATGGGCATACGCGGCGGCAGTTGCTATGCGACCACGCGGCGTCCGCTGGAGCAGACCAGAGCGCAGCAGGAAGGGCTCGACCGCATCTTCAACGGTATCGGGTTCTTCGCTGACGACGGTTGCCAGGGTAGTCAGGCCCACCGGTCCGCCCGCAAACCGGTCAATAACCGCTTCGAGGACACGGCGGTCGAGCCGGTCGAGCCCCAGCTTGTCGACGTCGAACACCGCGAGCGCCGCACGGGCGATGTGGGCGTCCACCAACCCATCGCCTTCAACATCGGCATAGTCACGGACTCGACGCAGCAGCCGGTTGGCAATCCGCGGCGTGCCCCGCGATCTGCCGGCGATCTCGGCAACACCGGCGTCGGTGACGTCCACCTCAAGGAGCCGCGCCGAACGGCGAACAATCCGGCGCAATTCCGGGCTGTCGTAATGTTCAAGCTGTGCTGAGAATCCGAACCGATCGCGGAGCGGAGAAGCGATCAAGCCGGTGCGTGTCGTCGCTCCGACGAGCGTGAACCCGGGAAGATCCAACCGGATCGAGCGTGCTCCCGGCCCTTTGCCCACGACGATGTCGATCTTGAAGTCTTCCATCGCCGGATAGAGGACTTCTTCGACGGTGCGCGGCAGGCGGTGAATCTCGTCGACAAACAGCACATCACCAGGTTCTAGTCCCGTCAAGATCGCTGCAAGGTCGCCGGGCCGTTCAATCGCCGGACCGGAAGTCGCACGAAATTGGGCACCGACCTCAGCGGCAACGATCGCAGCAAGCGTGGTTTTGCCGAGTCCAGGTGGACCAGACAGCAAGACGTGATCAGCGCTGCGCCCGCGCTTCTGCGCCCCGGATAACACGAGTTCCAGCTGACGGCGGACACGTTCCTGACCAATGAATTCATCGAGCGACGTCGGCCGGAGATTGGTTTCGATGCGTGCATCGTCAACGAGTTGACGACTTACCAGTACATCGTCGTTCGGCCCTTCCATCACCGCGTTCCTCCAAGGAGACGCAACGCTTCCCGCAGTACGTCCGACACGTCGGCGTCACCATTGCGACGTTCAGGTAGCTGTTGCAGGACACGATCCACCTCGCCTACGGAATAGCCAAGACCATGGAGTGCCTCACGAACCTCCCCGGTCACGCTGTCAGGGGAAACCGCGACGGGAGTCGCAGCCGCCGCCGCAACCTTGTCCTGCAGTTCTAGCACCAGTCGTTCGGCAACTTTCTTGCCAATGCCTGGCACCTGCGTCAAGGTCGCGATCTCGCCGTGTGCTAGCGCGCGTTCCAGAGCATCGGGACGCAACGCTGACATCGTTGCGATTGCTAGCTTCGGGCCCACACCCGACGATGTCAGCAGCAGTTCGAACAAGCGCAAGGTGCGGCGATCACCGAAGCCGTACAACGTCATCGAATCTTCGCGCACCTGCAATGACGTGAACAATTCGATTGCCTGGCCCCGCGCCGGTACGGCCAAGCTGGTCGGGACATGCACGTTGTAACCGACTCCAGCAACATTGACGATGACCGACGTCGCGTCGCGGTCGACCACCTCGCCGGCGAGCCAACCGATCATCCGCTCCCCTGTCGTTGAGCGACGATGGCTTCCCAGCCACTGCGTCCAGTGGCAGCCGCGGCTGCTCGTGCCGCGGCAAGCTGTCCTGCGGCTGGGGTCGCAGACCCAGCCTGGTCGATCCGTGCCATCGCCAGATGGGTGATTGCAACGGCGATTGCATCAGCTACGTCAGCCGGTTCTGGTGCCGAAGCAAGTCCCAACTGTGCCGCAACCATCCTGCCGACCGCTGCTTTTGTTGCGCTGCCGTCACCGGCGACGGTGAGCTTGATCTGAGTCGGGCTGTATGCGGTCACCGGGACTCCTGCACGCGCACCTGCCAACAATGCGGCGCCCGCTGCCTGACCGGTTGCCATCGCCGTGCGAACGTTGGCCGAGAACAAAACGCGCTCGACGACAATCGCGCTTGGTCGGTACTCGTCGATGAGCAATTCCAGCCGGGAGTGCAACTGCAGCAGGCGCTGTTCAAGCGCGACGTCGCTGCGGGTTCTGAGGCATTCGGCGTGGAGCAGCTGCGGGCGACTGCTGGAGCCGGCGACCAACCCGACACCGCAGCGAGTCAAGCCAGGGTCAATACCCAGGACGCCGTGCAGAGTCACCGGTTGCCTCTCGTGAGGTGCTGTCGGCCCACGTCCTCCCGAAGTCATCCGGAATCGAACGTGCGTTCGTTTCACGATAGCAGACGGTACCCTCCGTCTTCGGTAGGTCTGGGCAAGTCACTCGTCGAGATCTTCCAGCACGTTGTCGAAGGCGGCGTTTGCATACACCTCTTGCACATCATCGTTGTCGTCGAGCGCATCGAGGAGCGCGAGCACCTTGCGTGCGTCTTCGAGTTCGGATAGTTCGACCATCGTGGATGCCACCATGGTGCTGCCGGACTCCCGCACGTCGAGTCCGGCCGATTCAAGTGCGGTACGAAGTTCTGAGACTGCTGATGGGTCGCACCACGCGACGACGTGCTGTCCGTCGATCTCGACGTCGTCAAGGCCGGCTTCCAGACCCGCGACCATGATGTCATCCTCATCGGTGTCGCCTGACAACAGCACCTGGCCCCGGCGGCCAAAGAGGAATGCGACCGCACCCGGCTCTGCCAAGTTGCCACCGACCTTGCCGAACGCATTGCGTACATCCGAGGCCGTACGGTTGCGATTGTCGGTCAGGCATTCCACGAGTACGGCGACGCCACCGGGTGCATAACCTTCGTAGAGGGCTGTCTCGTATGCTGCGGCCCCATCGAGTTCGCCGGCGCCGCGCTTGCACGCGCGTTCGATGTTGTCCTTGGGTACGTCGGCATCTTTGGCTTTCTGCACCGCCAGCGCCAGCGACGGACTCGCGCCCGGATCGGCAGTTCCCGCGTCACGAGCCGCCGATTCGATGGCACGGATCAGCTTGCCAAAATGCTTACCCCGCTTCTTGTCTTGCGCCGCTTTGCGGTGCTTGATGTTGGCCCATTTGCTATGTCCAGACATCCACACCCTCCGCGCATCGTTGTACCGCGCTAGCGGTCCCTTACGCCTCCCCAGCGTACTGTCGCACCCGGCCGACGAAATATGCGTGCAAGCGGTCATCGCCGGTTACTTCGGGATGAAACGCTGTGGCGAGGATATTTGCTTGTTCGACGACAACAGGAAAGTCATCAACGGTTGCCAAGACGGCGACCTGGTCGCTGAGAACCTCCTCGACCCGCGGCGCGCGGATAAACGATACGTCCAACGGTCCACCATCGACGCCAGCGACCACGATCGTCGTGTCGAACGATTCGCGCTGCCTGCCAAACGCGTTGCGACGGGTACGGACGGCGAGGCCCCCAAGCCGCAGTTGGTCCGGATGATCGACCAACTCGTCTGACAGCAGAATCATCCCTGCACATGTGCCGAATGTCGGCAATCCATCCCGTATC
>JBBDVU010000080.1:0-2950 GCA_040903225.1 Nitriliruptoraceae bacterium | reverse complement strand
GGCTGGCGGCGTGAAACACGCGACCGTGACCCTGATCGTATGGAATCTGCCGGAGACGAATTCCACCGACAGGTCCGCGACGGTTTCATCCAGCGAGCTGATGCTGCACCCGAGCGCTATCTCGTCGTCGACTCTTCAGCACCAGTTGAGGCGGTCCACCAGCGCATCAGGTCAGCGGTCGTGGAGCTGCTCGAAGCGACGAACGATTCGACCGTGACTGACGGTGACGATCGAATGCCTGACCGTGCCAGCGATGCGTCGACTGGTCAGCTGGGACAGTCACGATGACCGTTTCCGGATGGGACGCAGTTGTCGGCCAGCGCGCTGCTGCGCGAATCCTGCGCCAGGCCCTCACTCGCGACGAGGTCGCGCACGCCTGGCTGATGTCCGGTCCGGCTGGTGTCGGCCAAACCGCATTGGTCCGCGCGATAGCGATGGCGCTCAACTGTCCACAGCCGACCCAAACCGACGCCGGGTGCAGTTCATGTGACACGTGCAAGCGGATTGCCCGCGGCGTTCATCCTGCGCTGGTTGAACTCGAACCGGAAGGCGCGTTCCACGTCGTGGATGCGGTACGTGGTGACTGGATCCCGACAGCGACCCGTTCGCTGACCGAAGGCAGGCGCCGCATCATGTATGTCGCATCTGCCGATCGGATGAATATCGCGGCCCAGAACGCGTTCCTGAAGATCCTCGAAGAACCACCTGCGTCGGTCGTGTGGATCCTCGACGTGCAAGACGAAGGGATGCTGCTCGACACCGTCGCATCCCGCTGCCGCAAGCTCGCGTTGGTGCCGTGGGGGCCGGATGATCTCGCACAGTTTGCCAGTCAGCTCGAGGTGGCCGACGAGCACATCGACACGATCGTGCGGGCGGCGTTGGGTTCACCTCAGCGGCTGCGTGACCTTGCGGATCCCGACGTTGCCGTCGCGCGACTGCGCAACTTGGAGATCATCGAACGACTGGCGGTTAACGGTCCCGGCGACGTTGTCCCAGTGGCCAAGGAGCTGGCAGCCTGGGCGAAATCTCGCGCCGAAGTCCTCAAAGAGCGACATCGAACCGAGATGGAACGCCTCGAAGAATCGTTCGGGGTCGACAACGGCCGCGGCTGGCCCGCCGGTATCAAGTCGAGACTCACCAAACGTTTCGAACGGCTCGAACGGCAGGAACGTCGTCGCGCCCTCGACATGATCCTCGACGACATCGGCAGCTGGCTGCGAGATCTGCTGCTCGTGCAGTCCTCGACGCTTGAAACTTCCATCGTCAACATCGACCGGCTCGACGAGCTGCGGCGAGACGCACCGAGGTTGACGCCAGGCGACCTGGTCCAATGCTTGCAGGCAGTGGCCACCTGTCGTGACGCGCTCGACAAGAACGGCAATCCTGATTTGCAACTTGAACGGCTGCTGCTGTCGCTGGCACTACCCATCTATGCGCGGCGTGCTGCCGCGTAGCCAAAATGCGCAGGTTCGTGGTCGGATTGCTGGGCTCAAGCGTCGAATCTGCGGGTTCGTCGGACCAATCCGGTAGTGGCTACCCTCTGGTCGCCCGCTGGAGTAGCTCAGATGGCAGAGCAGCCGCCTCGTAAGCGGCAGGTCAGGGGTTCAAGTCCCCTCTCCAGCTCGTGGGCGATTTCGACTCTAGGTGGGCAGGCCCTGGTTGGTCAGTTGCCGTCCTGGGATCGCGATCGGCGGGCCCGGCCGCCTGCCTTTCGGCCGCGACATCGCGTGCCACTACAGTTGCGGTGGATTCAATCGTTGCCGCTCCTACGTCTGAGCGACCCGACGAACAGATCGTCCGGCAGGCAGCGAGACGGAGGCAAACGTGGACGGCATGGCGCAACCGCTTGCAGGACCGGATGCTGCCACGCTCAGCCGGCTGTTGCCCCGTGCGCTGCACCGCGCCGAGGAAGGTCGCACTCTCAAGCGCGATGAAGCGGCGGCCCTGCTCACCAGCCGCGATGCGGATCTTGAGCGGCTGCTAGCGGTCGCCTCCCGGCTACGCGACGCTGTCCCGCTCCAGCGCGGTACACCGGCCGTCACCTACTCGCGCAAGGTGTTCATTCCGCTGACCCACCTGTGCCGAGACACCTGTGGATACTGCACGTTCGCGTGGCCGCCCAAAAAGGAGATCTCGCCCTTCCTGTCACCCGAGCAGGTGCTCGACATCGCTCGCCGTGGCCAAACCGCAGGCTGCAAAGAGGCGCTGTTCACGCTCGGAGACAAGCCGGAGGAGCGGTACCCGGTGGCGCGCCAATGGCTGGAGGCGCGCGGATACGGGTCGACATTGGAGTATCTGCGGGCGGTTGCGATCCAAGTGATTGAGGAAACAGGCCTGCTGCCGCACTTGAACCCGGGTGTGATGACCTGGGGCGAGATGGCGACACTGAAACAGGTGTCAGCGTCGATGGGCCTGATGCTCGAGTCAACGTCCCGACGGCTGCTGGACAAAGGCCAGGCGCACTGGAATTCGCCGGACAAGGACCCGGAGGTGCGGCTGCGCACTATCGAGGACGCCGGCCGGTTGTCGATCCCGTTCACTTCAGGGCTGCTTATCGGCATTGGCGAGACGTTGGCCGAACGGGTCGACACGCTGCTTGCGCTTCGCGAGCTACACCGCCGATACGGCCACATTCAGGAAGTGATCGTCCAAAACTTCCGGGCCAAGCCCGACACCGCATTCCGGGACCGGCCCGAGCCGAGCTTCGATGATCTGCTCGCCACGGTTGCGACGGCGCGGGTGTTGTTCGGCCCGAAAGTGCACATTCAGGCCCCGCCGAATCTGTCGCCAGGTCAGTACCAGGCGATCTTGCGTGCCGGGATTGACGACTGGGGTGGGGTGTCGCCGGTTACGCCCGATCATGTCAATCCTGAGATGCCGTGGCCACAGCTCGCAGAGCTGGCCCGGCGCTCCGCTGACGAGGGCTACACGCTGGTCGAACGGTTGTGCG
>JBBDVU010000079.1:0-2968 GCA_040903225.1 Nitriliruptoraceae bacterium | reverse complement strand
TGCGGGCCAGCACCGATCACGGTAACGGAGTCGGGTCTGAGGCCAACTTCTTCACGCGCCTCCCGCAGCGCGGCGTCCTCAACCGATTCTCCAGCATCGATGCGGCCGCCCGGAAACGAGATCTGGCCGGGATGAGACCGCAGGTCCTGCCGTCGCCGCGTCAAGATGACCTGCGGGCCGCTGGCCGTGTCTTCCAGCAGGACGAGCACGGCACCAGCGCGCGCATTCGGCGGCGGTGTGCGCTCGTGTGCGGGAACCTGGGAGATCATGGATTGCAGGCGATCCCAGAACTGTTCCGGGGTGAAGCGTGGATCCATGTCGTCTCCGTAATCGCGCGTCAATCGGCCAGGCTGGCGGCTAGGCCGTCGAGACCATCGTGCTCGCTGACGATGACCGAGTCGAATCCACCACAGGCGACGATCTCACGCAAAATGAGCGCGCCAGCGTGGATGACATCTTCCCGGCCAGGCTGCATCGGTCCCAGCTGCCCCCGTTGGCGCGACGTCATTGCGAGCAGCCGGTCGGTCAGCGCATCGAGCGCCGGTGCGGGTACGCGACATCCGTGAATCTGCGTCTCGTCATACTGATCGAGCCCAAGATGGAGCGCGCCGATCGTCGTTGCCGTACCGGCGACCGCTATCAACTGGTCGGCCGCAAGGAATTCGTCCGCTCCAACGACGCCGTCGTCGTCGAGTTGGTTGCGCACGTCGGCACGCAGCGCATCTAAGTCGTGCGCGGTGAGCGGATCATGGCGTGCATACCGTTCCGCCATGCGGACGCAGCCCATCTGCATCGAGGTACTGCGGGAAACCTGCATGCCAGTCCCGACCACAATCTCGGTCGAACCACCGCCGATGTCGACAACTGCCGATGAGTCGCGTCCGCCGACAGCCGTCACCGCGCCCAGGTAGGCGAACGCGGCCTCGTCAGAACCCGATAGCACCTCTGGGTGAATCCCGGTGCGCGCATGCACGCCCGTAAAGAATTGCTCCCGATCGGCAGCATCTCTGACCGCAGAAGTCGCAGCGATACGCACCTTGC
This sequence comes from Nitriliruptoraceae bacterium, assembly GCA_040903225.1. Lineage (GTDB taxonomy): Bacteria > Actinomycetota > Nitriliruptoria > Nitriliruptorales > Nitriliruptoraceae > JBBDVU01. Next base: position 1,927 of record JBBDVU010000079.1, on the reverse strand, counting down.
TGGTGACACCATGTGCCGTCCAGCAGGCTGCGAAGGTTTCGATCACATCGAGTGTGTGCTCCAGTGCCGTTTCATCGAACCTGCCCGATGCATCGATACCGGTAGCAAGACGTGTGATCGCCATCCGGCGTTCGAGGCGATTGCCGTCAGCATCGCAGACGAGCAATCGGATCGAGTTGCTGCCGACATCTACTGCGGCACAGGGCTGCTTCATCGCGGCGAAGTCATCGGCACGACCTGACGGCGGCACATGACCCGATCACCGACATGGGGTGGCGTCACGATTCGGCGCGTCGGCGTCGAAGGCATCAACCGGGACGCAGGGACGCGGACACGGCGCCGGCGTGGCATGTGCCACCGTCCATTCGCCGATCACGTTGTCACCGGTTGCCAGGTAGTGCGCCGCATGGACGTGCAGGCACTTGATATGACCTGGCATACCGCCGCTGCCCGGCGAGCCAGGCAACGGTGGTCCCAGCTCGTCACGAAACGCCACATACCGCTCATGCGCTTGGGCGTAAGCCTGAGCAAGGTCCGGCTCGATCTGCAGCCGCTCGTTGAGGCCAACCATGGCGTGGTCCGCCTCAAGTGTGCCCACCCGCGATCGCATCACAGGACACGTCAGCCAGAACGTCGTGGGAAACGGGGTGCCATCATCGAGCCGCGGATCGACGCGAACGACGGTCGGCAATCCGAAGACACAACGGTGCACCACAGCAGGAACACCGCGTGCAGGACGTCCGATCTGGGTCGAAACTATGTCAGTTGTGCGTTCATCGGCCGGCTTGGCCGACTGAGCTGCTGCGTACGAGTTCGACGGGTCCGGCTGGATCGCGTCGGGATGCGGCCACGCAGGCTTGCCTGACACCGGCGGCCGGCGCGTCACGATCCGACGCGGCCGCGCTTCTGACGCCGTGCTTCACCTTGAATCATCTGGGACTTGTGCATGAAGCGACGGAGCCGCTTGTTGAAGTCCTTGTCGAGCTTGGACCGAAGATTGGGCACATCCGCCTCGTCCTCCCAATCGGGATCGGCCCGCTTGATCGACAAGTCAACCTTGCCGTCCTCTTTGACGTCGAGGATACGCACGTCGACTTCGTCGCCTTCTGCAAGATAGGCGTAGATGTTCTCGACGAAATCGGAATCAACTTCGGACACGTGCACCAGTCCGGTGACCGCTTCGCCATTCTCAAGCGCGACTTCGACGAACGCCCCGTACTCCTCCAGACGGACGACTGTTCCTTTGACAATTTCTCCTACCAGTTCAACCAACTCCTCTCGGGGTTTTCGGCCGTATGGCCGCTGAATGCGTCCCGTAGGACGCATGATGGTCTAGACGGTACGGCACAACTCGGACAACCGGCAACCAATCGTGCGCTAGCGGTTGCCGAGCCAACGTTGAAGTTGATGCCACAATTGCTGGTGCCACGGCAGCGGTTCCCACGGCTGATCCAACGGCTGTGCATCAGTGATCTGCGGCCGATCATGATCCGGCGGGATGATCCGATACGGCACTTCGCCGGGCCAGATGAATCCCTGCTGTTCACGTGCCAGCAATTCGATGTGTTCGGGATCATCCAAATCCTGCACCCGCTGCTGCAACCGTGCGACTTCGTCGGACACCACGCGGTCCTGCAGTTCGAGTACCTGCACGCGCTCGCGGGCATCCAGGTAGCTCTGCAACGGTCCGACCAGCATCACCGCACCGAGCGCGATCACGGCAAACAGTCCCAGGATCAATGGCCGATCGCCACGAAATGCGCCAACCACACCATGGACGACATACGACACAGCCCGGGCGCGATGCCGCGAGGATGGTGCGTCGGTTGTCGTCCGTGGCACGCCGATCACCTCATCCGCTGTGTCGTCACGGTCTGGCGAAACGCACGACGGCCCGCATATCGAGCGCCATCGCCGAGTTCGCGTT
>JBBDVU010000078.1:0-18312 GCA_040903225.1 Nitriliruptoraceae bacterium | reverse complement strand
GATCGCTACCGGCAAGATCGAAGCGATGCAGCCAACAGAGGTCGTCACCGAGGATCCGTTGGCGTTTATCGCCGACGAAGAAGACGACCAGGGCTGACAGCTCAGCCGCCCAGGAGGTCTGCTGTGCGGTCGTTGGCCGGCAAACGCATCCTGCTGGGTGTCACTGGCGGCATCGGCGCCTACAAGGCGGCGATTGTCGCGCGACAACTCGTTCAAGCCCAGGCTGTGGTCGACGTCGTTCTGACACGGGGCGCGACGCAATTCATTGGCGCCGCCACCTTCGCGGGCATCACTGGACGTCGCGTGCGCACTGAAGTGTGGGAAGACATTGCCGACGACACTCATGTAGCGCTCGGACGTGCCGCTGAGGCTGTGCTGGTGTACCCGGCAACAGCACACACGCTGGCACGATTCGCGCAGGGGTTCGCCGACGATCTTCTCACGACCGCGCTGCTTGTCGCGCGGTGCCCGATTGTGGTTGCGCCGGCGATGCACACAGAAATGTGGACGCATCAGGCGACCCAAGACAACATTGCAAGGTTGCGTGACCGGGGAATTACCGTCGCAGGACCAGACGATGGCGAACTGATGGGCGGAGACACTGGCCCCGGCCGGCTGATCGAACCACAATTGGCGGTTCGGGCGGTTGCGGACATGCTGGTCGACGACCCAGCGACCAGCATTGGCCCGACCGCTGGGCCGCTGGTTGGCCGACAGGTGATCGTGACGGCAGCCGGCACCCGTGAAATCATTGACCCCGTCCGTTTCATTGGCAACCGGTCGACCGGAAAAATGGGCTTCGCCCTTGCCCATGCATGCGCCAATGCAGGAGCGACGGTCACCTTGATCACCGGCCCGACCGAGCTGGCAACGCCAACGGGTGTGACAGCGCGGGTGGACGTTGAATCGGCCGACGACATGTACGAAGCGGTCATGGATCGGTTCGACAACGCAGACATCATTATCAAGGCTGCAGCCGTCGCAGATTTCCGACCAACGATTCGATCGCAACACAAGATCAAGAAACATGGTGCAGCGCCGGTTATTGAACTCGCACCAACCCGCGACATCCTTGCAGAATGCGGCAAGCGACGGAATGGAGCTCGACATCCGATTCTGGTGGGATTTGCCGCTGAAACCGATGATGTCCGGCGCAACGCCGTCGACAAGATCGCAGCGAAACAAGCCGACTTGCTCGTAGTCAACGATGTTTCACGCAGCGACGCTGGCTTTGCCGTCGACACCAACGAAGTGGCATTGCTCGATCGGGATGGCGACTGGACTGAGCTGCCAGCGTCGTCGAAGTTGGCCATCGCACAGGTGATCGTCGACGAGATCGTTCGACGGTTCGTGTCCGACCGCTAGGCTTTGCCCCGCACGAGGGCTGCTTGTTGAGAAGTCGCACCCACCGTTGTGCGTCACGCTACGCCAGGAGTTTGCATGACACGTTCGTTGTTCACGTCCGAGTCGGTCACTGAAGGCCATCCCGACAAGATGGCAGACCAGATTTCGGATGCCGTGCTCGACGCCATCCTGGCCGAAGACCCCAATGGGCGAGTTGCCTGCGAAACGCTGGTGACCACCGGGCAGGTCATAGTCGCCGGTGAGATCTCGACGACCACCTACGCCGACATTCCTCGGGTCGTGCGTGACACGATCTTGGAGATCGGTTACGACTCACACGACACAGGCTTTGACGGCAACACCTGCGGCGTCTCGGTTGCCATTGACGAGCAGTCTCCCGATATTGCCATGGGTGTCGATACCGCGTACGAATCACGAACCGGCAAGGACGACGATCCGTATTCGCTGCAGGGTGCTGGCGACCAGGGGATGATGTTCGGCTACGCCTCCGACGAAACTCCGACGCTCATGCCCTTGCCGATCCATCTGGCTCATCGGATGGCAGAACGGCTGGCGGCAGTCCGCAAGTCTGGCGTCATCCCGTATCTGCGACCAGACGGTAAGACCCAGATCACCGTCGCGTATGAAAACGGCTTGCCGAAAGCCATCAAAACGATCGTCCTATCGACGCAGCATCGCGCCGAAATTGACCTTGAAACCTTGTTGCGGCCAGATATCGAAGAGCACGTCATCCGGCCTCTGCTACCCGACGATGTCGAGCACGACGACGTGACAATATACGTGAATCCCACCGGTCGGTTCGAACTCGGAGGCCCGGTTGCCGACGCTGGATTGACCGGCCGCAAAATCATCGTCGACACCTACGGTGGCATGGCCCGGCACGGCGGTGGCGCGTTCTCGGGCAAAGACCCGTCAAAAGTCGACCGGTCGGCAACGTATGCCGCCCGTTGGGTCGCAAAGACGCTTGTAGCCGCCGGACTCGCGAAGAAGGCCGAACTGCAACTGGCGTACGCCATCGGTGTCGCAACACCGATTTCAATGTCGCTGGAAACGTTCGGGACCGAACAGGCCGATCCGGACAAGATTCTCGCGGGCATCCGCGAAGTGTTCGATTTGCGGCCTGCCGCGATCATCGACGCGCTCGACCTGCGGCGTGCTGGCTATCGGGCGACGGCTGCCTACGGCCACTTTGGCCGTGAAGGCGACCGCTTCACCTGGGAACGGACCGATCGTGCCCAAGCCCTCCGCGATGCGGTCGGAGCGTGACGCGACGATCGCACGCGTTTGTGTTGAAGTTGCGCCGTATCACCTGGATCGTCCGTTCGACTACCTGATTCCTGACGATGTCCAACTGCAGTCTGGAATGCGGGTAGAAGTCGTCTTCAACGGACGTAAAACTCGTGGCCTCGTATTGGACATTGGCGCCACCAGTGACGTGGGCGCCGAACAACTACGTCCCGTACGACGTGCTCTCGGAGACTTTGTGTGGGCGCGGCCCGCCGACATCGAATTGTTCCAATGGGCAGCGCACCGATTCGCGAACCCACTCGCTGACGTGGTCAGGCACGCACTACCTCCGCGGGTAATCGACGTCGAACGGCGTGCCGCCACTGCAGGCTGGTTCCCGCCCGTTGATGCCGCAGCGGCGACGGTCCGATCAGACGGTGCCGGTGGAGCCAGCTTCGAACAATGGCAACCGTATGGGCCAGCTGCCAGCGCGCTGATGAGCGCGGTTGCTGCAACGAGCGGGAGTTTCGTTTGGCGGCCGCTGGCGACCGAACAGCTTGCAGACCGGCTGTGCGAACTGATTGATATCTGCCTCGGTGGTGGCCGCGACGCAGTGGTGGTCGTCGCCGACAGTGCGTCACCCACGGCACGGCGCATCGTTGACCACTTTGGAGCGCAGGTCGCCGACCTGCGCGCGACCGCATCTTCGCGTATCCGCTACCGGGAATGGCTGCGCGCACGGTGCGGGCAAGCGCACGTCGTCGTAGGCGAACGCGCCGCCGCTTTCGCGCCGGTCAACACGCTGGGATTGGCGATTGTGGTCGACGAAGCCAATCCTGCTCACAAGGAACGTCGGAGCCCTCGGCACCACGCGCGCGAGGTGATACTTGAACGTGCCCGACAGGCGCACGCCGTTGGACTCGCCGTGACTACGGTCCCAAGCGCCACGATGTGGCAGCTAGTGCGGCAACGCCGGGTCACGCCGGTCACCCCAGATCGTTCGATCGAGGACCAACGTCGCCCCGCGGTCCGGGTTGTTGACTGGCACGATCAACCGAAGGCCAGACTGGCTCGGGAAGCGATTCGTGCGCTACGTGACGCAATGAAGGGCAACAGCTATGGCGTTGTACTGGCCACCCGCACGGGTCAGGGACGAATGCCAGTGTGCAGCCAGTGTCGAACACGAATCGTTTGCCCGGAATGTGAATGGACGTTGCGATTGGGTGCGCAGAACGCTTGTGAATCATGTGGCTGGACATCGCCTTCACTGCCGGCGTGCGCGGTCTGCGGTGGCACGACGGCTACGCCGTTGGCAGCTGGTACCGAAAGGTTGGCGACAGAGATCGCGGCTTCTGTCGGCGGTCCGATTGCGGTACTGGAAGGCCACGCCCCGGAAGTTCCGCCCCCTCCCGCAGTGCTAGTGATGACCCGAGGATCGCTACTCGACACGCCGCCAGGTCCGGTCGGGGCGGTAGTTCTTCCGGATTATGATGCCCAGCTGCGTCGGCCGAGTCTCGACGCTTCCCAGGACGCCCTGCGTACCGCGATGGCGCTCGCTGCGTGGACCACCGCGACCGCCACTGGATCTGCAGCTGGGTCAGCTCCTGTTATCGTCCAAACGACCGAACCGGAACACCACGCGGTTGTTGCCTTGCGGGCATGGGACCCCGGTGGTTTCTGGCAGCACGAATCCACCATCCGAGAACCGTTTGGATTTCCGCCGGCGCGCTACATCATTCGTGTCGATGCCGACGCAGACGAACGTTTCGGTGTCGAATTGGCGACTGCGGTTGCGCCCGGCGATGACGTCATTGGCCCGATGCTGATCGATGGGGTCTCGCGGTACCTGGTCAAGTGCGACAACCGTGTGGCGACCGTTGGCGCGCTTCGGAATCACCGGATTGCTTGGAGCCGTGCTGGCGTAGACGTGCGCGTCGACGTCGATCCCGTTGACCCGTGATCGATGTGTTCGGTAGGCAGCATGCCGAGGTGTCAAGCTCGCCGTGACGTACCATGGTGTTCGGCGTCAACCAACAAGGAGGCGCAGCGTGGCACAGCTGCAAGTGCGCATCTTTGGCGATCCGGTATTGCGCCAGAAGGCACGGGTTGTCGAAGACTTCGACGGCCGTCTCGCCCAACTTGCGCAAGACATGCTCGAAACGATGCGTGCCCTCGACGGCGTAGGACTGGCAGCCAATCAGGTCGGTGTTCTCAAGCGGCTGTTCACGTGGGAAACCGTGGTTGAAGACGACGCCACCGTTGGTGGAGCAGTTGTCAACCCGAAGGTCACCGACGCGTCCGACGATCTGATCAATGCTGACGAAGGCTGCCTGTCGCTTCCAGGACTGTTCTATCCGGTAGCGCGGCCACTGCGCATCGAGGTGACACACCAGGACCTGTCAGGCGATGAACAATCGGTGCAACTCGAAGGACATCAGGCGCGAATCTGGCTGCATGAGATGGACCACCTCGATGGGGTGTTGTTCGTAGATCATCTCGCTGCGCACGACAGACGAAGCGCTGTCGAAGCCATGCGCCAGTACCGGCTCACCAACGGTCTTGATGAAACCTCGACGAGGCCAGGCAACCTGCTGTTGTCTCGCCTGACGCGGTGACGTTGCGCATCGCATTCTTTGGCACCCCGGAAATTGCGCTACCGGGGCTACGAGCCCTGATAAACGCTCACGGCATTGATGTAAGCGTCGTTGTCACCAATCCAGATCGACCTCGTGGCCGACGGGGCAAGCCGGTGCCGCCCGCAGTCAAGGTCACCGCAAGCGAACATGGCATTGATGTCTGGCAGCCGGTGAAGCCCCTGACGATCGAGGAGCCGCTACGGGCACTCGATCTCGACGTCGCCGCGGTAATCGCGTACGGCGCGATCTTGCCGGAAACGCTGCTGGCCGCAACTCGGCACGGATTCGTCAACTTGCACTTTTCGCTGCTGCCTCGTTGGCGAGGCGCTGCCCCGGTGCAACATGCGCTGCGGGCAGGGGACAGCATCACCGGGGTGACGGCGTTCAAACTCGACGCCGGCATGGACACCGGTCCGATCATCGCACAACAGACCGAACCCATTGCCGTAACCGACGATGCTGGCAGCCTGCTCGATCGGTTGGCCGGAGGCACCACTGATTTGTTCGTTGGCGCGATTCGTTCGCTGTGTGCCGGCTCGGAACTGCTACCGCAAGATCACACCGCCGCGACGTACGCACCCAAGCTCACCAAAGGCGACGCAGTCATTGATTTCTCCCCGGCAGCGCCTGAGGTGATCAACCAGATCCGTAGCGTCAATCCGGTACCTGGCGCACGCACCAGCTTTCGGGATCGGCAACTGAAGGTGTTCCGAGCCGAAGTTGCTTCCGCCGGCTGGGACGCTGAGGCGCCGGCCGGAAGTATCGTGAGCGACCGAACCGACGTGATCGGGGTTGCCTGTGGACGCGGTGCCGTGCACCTGCTCGAAGTCCAACCCGAAGGCAAGCGGCGACAGCAAGCTGCCGAGTTTGTTCGGGGCTACCGTCCACAACCGGGCGAACGTTTGGGCACCGGCGCCTTGCCGTGACCGACCCGGTAGAAGTCCGAAGGTGCGCGTATGCCGCTATAACGGCAGTTGAGCGTGACGGAGCCTGGTCCACCACAGCGATCAACGATGCTGTTGACACGCTTGCTGATGCACGCGACCGGAGATTTGCTGCGCACTTGGCCTACGACACGATCCGCTGGCAAGGCCCGCTCGATGTGGTGCTTGGTTTCGCCCTCGAGCGGCCCATCAATCGGGTGGAACCCGCCCTGCGGCGCGTGCTGCACCTTGGGTTGCATCAGCTGCTCCACATGCGGGTGGAGGCACATGCCGCCGTTGACACGTCAGTTGAGCTCGCCAAAACGGTCGTGCCACGCAAACGCGCGCGCGCCGCTGCAGCGTTCGTCAACGGCGTCCTACGCAACGTTGGCCGGCACCCTGAATGGTCACAGCCGCCCGATGAAGTACTCGATTCGGCGGGACATCTGGCGTACGTCACAGCGCATCCAGTTTGGATCGTCGACGAGCTTCTCAACCGATTCGACCGGCAACGTGTGTGCGACATTCTCGTCGCAGACAATGATGCACCGGGAGTCACGCTGCGGGCGGTCGGGCATCGTGACGAACTGATCGAGCAGCTTCGGCTTGCCGGACACGATGCCCAACCTGGACGGTCCGAGTATGCGATCCGGGTACCGGGCGCTGATCCCCGACGGCTACGCGCGGTCGCAACTGGTCAGGCCGTTGTGCAGGACGAAGCGTCGATGCGGGTGGTAGAGGCGCTCGGGTTACGTCCCGGCGATCGGATTCTCGATCTGTGTGCTGGTCCCGGAGGCAAAGCAGCCTATGCAGCGCAGCTGGCACAGCCGGGCGGAACGGTGGTAGCTGTCGAGTTCCACCATCATCGCGCGACGTTGATTGAGCAGCTTGCCCGCCGGCTGAACGTGCCGATCGAGGTGCACACCGGCGATGCGCGCACGTGGGACGGATCAGGTGGGCCATTCGACATTGTGCTCGTTGACGCCCCCTGTACCGGGTTGGGCACCGGGCGCCGCCGACCCGAGGTTCGTTGGCGCCGGACACCTGGCGACATCACCGCGTTGGCGCAATTGCAACACGAACTGCTCGACGCTGCCAGCCGGCAGGTCCGCAGCGGTGGCCGCCTCGGCTATGCCGTTTGTACCTGGACGGCAGCCGAAACCGTCGAGGTTATTGATCGGTTCACGCAGAGCCACCCCAGGTTCGCGATACAGCATCAGCGACAACTGTGGCCCGATCTCGACGGCACCGACGGGATGTTCTTCGCCGTTCTGGAGGACGGAAATCACCGGTAATGTGCCGGTCGGTGAGATGGATGCGGTGCCCAGTAGGATCACCCCACCGTCAGGAGGATCCGGGTGCCGGATAAGCAAATTGCGCCATCGATCTTGTCAGCTGATTTCGCGCGACTAGCCGACGAGATGGCCTCGGTTGCGCCTGCGGTCTCGATGCTCCACATCGATGTGATGGATGGCCACTACGTTCCAAATATCACCATCGGGCCGCCTGTCGTCGCATCCATTCGCGCTGCTACCGATCGGTACCTCGACTGTCATCTGATGATTGCGAATCCGCGCAAGTATGCGCCAGAGTTTCTTGCACTCGGTGCCGAATCTGTGACCTTCCATCCCGAAGTTGACGATGACCCGATTTCGTTGATCCACGAACTCCACGAGCGGGGTGGCAATGTGGGTGTTGCGATCAAGCCGGCGCACCCGGTGTCGATGGTGCACGAGCTGCTTCCCCATGTCGACATGCTGCTGGTAATGACGGTGGAACCAGGATTCGGTGGTCAGTCACTCATTCCCGCCACCATTCCCAAGATCCGTGAAGCCGTGCAATGGCGCGAGCAGCATGACCTTGATTTCACCATCGAAGTCGATGGCGGCATCGCTGCGAACACCATCGGCGCCACCGTCGAAGCTGGCGCGGAAGTGTTTGTCGCCGGCTCGGCGGTGTTCAACCAACCCGACCGCATCGCCGCCGTCAGGCACTTGCTTGATCTTGCCGACGAGGCGAATCGTCCATGACAACGCGCGTGCTCGTAGTCGATGATGAGGCGGACATCCGCACACTCCTGGACATCACGCTGAGCCTCGCCGGCTACGAGGTCGTCACCGCGCGCGACGGCGTTGAAGGCCTCGAGCTTGCTCAACTTGCAGGAGCAGACTTGATCGTGGCCGATCTGATGATGCCGCGCATGGACGGGTTGACCCTGCTGACCGAGCTCCGAACCGATCCGCGAACCGCGCAGATTCCGGTAATCATGCTCACAGCCCAGGCGCAGCAATCTGGGGCTGCCAACGCATTGCACGCTGGTGCTGACGACTATGTTGCGAAACCGTTCGATTCCGACGAACTGGTGGCGCGTGTCGGAGCGATCATCCGGAGGTCAGAACAACAGCGCGCCCGAAACCCGCTGACAGGCCTACCCGGCAACGACATGATTCACCAAGAATTGCAGCGTCGAGTCGAGGACGGCGAGGAAGTAGGTTTGCTATACGCCGACATCGATCACTTCAAGGCGTACAACGACTATTACGGCTTCATGCGCGGCGACCATACGTTACAGGCGACAGCTCGCGTCATCACCGACATCTGTGCCAACACGAGCGACCGCACATTCGTCGGCCACATCGGCGGGGATGACTTCGTGGTGATCACGAACGCGGAACGGGTCGAGCACCTGGCCGAAGAAATTTGCCGCCAATTCGACGGCATCGTCCCGAGCTTGTATGACCCAGATGAACGCGCGCGTGGCTACATCGACATGCCCGACCGGTACGGCGTCGATCAGCGCTACCAGATGCTCAGGATCTCGGTTGGCGTGACGACATCGTCCCAACACGCACAACCCGATGCGGACCGCCTGGTTCACGCCGCAACCGAGATGAAACAGTTTGCCAAGTCGCTCGAAGCGGATGGGTCGCGCTGGGCGCGAGACCGTCGCGGACATCCGCCAGGGCGTCCGTCGCGCCGGTAATCCTGTTTACCCTGTTGCGTCTCCTGGTGCGCCGTAGTCGACCGGTACCGCTAGTGTCGTGACGCAACTTGTCATGTGCAGTGGACCGCGTCCATGCGCAGACATCACGACAACTCGCAGGTGCCCGACCACGATGCCCATCGTCGCTCACTCAGCGCTTCCGACCTTCGACGATTTGCGTCGACGTGGAGAGCAGATACTCGCGCTCGATGAAGCGCTGCGCCAAGACATTCGCGAACTGCACATCGGTCTACTGAACATGATGCCCGATGCGGCATTGCGCGTAACTGAACAGCAGTACATTCGTCTGCTTGGCAGCGCCAACCAGATCGTCCAGTTGTATCTGCATCCGTTCACCGTCGACGGGCTCGTGCGCGACGACGACACGCAGGCCTACATTAAAGCTTTCTACGAGCCGTTCGATCGATTACAAGACGAAGGGCTCGATGGGCTCATCATTTCGGGGGCCAACGTCACCAGCCCGAGCTTGGACCTTGAACCATTCTGGGAACCGTTGCATGAGGTCATCAGTTGGGCTGTTGAGCACGTCACGTCGGTCTTGTGCTCATGCCTCGCCACCCACGCGCTGGTACACATGCGGCACAGCATTACGCGTAGGCCGCTGCTGAACAAACGCTGGGGTGTGTATGCCCACCGGGCCATCGCGCCAGAACATCCGCTGCTTCACGGCCTGAACACCCGATTCGACGTCCCACATTCACGTTGGAACGAAGTCACGACCCGGCAACTCACCGAAGCAGGTTTACAGGTGTTGGTTGAAAGTGTCGACGGGGATTTTCATCTTGGCACGAGCCCGGACGGCATCCGCCTGGTTTATCTGCAAGGTCATCCAGAATACGACGCGACCAGCCTGCTCAAAGAGTACAAGCGCGAAGTACAACGGTTTTTGGATGGCGAACTCGGTGCGATCCCGCCGTTTCCTGAAAATACCTTCGTCGCACCGGCCGCTCGGATCGCCAACGACTATCTCGAGATGGCACTTGCCGCGCGGACGGCGGGAAAACCTGTACCGCCTTTCCCCGAATCGGCGATTGAACCCTATCTGGACAACACGTGGACGGATACGGGCAAAGCCATGTTCAACAACTGGCTCGGTCAGATCTATCGTTTGACCGACCTGGAACGCGGTAAGCCGTTCATGCCGCATGTCGATCCTCAAAATCCGTTGGGACTGCGTGACCGTTAGCTGTGCAGTCACATCGGCCTACTGACTACCACTGAACCGCTCACGACAAAGGAACAACCGTGCGACCAGAAACGCTTGCGATCCATGCAGGTTACGAACCCGACCCGACGACCAAAGCAGTCGCCGTCCCGATTTATCAGACGGTTGCTTATGCGTTCGATGATGCTCAGCATGGCGCTGACCTGTTCAATCTTGCCGTACCCGGCAACATCTACACCCGGATCATGAATCCGACACAAGACGTGTTGGAGCAGCGAATCGCCGCACTCGAAGGTGGTGTGGCCGCGCTGGCGACCAGCGCAGGATCGGCAGCGATCAACTACGCGATTCTGACGATTGCCAAGATCGGCAACAACATCGTGACTGTTCCGCAACTGTATGGCGGGACGTACACGCTGTTCGCACACATGCTGCCGGCACAGGGCATCGATGTGCGCTTCGCCGCGGATGATTCACCTGAAGCGATCGAAGCGTTGATCGACGACAAGACGTCGGCGGTGTTTGCCGAAACCATCGGGAACCCGGCTGGCAACATTCCAGATCTGGAAGCGATTGCCGCAGTCGCGCACAAGCACGGAGTCCCGGTGATTGTCGACTCGACTGTGCCAACGCCAGCATTAATGCGGCCGATCGAATGGGGTGCAGACATCGTCGTCCATTCGCTCACCAAATACATCGGTGGACATGGAACGTCGCTCGGCGGAGTCATCGTCGACTCCGGAACATTTCCATGGGCAGACCATGCCGAACGGTTCCCGATGCTCAATGAACCGGAAGCGGCCTATCACGGTTTGGTGTACACCGAAGCGTTGGGTCCAGCCGCCTTCATCGGACGCGCCCGCACGGTCCCGCTGCGCAACACCGGTTCGGCCATTAGCCCATTCAACGCCTGGCAGATCATGCAGGGCCTCGAAACGCTGAGCTTGCGCATGGAACGGCATGTTGAGAATGCACAGAAGGTGGCGGAGTTTCTGCAGCAGCACGACCAGGTGGAGTGGGTCGAGTACGCCGGCCTATCTACGTCGAAATATCACGCACTCGCGCAGAAATACACCGGCGGGAAACCGTCAGCGTTGATGTCGTTTGGTATCAAGGGTGGATTCGAAGCTGGCGTCAAGTTTTACGACGCCCTGCAACTGTTCACTCGCCTTGTCAACATCGGCGACACCAAGTCGTTGGCTGCGCACCCGGCGTCAACGACGCACCGGCAGCTGACCGACGAGGAACTCGTGACCGCAGGTGTCACCCAGGATCTGATCAGACTGTGTGTCGGCATCGAGCACATCGACGACATCGTCGAAGACCTCGAACAGGCCTTGGCCGCATCTCGCTAGAGCGCGGTTAGCAATCTCCGGTCGATAGCATGGCCGGTTGGGTGCACATGATCATCGCACCCAACCGGCACACGACTGAGGGCGTGGTGATTCCATTACGCGACGGCGACGTAGCGCATCTCGTCCGCGCCATCGCACTTGCCCAGCATGCGGCCTGGCGTACATCACCGAATCCGACCGTCGGCTGTGTCATTGTGCGTGCCGGCACAGTGGTCGGCGAAGGCGTCACACGCCCACCAGGTGGTGCACACGCCGAGATAGTCGCACTCGAACGTGCGGGTGATCGCGCGCACGGTGCGAACGCCTATGTCACTCTTGCGCCGTGCGGACATCACGGGCGTACACCGCCGTGTGTCGATGCGTTGATCGCCGCCGGAATCGATCGTGTCGTCATTGGTATCGACGATCCGCACACGGTCGCCACCGGTGGTGTTGAACGTCTGAAACGGGCCGGCGTAACCGTGACGTTGCTCGATGGCACTCATCCGGTCGCGGCTGCAATTAGCGGGCAGCTGGCAGATTTTCTGACCGTAGTAACCCAAGAACGTCCACATGTCACCCTGAAGGTCGCCCAGACCCTCGGTGGCAGCATGCAATCGTCATCGGGGCGTTGGATCACTTCCAGCAAGGCTCGACGAGCTGTCCACCGGCTGCGAAGTCAGGTTGATGCCGTACTGGTGGGTGCGGGGACCGTGTTGGCCGACGATCCGCAACTCACCGTGCGAGACCTCGACAATCACACGAAAGGTCAGCCACGCGCGGTCGTCGTGGACCGCCGTTTGCGCACGCCACCATCCGCTGCGGTTGCCCGGCCCAACACGTTGGTATTGACCGCCACAGGCCACAGCCACGATCAGCTGGCGAGCTTGCGCGCTACGGGTGTTACCATCGTCGAGTTGCCCACTGCTGCGCATTCCGGTCCGCTCACCCGAACGACCGATGCCAATCCAACAATCCGCGATGCGATCGCGACACTGGTCGAGTTCGGCATCAGCAGTGTGCTTGCCGAACCTGGACCCACACTGGCTCAAGCAATGCTCGATGGGGGAGTCGTCGACCGTATGGTGGTGCACGTCGCTGATGACGCCACCGAAACCTACCGCTGCGCGTTGGACTCCCAGCGATTGTCAACCACGTTGACCCGCCTTGGCGGCATCGGTCCGGACGTCATCATCGATCATCAGATCCACCACCACTACGACAACCGCGAGTAGGCATGTTCACGGGAATCGTCGAAGAGCTTGGCAACATTGCGGCGACGCGGTCGTCCGGTGGCATTGTGCGCCTTCACATCGAAGCTACCCGGGTGCTTGACGGCACCCGAATCGGGGACTCAGTTGCGGTGGATGGCTGTTGCTTGACCGTCACTGAACTGCATGCGTCGTCGTTTAGCTGTGACTTGATGGCTGAAACACAACACGTCACCACGCTTGGCGAGCTCAACGTCGGAGACCAGGTCCACTTGGAGCGCGCCTTGTCGGCCAGCGGACGGTTTGACGGCCACATGGTGCAAGGGCACATTGACGGAGTTGGCACGGTCGGCGACCTGGTGCACCAGCCAGGTGCGACCTATCTGACGATTCGGGCACCTGAGTCGATCGCGGCCTACGTCGTGCCGAAAGGTTCAGTCACGATCGCTGGCGTCAGTCTGACGGTCATTTCAGCCAGCGACGGCACGTTCACGATTGGCTTGATCCCACACACCATCGATGCAACTAAGCTGGGTCAGCTTGCTGCGGGTGATCGCGTCAACCTCGAAGCCGACGTCATAGCCAAGTATGTAGAACGCCTGCTAGCTGGTGGGCTTGACACGCCCTACCGTCGGCTTGCATCCGAACCGGCCGACAAGGACCGTTTGTGAACTCATTCGCGTCAATCGACGAAGCTGTCGCAGTCATTCGCGACGGCGGCATGGTGATTGTCGTTGATGACAAAGATCGCGAAAACGAAGGTGATTTGGTGCTCGCAGCCGACGCGGCCACCACAGACCAGCTCGCATTCGTCATCAACCACAGCTCCGGCGTGCTGTGTGTGCCAATGCTGGGTGAAGACCTCGACAGGCTGCACCTACCGCCGATGGTGCTACACAACGAAGATCCGAAGGGCACCGCATACACCGTCAGCGTCGATGTCGCCCACGGCACGACTACCGGCATTTCGGCAGCGGACCGAGCTCGTACCTGCCGAGCGCTTGCAGACCCGAATACGACGGCTGATGATTTGACGCGCCCCGGGCACGTGTTCCCACTGCGGTATCACCCGGGCGGCGTATTGCGACGTCCCGGTCACACCGAAGCGGCTGTCGACCTGGCGCGTCTTGCCGGTCGACGACCTGCAGGGGTCATCTGCGAGATGATCAATCCCGACGGCACGATGGCAAGAGTCGACGACCTGGAACGTTTTGCGCAGCAACATGGTCTGATCATGGTGACGATCGAAGATCTGATCGCCTACCGACGGAAGCATGAATCGCTAGTGGAACGCGTTGGTCGTGCCAAACTGCCGACACCATACGGTGATTGGACCGTCATGGGCTACCGCTCGGTTGCCGACGGGACCGAATCGGTCGCGATGTTGTACGGGGATCCAGAGGACCAAGCCAACGTGCTCGTGCGGATGCACTCGGAATGTCTCACTGGCGACGTGTTCCGATCGCTGCGCTGCGATTGCGGCCCACAACTCGATCTTGCAATGGCGCGGATCGCCGACGAAGGACAGGGTGTTATCGTCTATCTGCGGGGGCATGAAGGTCGTGGGATCGGGCTGCTGCACAAACTGCAGGCCTACGAGCTTCAGGACAGTGGGGCGGACACCGTTGATGCGAACCTGTCATTAGGTCTGCCTGCTGATGCGCGTGATTACGGCACAGGAGCGATGATCCTGGCTGACCTTGGCTTGTCGACACTGCGACTGTTGACGAACAATCCGGCCAAGCGAATTGCACTCGGTGGTTTCGGATTGTCTATTGTCGAACGCCTCCCGATACAGGTCGAACCCAATGTCGCCAACGCGGACTATCTGGCTACCAAGGCTGCACGCATGGGCCATGATTTCTCCGGTACCGACGCTGTGGTGTCGACCGGTGTTGGTGACATTGCGGCACAACGGTCGTCGGCTCCACGAGCGGTTGTGAAACCAGATCGCGGGTTCGCGATGGCTCCGCCTCCCGACGAGGTTGATCACGATCGGAAACATTCGGCATGAGTACGCATCCTGCCTATCGTGCAGACGTCAATGCCGCCGGCATGCGGGTCGGGGTTGTCATCGGTCGCTTCAATGAGGACATCACCCAACGATTGCTCGACGCAGCAGTCGACACGTTGCGCCGGTGCGGTGCCGCTGACGACAACATCGACGTTGTCTGGGTTCCAGGTGCCTTCGAAATCCCTGTCGTGCTGGAAAAGTTGGCCATCAACGACCAGTACGACGCTCTCATCGCGTTGGGTTGTGTGATCCGAGGAGACACCCCGCATTTCGAGTTCGTGGCCAACGAATGTGCCCGGGGCTGTGGTTCGGTGGCACGTAACCATCGAATTCCCGTCGGGTTCGGACTCCTGACAACCGATACGTGGGAACAAGCCGATGCTCGTGCCGGCGGGATGCACGGCAATAAAGGCGAGGATGCTGTGCTAGCGGCCGTGGAAACGGCAGGGGTGCTTAGGCAATTGTGATGGGGGCAAACGAGCTGGCGCCATCGGTGCCGCCGGGACACAAACAGCGTGCGCTCGCCGAAGAGCAACGCACGCTCAACACGATCCACGATCGCGTGGATGTCCTGCGGCAACGGGCACAACGCCTGGTCGCGCAGACTGCTGCTGACCAGTCTGGTTCGACATTTCAAGCGCGATTCGAACGGGACGCCACGGCACACCATCATGCAGTCCGAGCGGCTCAGTACACCTTTGGTGACATCGAATCGCTGGCATTCGGGCGCCTTGATCTGCGAGATGGTGACCAGTTTCATGTTGGTCGCGTCTCAGTTGTCGATGAACACGGCGACGTACTCCTGGTCGATTGGCGGGCACCGGTAGCCGCCGCGTTCTACCGAGCAACGGCCGCCCGTCCGGAACGCGTCGCGCGACGCCCGACCTTGGCAACCCGAGGGCGCACACTCGTCGATATCGATGACGAGCTCATCGACGTCGAGGCCGCTGACGCCCTGGGCCTGGATGCGGTAACCGGTCAAGGCGCTTTGCTAGCGGCGCTCACACGAGATCGTCGTCCACAAATGCAAGACATTGTTGCCACGATTCAAACGGATCAAGACGACATCATCCGGTCACCGGCCCGTGGCACGATGATCGTCACGGGAGGCCCAGGAACGGGAAAGACGGTCGTCGCGCTGCACCGCGTCGCGTATCTGCTCTATCACGATCGCGAACGGTTTGAAGGACGGGGCGTTCTCGTGATCGGACCCAGTCCAGCATTCACCGAGTACACCGGACGGGTGCTGCCATCACTGGGAGAAAACCGGGTAGTGCAACGGCCGTTGGCTGCGCTGGCTCCAGCAGACATCCCGATCGACGGTTGGGATGCGGCACCAGTCGCGTTCGTCAAGGGTCTGGCGGTGTTCGCTCGCATTTGCCACCGCGCGCTCGCAGCATGGATGCCGAAAATCCCGATGTCGACGCGGATCAACATTGATGGCACTACAGCTGATCTCGGCGGCGCCGATCTCACCAAGCTGCGGGATCGGTTCCTCGGACAAGTTCAGGCGGATCGTCCGGGTTCCAGCTATTGCGAACGACGCGAACCGGCCGTCGCCGCACTCCATCACGCGATTTGGCGAGGATGGCAGGCGGCCAGACAGCGGCAAGGTCAGCATGTGCCGACGGATCCGGCCGACATCAATTTTGTCGACGCCTTGAACGCTTCTGCGTCGTACGTGATGCTGCTGCGCAGTTTCTGGCCAGCCCCGACGCCCCACGGACTGTTCACCGCATTGGCCGACGGGACGTTACGGCTTGACGAACTCGCCCACGACCTCCTCAGCCACGATCAGATCGTTGCGGTGACGCGCAGCTGGCAACAAGCAGACGGCGTTCACGTCGAAGACGCGCCGCTGCTGGACGAATTTGACGCGCTCATCGGATCCGAACCAGTCCGCGAGAAAGACACTGGTCGCGACGTCGGCATCCGCTTGTCGTTCGACGCGCTACAACTTACGGTCGACCATGTCGATGTCGCCGCGGCCGGCTATCGAGACTTTGCGCACGTGGTTGTCGACGAAGCTCAAGACTTGTCGCCAATGCAATGGCGCAGTGTCGCGCGACGTGGCCCGTATGCGTCGTGGACTATTGTCGGAGACTTGGGCCAGCGCAGCAGAATTGGTAAGCCCGAAACCTGGGAGCAGGTCGCCCAACTCGTAGGTCGTTCGCAGGTCTCGATTCGATCGCTGACAGTCAATTACCGTACGCCCGCCGAGATCGCCGAGATCGCCGTGCACATCTTGGCCGCGTCCGGCACCACAGCATCGGCGGCATCGGCCGTCCGGTTCACGGGCCAACGTCCGCGTCTGCTGCGCAGCGACAATCCTGCATCGTTGGTTGCTCGCATTGTTGAGGAACGGTTCGCAAGTCACGACGGCACGGTTGCGGTCATTGCGCCCACCAATCGCCTGTCGGTGTTGCGAGCGCAACTGCCGGCTGGGACCAGCCAACGTCTTCGCATACTCGACCCTCGTACCGCCAAAGGTCTCGAATTTGATGACGTGATCTTGGTTTCACCCGACGAGATTCAGTCGGAGCCGCACGTAGGACTGCAACAGTTGTATGTCTCGGTTACCCGGGCTACCAAAACGTTGACCGCAATTTGCGGTCCGGGTGTGGACTTCGTCGCGGCAGCACTATTCGACCAGTAAGGTCTCGGTTCACACGGTGACGTCTGGCGGCGCCAACGCTACGCCTCGCGACCAACGCACGCAGGGCACTGCGCAGGATCGGTAGCGGTGATGACCGACGTATCAATTCTGCACCTCGATATGGATGCATTTTTCGCCTCCGTCGAGCAGCGAGATGACCCGCGGCTGCAGGGCAAACCTGTCGCCGTTGGTGGTGGCAGTCATCGCGGTGTCGTCGCGGCAGCATCGTACGAAGCTCGCCATTATGGAATCCGTAGTGCGATGCCGATGGCGCAGGCTCGCGCACGGTGCCCCCACCTGGTCGTCGTACCGCCGCGTGGTGCCGTCTATCGCGCCGTTTCTGACCAGGTGATGCGCCATGTTCGTGCGGTGACGCCGATCATCGAGCAGCTGTCTCTGGATGAGGCGTTCCTTGACGTCTCTGGTGCGCACCGTCTCTTCGGCTCGTCGATGTCGATTGCACAGCGATTGCGTTCAACGATCCGTGCTGAAGTGGGCCTTCCGGCGTCGGTGGGTATCGCGACCACAAAATCTGTTGCCAAACTGCTCTCTGCCTTGGCCAAACCTGATGGTTGTCTGATGTGGCCTGCCGGCGAGGTACCGGAGCGTTTGCGCAATCTTCACGTCGCGGCTCTATGGGGGGCAGGGCCGCAGACGGTACGTACGCTCACCGCAAACGGCATTGTGAAGGTCGCTGACCTGGTTGACTCCGACCCGGTTGTGCTCGCGCGTCTCATCGGTCCCGTTGCAGCCCAACGCCTGCAAGCGCTTGGTCGC
>JBBDVU010000077.1:0-18436 GCA_040903225.1 Nitriliruptoraceae bacterium | reverse complement strand
TCAGGGTGACCAGTGCGCCTCGCTGGTCCTCAGTCAGCGGGATGACGTCGTCACAAAAGTTATCGACCGCAATCCGGCCATCGGCATCGTGCAGTGTCGCCAGCAGTCGCACGAGCGTGGTCGCTGCATCTGGTACCGGTCCACCCCACATGCCCGAATGGACGGGCTGCTGCAGTGTGCGGACGGTGACAAAAACGTCGCCCATTCCGCGCAGCGACCGCGTCAAACCAGGCCAGCCAACCTTCCAGTTCACCAGATCGGCCAGCACGATCACGTCAGATCGCAGCCGCTGGGCATGGCGGTCGAGAAATGCCGGCAGATGCGGAGAGCCGACCTCTTCTTCACCTTCGATCAGTACTTTGACATTGACAGGCAGTGCGCCCCTGGCTTGTAACCAGGAAGCGATTGCGGCTGCATGCAGCACGATCCCGGCCTTGTCATCGGCGGTGCCACGTCCGTACAGCCGTCCGTCACGCTCGGTCGGCGTGAACGGTGGTGACGCCCAGTTCTCTGCTCCTGGCGTCGGCTGGACATCGTGGTGCGCGTACAACAGGACCGTCGGCGCGTGGTCGTTGTGTGACCATTCGCCGGTCACGTACGGGGGCGCACCCGCGACGTCAAGTAGTTCGACGTGCTCCAGCCCCGCCGCATCAAGGATCTCCGCGGTCACGTTGGCGCTGTGAGCGACATCGTTGTCGTGTTCCGGTAGAGCGCTGATCGACGGGATCTTGACGAGTTCTTGCAGCCACCTGCGCCAACGATCCCGGTCGGCGATCACGACTTGTGCGACGTCACGCACTGGCTCAGGCCATGTCTCTGCCACGTTGTCTGGTTGAGCTGCGGTCACCAGGTCCTCCCAACGAGGTACACGAAGTCAATCATGCCGCATGGCCATCGACACGATGCCGCGACACGGACGTACACGCTAGGGTTGCGCCGTTGTGCGCGCATTACGGCGCCGTGCCGGTAGCCGACTATCCTGCCGGCATCGCAGAGTGAAGGAAGGTGTGAATCGTGGGGCACGCGGCCGAAGCCTGGGACAAGTTCTCCGGCATGCTCACGAGTGCCGATGTTTCGGGCATCCCTGACCTGTACTCGGCCGATGCACTGTTTCTGGAGCCCTACAACCCGCCACACCGGGGCAACCTGCTCATTCAGGCGTACTTGAAGGACTGGCTGGGCGGAAAAGATGAGATCACCATCGACGAACACCGGGTGATCGAATCTGAAGATGGCGCCCAGCTCGCCGTCGAATGGAAGATCGGATATTCCGCTGGAGGTCGCCGCTGGAGCGACCTGCCGCGCGCGAGCTTCCTCGAGTTCGACGAGGACGGTTTGATCGTCTATCACCGCGACTACACCTAGTCGCACCTTCGCGTTTTCCCCAGTTTCGCTTACCAGCGTGACTGTTCATTGCCATGCGTGCGTATGGTGACTGCGTCGCACATTGCACGCCGGATACGGGGGAAGCATGACAACCATCGCTGTCGTCGATGAACCGGAGGATCTGCTCAGTGCTCTGCCGGTAACGATTGATGTCGATGCAGCGCACGAGCCACACGTTCGTGAATACGTCGAACAGGTGCTCGGTTGGCAGCCGGTTGACGCGGTGTCGTCTCCGCTCATGCCGCCGGCAATCCGCATCGCGGATGTTGCCACCCTGCAAGCAATGCCGATGGCTGCTGAGCAGCTGATGCCCCCACCAATGTCTGCGCAACATGAACCAGCGTCTGGTGTCAATGTTGCCTGCGTGCTTCTGGTGACCTCCGACGTGTCCGCACCGGAGGCTGCAGCTGTTGCGGCTCGTCACCGTCCGGCGTTCGTCGTCGCTTGGCCGGAGGAACGCGACCTACTCAGCATGCATGTGAAACGCATCCTGCAATTACGGCCCGAAATCGACGGCACTGCCGCACAGTTCACGATCGGTGGATGTGCTGGTGGCGTCGGAACGACCACCGTTGCGCTCGCGCTGTCGGCGATTATCAGCTGGCATGGCTGGCGTTCGTTGGCGGTGTTGCGAGGACCACTTCCGGCACGGACGGCGACCGCAGCAGACCGGTCGTTGCTGCGATCACCTGACGTCTTCTCGCGCGCAACTGCCGTCGACGGGGTGCCGCGTTGTCGCATCGTCAGCGTCGATGACACCGCTGAGGTGTCCATCACAGACGAATCCGTCGATTGCGTCGTGATCGATGCCGGGGTTGACGTCGATGTCGACGTGGTGGTCGCCAGACCCGACGGCGCTGCGATGGACCGGATCGGCACAACCACCGCTGCGTGGGCGGTCATTGTTGGGGATGGTCCAGTCGAGTTGCGTGCCGTTGCTCAGCAGGTGCCTGGACGTCAGATCGTACAACTCGCAAATTCGGCGCGGGTCGCGCGTGCCGCAGCGGCACGTCGTTTGCCGGGTGCGTTTCCCGGCGCCTGGCTGAAACCATTGTTGCCTCTGGCCCGGCAGATGGCGCCAAGCCGGCAGTAACCGTTGGTTGCGGGATGGGAACGGGGGAATGATGTCAGTCGAGACCATGCGTAGTACCGGGGCAACGTCCGCCATCATACCGGCGCCACCGCGATCGACCGTGGTCGATTCGGTGCTTCGTGACGCGGTCGCCCGTCGCTTGCGTTCAGATACCGAACTTGCCGAACACAACCTCGACCGGTCCTTGTTGCGCCGCGCGGTCGCGCGGGCGTTGGCGGCCGAAGGCGTGGTCGCATCACCCGAGCGGTGGGCCCAGCTGGTGCGCGACCTTGTCGACGAACTCGGAGGGTTCGGTCCACTCGAGCGGCTGTTGCGGGACCCGGGTGTGACCGACATCATGGTGAACCGCCCCGATGAGGTCTTTGTTGAGCGGGCAGGAACGCTCGAACGAAGCGCTGCCACGTTCGACGATGATGATCATGTTCGGACCGTGATCGCTCGTGCGCTCGGTCCGGTCGGCGCTCGACTAGACCGGACACAGCCCTATGTCGACGTGGTGTTGTCTGGCGGCATTCGGCTGCATGCCGTCATCCCGCCGCTGGCGACCTGCCCGACGATGACGTTGCGCCGTGTGCCAGCTGTCGCGCCGACGTGGGATGAATTGCGCGAATCTGGCAGCGTTTCGGATGTACATGCCAGCCAGTTGCGATCGATGGTGCAACGTCGCCGCAACATCGTTGTTGCCGGCCGAGCCGGTGTCGGCAAAACCACCTTGCTGTCGTGCATGCTCGCAGAAGTCGGCGGCGATCGGGTGGTCGTGATCGAAGACACACCCGAAATTCGACAGCCCGGCACTCACACCGTCCATCTGCGAACCCGTGAACCTTCGGCCGAAGGAGTCGGCGCTGTCACGATTGCCGATCTGGTGCGCAACGCGTTGCGTATGCGTCCTGATCGAATCGTCGTGGGAGAAGTACGCGGTGTCGAAGTTGCCGATCTGTTGCAGGCGATGAACACCGGTCATGCTGGATCGTTATGCACCGTCCACGCCAATAGTGCCGCGGATGCGCTCGTGCGGATCGAAGGTATGGCGTTGCTAGCAGGGGTCCCGCTGGCGGCGGCGCGAGCACAGATGGCCGCTGCGATTGATCTGGTGGTGGCGATGGATCGTGATGGTGCGGGCCAGCGTGTCGTGACCGAGATCGCCCGCGTGGAACGATCTGGTGACGGCCTGCAACTGGTTGAGGTGAATGACTGATGCGCACCTCAACCACGTTGTCGCCTGCAACGTTCCACGGCGAAGGTGCGTTGGACCGCGTGCAGCTACACGCTGAAGCGGGCGCAACCGCCTACGAACTGTCAGGTTTGGCGGGGGTGGACCAGCATGTGCAGCGTGCGCTGGCGGTAGCAGCCGCCAGCGGAGCAGGCGCTGTCGCCGCGGTCGCCGCGGCACGGGATGCCGCGGACACCCGACGTGATCAGGAGCGCGCTGTACGTGTTGCCGCCGCGCAGACCCGGGCCGTTGCTGCGGTACTGACTCTGGCGCCGCTCACGCTTTCGCCGGTGATTTCGGCACTGTTCGGCGTCGACGCGTTCGCGTTCTACCGCCAGCGACCTGGCTCGGTTGTCTTGATCGGTGCTTTGGCACTGACGGCGACAGGGTTGGCGATCATACGTTGGCTCGTGCGTCGAATTCGATCGCACGCAGACGACGAGGTTGCTGATCTGGTAGCAACTGCCATGGCGTCGGGATGCACGGCGGCAACGGCGCTTCGCGTAGTCGCTGACAGCATGCCACGACATGCAACGGCCCTGAGGGCCTCGGCATTGGGATTGCAATTCGGCCTGCGCCCAACCGACAACTGGGACGAGGACTCGGGCACGGTCAGCCGGATTACCACGGCACTGGTTGCAGCCGAAACACTTGGCGCGCCGGTAATTGACGTGCTCCGCAGGCTGGCAAGGCAGCTGCGGGCCGAACAGCTCGCCAGCGTGAAAGCGGCAGCGGAACGCTTGCCGGCGCAGTTGACGTTCCCGACGACCCTAGTGCTGCTACCGGCTGGCCTGATGGTCGTGGCTGCGCCTGTCGTCGCCGAAGTTTTCACGGGGCTGACAGCGATCAGTCCTCAGTAACCACGGCGTCACGTTCGTGCTGAGCGTGATTGGACACAAACCCACCCAAGGAAGGAACGAACCGATGACTATCTCACCTGAAGCTGGAAATGCTGCGACACAGCTCGCCGCGACCGACAAGCAATCCACACCAACGGCGCGAAGCGCCGAAGCCGGATCGCTGGTGACGGAGTACGGGTTGTTGGTGGTTGTTGCCGCCACTGTCGCTGGTGTCATCGTGCAATGGGCAACCGGCGGGGCGATCGTGAGCCTGTTCAACGCTCTGTTGGACCAGGCCCGGTCACTCGTCGGGGCGTGAGCATCATCCCGCCAGCCCAACGATGGCGCAAGTCCGACGGATCGGCCGCACTCGAATCCGTGATGGTCCTTCCCGTTGTAGCCGTCATTGTCGCTGCGCTGGTAGCCGTCGCCGGCATCATCACCGACCTGGTCATTCTCCACGACGGTGCGCGAACCGGTGCACGGGCGGCGGCTACCACAACTTCGCAGCGCGTCGTTGTCGATGCCGTCGAGGCGGCACTGCCGGAATTTGCGCACGTCGCGGTGAACGTGTCGCCGCAGCATCGTTCGCCGGGAACACCGGTGACCGTCGAAGTTGCCGCGACACGTTCCTTGGGCCCAGTCGAGCACACGCTCACAGCCCGTGCATCCGCGATCACCGAGCCGGTCATCGACAGTTCGTGGACACCATGAAACGCGCACGTAACGGTGTCCTCTCTGGAGCTGAAGGTCAGTCAGGGTTCGCGTCGCTGGCGTTTCCGTTGGTGCTGTGGGTTGCGGTCGTGGCCGGCGTGGTTGTCATCGATGCCGGTGCCTATGTGGTCGCGGCTGCACGCGCGCAGACTGCTGCCGATGCGGCGGCGCTTGCGGCAGCGGCATCAGCAGCACCGATGATTGCACCGTCGGCCCAACGTCAGGCGGAGCAGGCGGCTGTCGTCAACGGCGCGCGAGTCGAGTATTGCGACTGCGCCGGTGGTGGCGATCAGGTGCGCGTTGAAGTCAGTGTCGCGGTTGCGGGACTCCTGGTACCGCACCTGGGTGCGACTCGTGTGACCGCTGAAGCCACGGCGCAGCTGCGCCGACCGGCAGGGCTGTCGCCAACCGGCGGGCTTGGCGACGTCTTCGGGTCGGCTGGGTCCGGCTGATCGATGTGCCGCCGCTCATGTGGTGGTGGCGGCGCGGTGGAATCCAGGTAGCTCATGGGCGTGGGAACGCACTAGCTCGAGAACGCGCAGGGCGCCCGACTTGTCGAGCGGGTCGTTGCCGTTGCCGCACTTGGGGCTTTGAATGCACGATGGGCAGCCGTGATGGCATGGACAGTCACCAATAGTGGTATGGGTGAGCGCGATGTGCTCACCAAATCGCTGGAACGATCGTTCCGCAAGTCCAGCCCCACCGGGATAGCCGTCGTAGATGAACACGGTCGGTTGTGCCGTTTGTGCGTGCCGGGGTGTCGACAGTCCGCCGATATCCCAGCGATCACACATCGCGATCAGGCCGAGCACCCCGATCGCTGCATGTTCGGCGGCATGCAGCGCTCCCGGCAGCACCGGCGGGGTGACGCCGCCGCACTCAAGGTCGTCGTCCGTGAGCTCGTACCAGACGGCCATCGTGGACAGGCGGATGTCGGGTAGCTCGAGCGCGCACCGATCGACCACGTCGTTGGCGCCGATGCGTATGACGTCGTAGCCGGTCACACGTGTGGTCACGTCGACACTGCCATACGACAGCGCGAAGCCGTCGTGCTCGTGACGCAGCGTCACGGTGTCAATACTGATATTGGTGTCGCTACGCGGCCGGGTTGTGGTGGCAGTGTCGGTGCGGTCTTCGACCAATGCCACCCGTTGTCCGAGGTCGAGCTGCTGAACGGTCAACGCCCGACCCTGATGGACGTAGTGCGCGCCGGTGTGGACTTGCTGGTGCGCTCGTGGCTCGTCGACATCTCCGATGATCGCGCCTGTTGCCGAATCGACGATTCTGACGGTGGCACCGCCAGACGAGCGGAGGTCGACGGCGGCCGACGGGCGCTCCCGTGAGGTCCAGTAGTGCTTGTCAGAACGGAGCCGCAAAACGTTGTCGGTCACGCCGACCGCTAGTGCCGCAGGCGCCTTGCCACCAAACGTGTCGGCTGCTTCAGCGGCGGTCATCGGGAATTCGTAACAGGCGCAATGCAGATGGCCCCGAAGGATGTAGCGATTTGACGGGTCGATGATGGCATCCTCAGCAGGCCGTTCGAGGAGTTCGC
Organism: Nitriliruptoraceae bacterium; assembly: GCA_040903225.1. Classification (GTDB taxonomy): domain Bacteria; phylum Actinomycetota; class Nitriliruptoria; order Nitriliruptorales; family Nitriliruptoraceae; genus JBBDVU01. The sequence goes on along the minus strand of JBBDVU010000077.1, from coordinate 11,639 downwards.
GAGGATGGTTGAGCAGGTACTGGTCCAGCGGATCTTCCTGGCCTATGAACACCGCCGCAGCTGCGCCTGCGCGCCGTCCAGCGCGGCCGACCCGCTGCCAGAATGCCGCTGACGTGCCAGGCCAGCCGGCGAGAATGACGGCATCCAGACCGGAGATGTCGATACCAAGCTCGAGTGCTTCAGTCGCCGCAACGCCGCGCAACGTGCCGTCTCTCAGTCCTGCCTCCACCGATCGGCGTTCTTGTGGCAGCAGACCCGCGCGATACGCCGCAATCATCTCGCTGAGCAGCAACCCGTCGTCGCGCTGTCCATCGAGGCGTTCCTTGGCGATCAGCGCGATCGCTTCCGCACCTCGGCGGCTAGACGCGAACACGAGCGTCTGTATGCCGGCGGCGACGAATTCGGCCAGCATCATCCCGGCTTCGCGAGTCACCGAATGCACCGCGCGACCGTCGTCATCGCGTGGCACCTGCCACAGCGCCAGCCGCAGCGGGCCGCGCGGCGAACCGTCGTTCGTCACGGCGACGACATCGCTGCCAACCAGGCGCGTGGCGTGTTCAGCCGGATTGCCGATGGTGGCGCTGGCGAGCAACCAGGTCGGAGTGGCGCTGTAGCGTTGTGCGGCGCGCTTGAGTCGAGCTAGCACGAGTGCGACATGGCTGCCGAACACGCCGCGAGCGACGTGCGCTTCGTCGACAACCACGAACGCCAGACGGTGGAGCACATTCGCCCAGGCGCGATGCTGGCCCAGCACCGCGTGGTGCAGCAGGTCGGGGTTGGTGAGGATGACGTTGGCGGTGCGGCGGATGGCCTCGCGTTCTGCCGCGGGTGTGTCACCGTCGATCACGGCGGCCCGTATCTGGGGAAGCTTGTAACCGCGGATCTGGCGGAGCTGGTCATAGGCGAGTGCTTTGGTAGGAGCGATGTAGACCGTCACGGCCTGCGGGTCGGCGACGGTGCGTTCGATGATCGGAAGTTGATAGGCCAGGGACTTGCCTGAGGCGGTCCCGGTCGCCAGGATGACGTTGGTGCCAGCATGCGCCAGCGTGCGGACCGTTGCTTGGTGGCTCCACAGCGTGGTGATGCCCTGCAATTGCAGGCGACCGCGCACCACCTCCGGTACGTCAGCTGGCAGGGGCACCTCAACCGGTTGCCGGGCGGCAATCGGTTGGGTGTGCACCACACCGGAAGCGTCCGAACGTTCGATCAGTTCGAGGACGTCGCGAGGATCCGTAGACACTCTCCTGGCATCGGGATGCGAAACGGCAAGCGTATTGGCCGGCCACGATAGTGATCAGGCGGTGCTGCCCGTCATTGCGCCTGCTCCGGTATGGTCTGGTTTCAACACCAATCGACGATGTGACCCAGGAAGCTCGTGGAACTGTTGCGTGTCGATCGCGATGACCGGGGTACGGACACGGTCGTGACCGCGGCTGGTCAGCTGGATGTCGCGACCGCAGGGAAATTGCGGCAAGTGCTCATGGAAGTCCAGTACGGCGGTACCCGCCAAGTCGCGCTCGATCTTGACAGTGTCGAGTTTCTGGACTCGTTTGGGCTCGGGGTCATTGTCGGGGGACTCAAGCGGGCGCGATCTCACGGCGGCGACATTGTGCTTGTGTGTTCGCGCGAACGCATTCGCCACGTGCTGTCGATCACGCGGCTTGACGAGATCGTTCGCGTCGCCGCGTCGATAGAAGAAGCGTTCGCTGCCGACGGTGCTGCAAGGCCGAGCCATGCTGAATGAACGTCCCGCTGCGACGTGGACGCAACGCGTGAACCGGAGAGGCCTGTGACCGCTGATGGCCAGTTGACCAAGCAGGTCGTGCAGGACCAGCGCACCGAAGCAAGTATCGCTGCCTACGATCAACATGCGCGGGAGTACCAGACGTCGCTGCGTTTGCGCCGTCCTGTGGCGGACGTGCGCCGATTTGCTGACATGGCCAAACGGGGCGATCTCGTCCTCGATGGTGCCTGCGGACCTGCGACTGATCTGCGGCTGCTGCGGGATGCGGGCATTCACCCTGTTGGCGTTGATCTTTCGTACGGTGCGTTGCAGGTTGCCCGGATGCTGCTACCGCGGCATCCGTTGGTCCAGGCACCCCTGCAAGACCTGCCGTTCAAGCTGCGCTCGTTCGGTGGTTTGTGGTTATCGGCAGCGTTCACCCACCTGCCACGGTCGGCTTGGCGTTCGACGTTGGCGGGGTTGCTCGACCTGCTCCATGCTGGCCCGGTGTACTTCTCGTGCCTTCGCGGCAAGCGCGATCTCGCGGCAGTCACTGACCCGGTGCTCGGCGAGGTGTATGTGTCTGAAGCAGGGGAAACCGAGGTGGAAACCCTCCTGTCGAGTTTCGGGCTGACCGAAATCTCGGTTGAGGTGCGTCCCGATCCGATCTACGACCGACGGCGACCATGGGTCGTCGGACTGGGAACGTTTGCTGGCTGACCGCAATCGGCCTCCGGCACCGACCGCACGCAGCCCCGTCTGGGCACGTGCCGACGGGTCCCCAAATGGCGGTCGCATCGTCGGTGATACAGGGTCAATCGTGCTCATGGATGGTCTGCAGGAGCGGTCGCGCCGCGATATGTAGCGGCCGAACCACAATGTCAGCTCCTGCTTCCTTGAGGATCGCTTCGCCCAGTTCATCGTCGGCGGCGACGGCGATCTTGCCGTCGTAACCGTGCTGCCGGAAGCCTTCCAGGATCAGCAAATTGGTCTCCACACTGCGCAGCGAGCTGATGACCCAGCGCGTTTGCGACAACGGCAGTTGCGTGGCAAGGTCGAGGTCCTCGGCATCGCCGTAAATCACAGGGACAGACCACTTGGGTGATTGCATACTCCTCGGGTCGAAATCGACGCCCAAGGCCTGGTCGCCGCGATCGAGCAGCTCCTGCAGAATGGTGCGCCCAAAGCGACCGAGCCCGATCACGACAAACTCGGGTAGCAGTCGTGTCTCATCGATGTCATCCGACTTGCTGGGTTCACGTCGTTCGAAAATGCGCAGATGGCGATCGATACGCCGCAAGATCGCGTCGGACCCGTAGATGAGGTACGTCGAGGCGCTGATGGTGATCAGCCCGACCGCGGTCACCAGCCCGATCACGTCGTTGCCGATGTGACCCTGGCTGACCCCCAGTGCTGCGAGGATCAGGGAAAATTCGCTGATCTGCGCCACCGTCAAGCCAGCCTTGAACGACACTTTGCGGCGATAACCCATGATCCCCATGATGACCATGACGATCAGGGGATTGCCGATCAGCACGAACAGCGAAAAGATCACTGCGGCGGTCAGTTGTTCGGCAGCACTCGACAATTCGAACTGCGTGCCGAGTTCGATGAAGAAGAACACCAGCAGGAAGTCCCGCAAGGTCGACAGCCGCCCGCTGATCGCTTCGCGGTAGGCAGTCGACGCCAGTGACATCCCAGCCAGAAATGCCCCGACTTCCTCAGAGAAGCCCAGCAGGATCGACAGGGCCGCCAGCACAACTGCCCACATCACCGACCCGAGAATCAACAGTTCGGAGTTGCGTGCCAACAGCTGGGTGGCACGAGGTGCGATGTACCTGCCGACGACAACGACGACTGCCACCAGCAGGATGCCACGTAACGTGACGCCAACGAATTCTCGCGCCAGATTGTCGCCGCCGTCGCCCGTCGCGGTGATGACAATCATGGCGATGACGACCACGATGTCTTGGACGATCAAGAACCCGAGCGCGATACGACCGTGCAAATGGTCGAGTTCGCGCTTGTCGGTTAGCAACTTGACGATGATGATCGTTGAGGAGAAGGTCAACGCGACCGCGATGTAGGCCGCCGGGACGGTCGAAAACCCCAGTGCGATGGCAATCGCGAAGCCGATAACGGATGTGAAGATGACCTGACCCAATCCGGTTGCCAACGCGACCGGACCGAGCTTGCGCACCAGCCGGATGTCGAGCTTGAGCCCGACGACGAACAGCAGCAGTGAGATGCCGATTTTGGCGAGCAGCTCGATCTCGGAGGTCGATTCGACCAGGCCGAGGACCTCCGGTCCGACGGCGATGCCGGCGGCGAGCAGACCGACGATCAGCGGCTGCCTGAGCACCATCGCCAACGCGCCTGCCGCGACACATACCGCGAGGACAGCCGCGACTTGCTCGAATGCGCTTTCGAAACCCATCGTCACCATCTTTGCTCAGGCTCGGTGGCCGCAGGCACCGGAAGGTGACGCATCCTATGGGCTGCAGTGGCTGGCGAGCAGCTCGTCGTCCACCGAGACGGAGTCAAGGATCGCACGTCCCATCGCACGGCGGAAGCGACTCACAGTGCTCGAGTACTCCACCAGGATCAGCCCGTCGCGGGGCTGCTGAACCGTGGCGATCACCAGCTCGTCCGCATCGGCCGCACCGCAGCCGATGATCACCTGGACGTGCTCGCCGGGCGACGAACCTGGAGTGAACTCCGCCGACGCGACCAGACCGTTGGTGTCGAGATCGCTGCGGCGCCAATCTGACGGGACTTCGATGTTGACGGGTCCGACCTGCTGCGGACGCAAATTCGCCGCCGGATCACGTTCGCTTGCCGCCTGGCAGGCGACGAGCGTGGCCGCAATGGCAGCGAACGCGATCCGGCGGCGACTGGTCACCGTGGATTGGTTACGAAGCGATGAAGATCGGTGCGAACACCAGCGCGACGATCGTCATCACCTTGATGAGGATGTTCATCGCCGGACCGGAGGTGTCCTTGAACGGGTCACCGACCGTGTCGCCGGTCACTGCTGCTTTGTGTGCCTCGGAGCCCTTGCCACCGAAGTGGCCGGCCTCGATGTACTTCTTGGCGTTGTCCCAGGCGCCACCGGCGTTCGCCATGAAGATGGCGAGCAGGAAGCCGGTCGTCAGCGCACCAGCCAGCAGGCCGCCCAGCGCTTCGGCTGAGATTATGCCTACCACCAACGGCAGGATGACGGCCAGCGATCCTGGCACGATCATCTCACGCAGCGAAGCTTTTGTGGAGATGTCAACGCACTTGGCATATTCGGCCTTGACCCCTTCGCGGCCTTCACGCAGACCCGGGATCTCGGCGAACTGACGCCGCACCTCGACGATCATCTGCTGGGCTGCACGACCAACCGACTTCATCGTCAACGCGGCGAACGCAAAGGTCGACATTGCACCGATGAACAGGCCGATGATGACCTCGACGTTGGTGAGGTCGATCACGTTGATGCCGACCGCCGCGGTGAATGCGCGGAACAGCGCGAGCGCCGTCAACGCCGCCGAACCGATGGCGAAACCCTTGGCGACCGCTGCGGTGGTGTTACCGAGCGAGTCGAGCGAGTCGGTGACTTCGCGGACCTCTGGTGGCATGTGCGCCATTTCGGCGATCCCACCAGCGTTGTCCGAGATCGGGCCGTACGCGTCGACAGCGACGACCGCACCGGTGGTCGCGAGCATGCCGATGGCTGCCAGCGCAGCGGCGTACAGGCCGGAGCTGACCGGGTCGGCGATGCCCGGCATGGCCTGCAGGCCGAACCAGAACGAACCACCGATTGCGCTTGCGATCAGCAGCACCGACGCGACCGTTGAGATCATGCCTTCGGCAACGCCAGCGATGATCACGGTTGCGTGCCCGGTTTCGGCTTGTTTCGCGAGCCTCTTGACCGGTGCGTAGTGGTCAGAGGTGTAGTACTCAGACGCAAAACCGATCAGGTATCCGACGGCAAGCCCAAGCACAATCGGCAGGCCGAGGAAGATCGGACGCGTGACTTCAGCGACATCGCCGAACATCCACACAGCACCGAACAGCGCGGCGATCGCCGTCAACACCATGGCGACGTTCGTGCCAAAGTGCAGCTGCGACGACAGCGACTTGCCTTTGCGGCCACGGACGAGGAACGCGCCGAAGATGGATGCGACCATGCCGAGTGCCCCGATGAGCAACGGGAACAGGAATGTCGTCTGCTGAAGTGCCGTGAAGCTGTCGGAAACCACCTTGGTGTCAACGTTGACGCCACCGAACAGCAGCGCCGCCAGCACCATCGGTGCGACGATCGAACCGGCGTACGACTCGAACAGGTCGGCACCCATGCCGGCGACGTCGCCGACGTTGTCGCCGACGTTGTCGGCGATGGTGGCTGGGTTACGCGGGTCGTCCTCAGGGATTCCTGCTTCGACTTTGCCGACCAGGTCGGCGCCGACGTCAGCGGCTTTGGTGTAGATGCCGCCGCCGATACGTGCGAACAACGCGATCGAGGAGCCACCCAGACCAAAGGTCGCCACGACCTGGAACGCATCGTCAACGCGCAAGATTTGGACAAACAGCAGGTATGCCAGCGCGATGCCGAGAAGCCCGAGACCTGCGACGCTGAAACCCATCACGGCGCCGCCGCGGTACGCCAGCGGCAGCGCGCGACTAGCGCCCTCACGCGCGGCCTGGGCGGTGCGGACGTTGGCGGCCGTAGCGATCCGCATGCCAACAAAACCGGCGATCGCGGAGAATGATGCGCCCATGATGACGCTGAGTGAGCCCCACGGCCGGATGGTCGGCAAAGCAACGAAGATCACCGCAGCAAGGATGACGACGAAAATCGCGATGGCGCGATATTCGCGGCGGAGAAACGCCATCGCTCCTTCACGGATTGCCAGCGCGATCTCGCGCATGACCTCGTTGCCAGGGTCGGCTGCGTTCACCACCTTGGCAAAGTAAGCGGCCAACAGGAGGCCGGCGATGGCCGCCCCGATGGCGATGTACGGGATAATGTCGAACACGGTCGGTACGCCTTTCGTGTTTCGCTCTATGGTTTGACGGTCGCGGCAGCCCACCAGCGCTCGATCGCGCAACCCGCATGTCGGCCAGGCGCAGGCCCGTCCTCGTTGGTTGGATTTCGCGGTTCGGTTGCCGTATTTCCCTGCACGCGAGATGGCGAGTCAACGCGCCGGATTGTCGCAGACGCGATCTACCCGTACGTTGGCTCGCCGAATCTGGGCTGCAGCTTAGCCGAGGACCACACGCAGAAGGCAAGGTGATCGCTAGGTGATTCCTGCGAATTCTGCGGGTGTACTGACAGCCAGTTGATGCCACTGGCTGGTACGGCCGGGAAACCGCGGAGTTGACAACCGGCAAAATCCGGCTCACCTTGCGGCGCCACATCTGTGCCCACAGATAGAGAGGACCACGCCGAACGTGACGGACAACCTCGTCATCGTCGAGTCGCCCGCAAAGGCGAAGACCATTGAGCGCTATCTGGGCGCACAATTCACGGTCCTCGCCAGCTACGGGCATATTCGTGATTTGCCTCGTTCGGACTTTGCGGTCGAGATTCAGGACGCAGGGCGCTGCCGGTTGGTCTACGAAGTACCGGAATCGTCCAAGAAACACGTTGCGGCACTGCGCAAAGCTGCCAAGTCGGCCAGCACGGTGTGGCTGGCGCCAGACCTTGACCGTGAGGGCGAAGCGATCGCCTGGCACATTGCCGAAGTACTTGGTCTGGATCCCGCCCAGACCAACCGGGTGACGTTCGACGAAATCACGCAGCCAGCGATCCAGGCGGCATTCGCTGCGCCGCGCACCTTGAACATGGCACTGGTCGATGCGCAGCAGGCCCGACGCGCGGTCGACCGGATCGTTGGCTATCGCCTGTCGCCCGTGTTGTGGCGCACGGTGGCGTCGGGTATTTCAGCCGGCCGGGTGCAGTCAGCAGCATTGCGCATGATCGTCGATCGCGAGGACGAAATACGCGCGTTCGTTGCCGAGGAATACTGGTCGTTCCATGGCCTGTTTGCGCGGCAAGGTGCACCATCGGCCGATATTTCCGCCGCGCTGCATGAGGTCGATGGGCGCCGCGTCGCTAGCCCCAAGGACCTGGAAGACAAGTCGGATGCGCAGCGCGCCAAACTCGTGGTTGTCCGATCGCAGCCGGAAGCCGACCGGCTCGTCCAGCGCGCTCGGCAGCTGGACTACCGCGTGGCGTCCGTGCGACGCTCGGAAGCCAGACGCAACCCGAAGCCGCCGTTTAAGACCTCGACGCTGCAAGGCGAAGCATCGAAATACGGATTCACAGCGCGCCAAACGATGGCTATCGCCCAGCAGCTGTATGAAGGGGTCAACGTTGGAGGTGAACAGGTCGGCCTGATCACCTATATGCGAACAGATTCGCTCAACCTGTCGAATCAGGTTCTCGATGAGATCGCCGCGCACGTCGCCGAGGTGTTCGGCCAGCGTTACACCATCGACAAGCCCCGCCGGTTCGCGACCTCGACCAAAGGCGCGCAGGAAGCGCACGAAGCGATCCGGCCGACTTCTATTGGCCGTACCCCCGAACGGGTCCGCCGGTACCTGTCTGCCGAACAGGCACGGTTGTATGAGCTGATTTGGAAGCGGACGGTGGCGACCCAGATGGCACCGGCGATCTTCGACCGGGTTTCGGCCGACGTTACCGGCGAAGATGATGCGGGCAGTATGACGTTCCGTGTGACTGGCCAGGTCGAGAAGTTCGACGGATTCCTTGCCGCCTACCGCGCTGTACGGGACGAAGACGAGGCCGTTGACGAAGTTGCCGACCGACTGCCTCAGCTCGACGAAGGCCAGGCACTGGACCTCACCGATCTCGATGCGCAGCAGCACGAAACGTCGCCGCCACCCCGTTACTCGGAGCGGACGCTGGTCGAGGCGCTCGAAGAGGCGGGTATCGGACGGCCGTCGACGTACGCGTCGATCATTTCGACCCTGGAACAGCGCCAGTACGTCCTCAAGGAATCGCGACGGTTTTTCGCTACGCCGCTTGGTGAAGTCGTCGTATCGTTTCTCAAAGCACACTTCCATGAGATCGTCGATCTGAACTTCACGGCTCGGATGGAAGAGGTGCTCGACGAAATCGCCGTCGGGTCCGAACCCTGGTGTTCCACCGTGTCGTCATTTCTTGACGAGGTCGACACCTGGGTTTCTGAACGCAAACCTGAACGGCCGCGGCTGCCACTGTTCGTCCCAGCCGACTGCCCGGTGTGCGGCAAACCGATGGAACGGGTGTTTTCCGGCAAATCCAAACAGTGGTTCGCGTCATGCAGTACCTGGCCGGATTGCGAAGGAACGCTGCCACTCAACGACGACGGCACGGTCGGTGAACCAGAGCCGGAACCAGAACCCGACGAGAAGGTGCAGTGCCAGATCTGTAGCAAGCCGATGCTGCTGCGCACCGGCCGATTCGGCCAATTCTTCGGCTGTGTCGACTATCCAAAATGCAAGGGCATCCGCAACGTCCAGCATCGGCTGATGTATCAGGATGGTGATGGCAAGATTGTCCCTTTCCGATCGCCGACCGACCCGGATAATAGCTACCTCGAACGGCGCACGTCGCGCTACGGCAAGCCGTTTATCGGGTCGACGGGATACCCAGACGACGAGTTCGCGGTGTGGTCGCTGCCGATCGCCACCCCGTGCCCGAAATGCGGAGCGCCGCTGCGACCGCCGCCGAAGAACCGCAAAGTTCCCGTTGCTGTATGCACCCAGCCGGAGATCAATCACACGTTTGAACTCGAAGACTTCGATGTCCCGGGCGTGGCGACCTGGACGGTTGTGGGCGGTGTCGAAGCGTACGACCCGGAACTCGGCGGGGTCGCGCTCGACGCGGAACCGATCCCGGAACCGGTGCCGATGATCTACACGGGTGAGCAGAAGCCGCCTGCCAAGCGCGCCAAGAAGTCGACCAAAAAATCGGCCAAGAAATCGACCAGGACAGCCACCAAACGCACCGGAAAGCGAACAGCGGCGAAAAAGGCGAAAACATCGACACGATCGGCCACCGACAACGCCTGAGTCGGCGTTGTAAAGTGGGCTGATCATGGTTGATGATCCCAGCAGGGTGGCGCAGCGCCCGAACCGTCCCGCACCCACCAGCAGGGCGGGTGTGTACGCGGCGCTGCTGCGAAACCGGGGTTTTCGCAATCTGGCAGTATCGACGCTGATTTCCACGCTTGGTGATTGGATCGGCTTTCTCGCGATCATCGCGTTGACCACTGACATTCTGGGCCCGACACGTGCGGCCGCGTTCGCCGTGTCAGGGGTGATGGCGGCGCGGGTGCTCCCAAGTCTGCTGCTCGGACCGATCGCCGGTGTGTTCGTTGATCGCTGGCACCGCAAACGGGTGATGCTGGTGTGTCATCTCGGGCGCGGGATCGTCATGGCGCTGATCCCGTTCACGAACGAGATTCTGGCGTTGCTGCTGGCAACGTTGACGATTGAAGTGATGTCGTCGATGTATGCCCCGGCGAAAGACTCGCTGCTGCCGTCGCTGGTATCACGCGACGAACTGGTCATCGCCAATCAGCTGAATCTGGTCACCACCTATGGCACGCTGCCTCTGGGCGGCGCGATGTTCGCGGTGCTGGTGTCGTATGCCGGCGCGATCGCGCCGGCCGACGGGGACGTTCTTAGGTGACCGCCCGGTTGCGCTGGCAATCTGGTTCAACGCGGTGTCGTTCTTTGTGGCCGCACCGCTCGTTGCTCGCATTCCGTTTCAGTCACGCCGTCGCCGCAGCGACGTTTCCGCGACCGCGTCCAGTGTCGCGGCCCATCCGTCGGTCAGCCCGGCAGATGCTGAACGTGTCGCCAACGCGATCGATCCCTCGGTGACGCCCGGCGCATGGGAACAACTCAAGGAAGGTTTCCGCTTCATCGGCGGACAGCCGGTCATTCGTTCGCTCATTCTTGGGGTGATGGTGGCGTTCGCTGCGGCCGGTGTGGTCATCACCGCTGGCGAGTTCTTCGTGGCACTACTCAATTCGGGCAAGTCCGGTTATGGCGTGTTGGTCGCAGTGGTCGGGACCGGCCTGCTGATTGGGCTTGTGATCGCTGCGCCGTTAATCGACAAGGTGGCGCCCGAACGGCTGTTCAGTCCAGGTATTGGGCTGGCCGGACTGGCGCTGATGGCGACGGCGGTGATGCCAACGCTGTTTACGGCGAGCATTCCCGGCTTGGTGATGGGCATCGGTGCGGGGGTCTCGTTCATTGTCGGGTACACGGTGCTGCAGCATCGCGCTGACGATCGGATCCGCGGGCGCACGTTCGGTGCATTCAATTCGGGGGTCCGTGCCGCGATCTTCGGCTCGACGATTCTGGTGCCCACCATGATCGGCCTGCTCGGCCGGGAGCGGCGGGTGCTGACGACGTTGGCTGACGGCACCCAGGCGCTGCTGTATCCGTATACCTTCGGCGGGGTCCGCATCACGCTGCTGTTCGCCGGATTTCTCGCCCTGCTCGGCGCGATTGCCACCGGATGGACTCTGCACCGCGCGCTGGTAGCTGAGACTGCGCCGGGTGATCAGCTCAAGATCCCAGATGGGTCGTTTGAGGGGCGAACAGCGCAACCTCACGGGGTGTTCATCGCGTTCGAAGGTGGCGACGGTGCCGGCAAGTCGACCCAGATCCGGTTGCTGCGAAACGTCATCGAACGATCCGGGCATGATGTGATGGTCACGCGCGAACCCGGCGGCACCGCGATCGGCGAAGCAATTCGGGCGGTGCTGCTGTCGCCCAACTCGTCAGATATGTCGGCTCATACCGAAGCGCTGCTGTATGCGGCAGCGCGTGCTCAACATGTTGGCCAGGTGATCCGTCCGGCGTTGCAACGGGGCACGGTCGTGTTGTGCGATCGTTTCGTCGATTC
>JBBDVU010000076.1:0-3050 GCA_040903225.1 Nitriliruptoraceae bacterium | reverse complement strand
GCGGTCATCGGTCAATGTCCCCCACGACGAAGAACACGCTTCCAAGCACGGCAATAGCGTCGGGAACCAGGACGCCACGGAGCAGGTACGGGATCGCCTGCACATTCGAGAACGACGGGGTTCGCATCTTCAGACGCCAGGGTGTGCGGCCACCGTCGGATTCCAGCCAGTAGCCGAGCTGCCCGAGCGGGTTCTCGGTACGCACATAGGTGGCACCTTCAGGTGCTTTGACCATCTTGGGCAGCTTGGTGTTGACCGGGCCTGCGGGCATACGGTCGTGAATCTGCTCGATGATGTCGAGCGACGCCTTGACGCGATACAGCAGACAGTAGAAGCGGTCGAACGAGTCGCCGTTTTCGCCGACGGGCACATCCACATCGATGTCGCCGTACTTGAGATACGGCTCAGTGACCCGGCTGTCCTCAGGCAGACCGGTCGCGTGCAACGCCGGTCCGGTGACGCCGTAGGAGAGCGCCACGTCCGTCGGCATTGGACCGATGCCTTTAGTGCGAGCCTGGAAGATGTCGTTGCCGAGCACCAGGTCGACGTAGTCGGGAAACCGTTTGCGCATCAGTGCCAGCAACTGTTGCGACTGGTGCATGAATCCTTTGGGCAGGTCGATCTTGAGACCGCCGACCTGGTTGTAGGTGAAGTGCAGACGGCCGCCGGTGGCGCTTTCCAGCAGGTGCTGAATGTCCTCGCGTTCCCGGAACGCGTAGAACATCGGGGTGATCGCACCCAGTTCAATCGCGAACGAGCCGATGAACATCAGGTGGTTGAGGACCCGATTCCATTCGGCCAGAAGCATGCGGATCCACTGGGCACGCTCGGGCACGTCCATTTCGAGCATCTGCTCGAGAGCCAGTGCCACTCCCAGCTCGTTGCTGAAACCGGACAACCAGTCGTGCCGGTTGACGAGCGCTTTGATCTGCCGGTAGTCACGGTGTTCGGCGAGCTTTTCGAACCCGCGGTGCATGTAACCGATGACCGGTTCGGCGTCGACGACACGTTCGCCGTCCATCTGCAAGATGATGCGGAACACGCCGTGTGTCGCCGGGTGCGCAGGACCGATCGACAGCGACATGTCGGCGGTGGCAAAATCACCGTCCCCGAGGATCTCCAGATGGATGTCCTCGCCCGGCGCGGTGCCAGGATGGATGCGCTCACGGGTGGACAGGTCGCTCACGCGTTGCCCTCCTCGTTACCGTCGGCATCGTCACGGTCAGCGCCTTCCGAATCGGCGGCCCGTTGTTCGGCCTTGCGTTTGCGGGCTGCGGCCTGCTCCTTGCGGCGGGCGTCGGCCTTGGCTTTGGCTTGCGCAGCCGCATCATCGTCGGTGGCCGCGCCGGCATCGGCGTCGCTGGCACCGTCGGCATCGCCAGCAGCGTCGGCGACGCCAGCATCGTCACCGCCGTCGTTTGCCTCGGTCTCGGATGCACCCGCAGCTGCGTCGGTGGTCTCGGCAGCAGCGTCGTCGCCGGCTTCAACTTCGGCCTGGCGGGTGTTGATCGCCTTGGCCTGTTCAGCCATGGCTTTGTCGAGATCGTAGGGGCCCGGTGCGTCCCCGATCCCGGTCACCCGTTCGATGACGTTACCTTCTTCGTCGAGTTCGACCGGTTCCTTGACCCCCGGCCACGCCTTGGCGACGCGCGACGACAGCTGGAAATCCTTGCGCAGTGGCCAGCCTTCGAAATTCTCGACGGTCAGCAGGCGCGGCTCAAGCTGCGGATGGCCATCGAACTCGATACCGAACATGTCCCAGGTTTCGCGTTCCATCCAGTTGGCACCGCGATAGACCGAGGTGATCGACGGGCACCGTGGCGCGTCCCGGCCACCTTCACAGCGAGTTCGCAGGGTGATGCGGCTGCCGGTCGACGTCGAATACAGCACCGCCACCACGTCGAAGCCGTCTTCGCGCGCATCAACCCCGAACAGGCAATCGAACAGGTCATAATCCAGCGCCGGCAGATCGCGGCACAGCTCGGCTGTCTGCAGCCAGGCATCCGGTGCCAGATAGACCGTAAAGGTCTTGAACTCGACCTTGGTGTCGACAACGCCGTGTTCGAGACGGTCACGCAGCAGCTCGGTGATGTCGTCAGGTGACAGCACATCGTCTTGGCGCGCGAGAACGTCTGACACGTCAGGCCTCCAAGGTGAGCGGAGTGTCCGAGCCCAGCGTAATCGGATCGATTCGGCGGCCGGCCATGCGCTCCTTGAGTGATTCGCCTTGGATGCGGTCCTGTAATGCGATGATGCCGTCGAGAAGCGCTTCGGGCCGCGGCGGGCAGCCGGGCACGTAGACGTCCACCGGGATGACCTGATCGACACCTTTGGTCACCGAGTAGGAATCCCAGTAGGGCCCGCCACAGTTGGAGCAGGATCCGAACGAGATCACGTACTTGGGTTCGGGCATTTCTTCGTACAGCCGTTTGACTGCCGGCGCCATCTTGTCGGTGAGCGTGCCGGAAACCACCAGCAGGTCAGCTTGCCGCGGGCCGTGCGCGAACGGGATCACCCCGTGGCGGATGAAGTCGTGCCGCGACGTCGACGCGGCGATGAATTCGATGGCACAGCATGCGAGGCCGAAGTTGAAACACCACAGCGAATACTTGCGGCCCCAGTTGAACACATATTTGATTGGCTTGGGAAGCTCAACGCGATCCATCACTCCCATCGCAGCACTCCCTTCTTCCAGGCGTACGCCAGACCTTCGAGCAGCGTGCCAACGAATAGGAACATGGCCCCAACGGCGTACAGCGCCGTCGGTGTCGTTGTCGCATCAAGCTCGCCGACGATAACCGCCCACGGGAACAGGAAGATCGCTTCGACATCGAAGATGACGAACAGGAACGCGAACACGTAGTAGCGGATGTTCATCTGCGACCAGCCACTGCCGACCGCTTCGACACCGCATTCGTACGTTGTCAGCTTCAACGGCGACGGGATCGTCGGGCGCATGAGGCGGTTGAGCAGCATGATCACCGCATACAGCGCACAACCCACGAGCACTACGACGGCAACCGTGCCGTACTGTTCTTCGAAGGTCACCC
>JBBDVU010000075.1:0-3214 GCA_040903225.1 Nitriliruptoraceae bacterium | reverse complement strand
ACGGTTTGAGAGACGAACGACGCTAGCCATCTATGTCTATCGCGGCGCGCCAGGAACGTCGTATATCGTGGCAGCCACGAACGATGTCCACGACCCGAGCAGGAATATCGATGGCCGATCCCAAGCACCGCAGCCGCGACGTCACCGACGGATTCGAGCGTGCCCCGGCACGCGCGATGTTGCGCGCCATTGGAATGACCGACGAGGACTGGGGCAAGCCACAGGTCGGGGTCGTCTCGTCGTGGAATGAGGTCACGCCGTGCAACCTGCCGCTCGACCGGCTGGCAAAACAAGCGAAACTCGGTGTCCGTGAGGCTGGTGGTTACCCGATCGAGTTTGTGACCATCGCGGTCTCAGACGGGATCTCGATGGGACACGAAGGGATGCGTGCATCGCTCGTCTCGCGCGAGGTAATCGCCGATTCTGTCGAGACGGTGATGCACGCTGAACGCTTCGACGGGATGGTGACATTCGCTGGTTGCGACAAGTCGCTCCCCGGTATGGCGATGGCGGCCGTGCGCCTGGATGTGCCAAGCGTATTCCTCTACGGGGGTTCGATCCTGCCTGGGCACCACAATGGTCAGGACATCACGATTCAAGAGGTGTTCGAGGCTGTCGGTGCTCGTGGACGCGGCCAGATCGATGACGATGAACTTCATGCGATCGAATCGGCGGCCTGCCCGGGCGAAGGCTCGTGTGGCGGCATGTTCACCGCGAACACGATGGCATCAGCGATCGAAGCGCTCGGCCTGGCAATTCCTGGCTCGTCATCGGCGCCAGCTCCCGATCCCCGCCGGGACGAGTATGCGCGGCGTTCAGGAGAACTCACCGTCGCTGCGCTTGAACTTGGACTGAACGCCCGCCGGATCGTTACCAAACAGGCGCTCGAGAACGCCATCAGCGTCGTCATGGCGGTCGGTGGATCAACCAATGCCGTCTTGCATTTGCTGGCGATCGCGCGAGAAGCTCAAGTCGATTTGACACTCGACGATTTCAATCGCATTGGCAAGCGAGTCCCCCACATTGCCGACACCAAGCCGGCCGGACGGTATGTGATGAACGATCTCGACGCCGTCGGCGGCGTGCCAGTTATCCTCAAAGAACTCCTCGACGCAGATCTGCTCCATGGTGACGCTCTGACCATCACCGGACGCACCATCGCGGAGGAACTCGAAGCCTTGGATGTCCCGTCGCCTGATGGCAAGGTCGTGCATCCGCTGTCGGCGCCGATCCACGCTCAAGGCGGACTCGTCGTGCTGCGCGGATCGCTGGCACCAGACGGTGCCGTCGTTAAAGTCGCTGGCCTGACCAAGGAACAAGAGCAGTTCGAAGGTCCGGCACGTGTGTTCGACGGTGAGCAGGCGGCCATGGCGGCGGTCCTGACGGGGCAGATCAACGACGGCGATGTGATTGTCATCCGCTATGAAGGTCCGAAAGGGGGGCCTGGCATGCGCGAGATGTTGGCGGTGACATCAGCGGTCAAGGGTGCCGGTCTGGGCAGTACGGTTGCGCTGCTGACCGACGGACGGTTTTCCGGCGCCACCCACGGGTTCTCCATCGGCCATGTGGCACCCGAAGCAACCGACGGCGGCCCGATTGCGTTGATTGAAGAAGGCGACCGCATTCGCATCGATGTCCCCAATTACTCCATCGACCTGCTCGTTGACGAATCCGAGCTCGATCGACGTCGTGAGGACTGGGCACCACTTGCGCCCCGATACACCCAAGGGGTGCTCGCCAAATACGCCAAGACCGTCGGATCTGCGTCCGACGGAGCGACCACCAGCGTCTTCTGATGCAGTTTGATGAACTCCGATTCGTTTGCCAGCAAGCAGCGATCAACGTGGTCACGTCGCGCGGCCAACCCATACCCGCCACCGTCGTGCTCCCAGGGCCAGAACGCACACGCCTGGTAACGCTGCCGCAGTTCCCCAACGATGACGAGCAGCGACACCTGGTCATCGCACAGCTCGCCGCCGATCACATCACCGCCGACCGGGTCCCATGCTGGGGGTTCATTGCCGAGGCGCAAGCCGCCGACACCGACATCGCCGTCGTTGTGTACGGCGCGCGACGCCATCAACCGAAGCTGACGGCGGCGACATTCACCAGCGCCGGACAACTGGCCGAATTCTTGCCGGAGGAAGACCTTGATCCAACGGCGATGCCGTTCCTCCATCCACTTCAGCACGCAGTAGATGCGTTACCGGCGATCATCGAAGGCAACGATGGTGATGTTTTCGAGCTGCTTGATCCCAAACGCCAACCTGGTCACGATCACTGAACTTGCACCCCCGCCTCCCGTGCTACACGCCGGTACCACTCGGCGAGTGATGCAACCGTCTCATGCGCATTCAGCCCGCTCGGATTCGGCACAACCCACAACGTCGCGCCAGCCAACAGCTGTGCCTGTCGTCCCAGCGCGGCGCGCGGCCGACGGAATGCAGTCCGGAACGCCGTCACGCCGGCGACCGCGACCACAATTGGTCGCCATCGTTGAAGACGGGCCGTCAGATCTATTGCCCCTTGCTGCAGTTGGGCACGTGTCAGCTCCGAGGCGCGTGCGGTCGCATACGGGACAATGTTGGTGATCGCTATACCTTTGGCCGTTAGTTCGACGCGCTCGTTAGCGGTCAACCCGCCCACATGGTCGAAGACCGCTGAGGTGATGCCGGCAAGGTGCAGTGCGGGATAGAAGCGGTTCGACGGGTGCGCGAAATGGGTGTTGGTGGCCGCCGTCCACAGTCCCGGATTGATCCCGACGAACACCAGCTTTGGCCGGCCGTCGATCAGATCATCGACCATGGCGTTGCGATACCGATCGAGTTGCTCCCTCGTGAACTTCACGACACTGCCTGCGCGTGGTGATCGGCAGGTGCTCGGACTTCCACTTCTCCCGCCCGCAAGCCCTCCACGGTGACCACCCGCAATTTCCAACCGTGGCCGGTCACAACGGTGTCGCCTTCCTGCACGAGCCGTCCGAGACACTCCACGATCCAGCCCGATACCGTCTCGGTTTCGGTGTCGTCAGGGAACGGCATGCCGGTCAGGCGTGTGAGTTCATCCTGACGCATCGTTCCAGGCACGATCCAGATGCGTTCCGCGTCACGCCGCGCCACCGTTTCCTCGTCGAACTCGTCGGCGATGTCGCCCACCAGTTCCTCGAGGACGTCCTCAAGCGTGAGCAGGCCAGCGGTCGCGCCAAATTAGTCAA
>JBBDVU010000074.1:0-3223 GCA_040903225.1 Nitriliruptoraceae bacterium | reverse complement strand
GACGTACCAATGCTACGGTCATGGCTGTGCGGTCACGGCCTGTCGATCACCTAGGTGGCAGCCTGAGCTCGCCGGTAGCGATCCACCATGCTAGGACTAGATCGGTCCACCGTTCAGGTAGCCGCGCAGCCCATGCGCGAGCTGCTTGGGCCTGTCGCGCTGGCCGGGCGTGACCTGACGGGTTTGCGCGAGGGCCTACGCCAGTTTGACGACTCGCGTGCCGCCAGCAAAGTCATCGTGCCAGCCGGTGTTCGTCGCGCTGTTGCTGATCGTGATGGCGATGACAATGGCCACGACGAACTGTGCCACGCCGCCCACCACCGGGACGATCGACAGCAGCATCCAGGCGTTTCGCTTGATCGCGACATTCATGTTCGGATTGCCGCCTGCCGGACCTTCGACCTTGAGTTTGAGCAGCATCTTGCCGATGGTCTGGCCGCGACTCGACTCCATCAACACGAAGTAGCCGACGACGATCAGCGCGCTTACGACGCCCGCGACGAACCCGGTGCCGCTGAAACCACCGATGAAGTTCATACCAGATCGGGAAGTCCCTCCGGCGCCCATCATCGAGCCAACCAGCAGGGTGGAGACGATAATGGTGTTCACAATCGCAAGCAGCACACCGTCAATGAGCTTGGCAAGAAACCGGTTGAGCAGATCAGCCGGCTGTCCGCCGCCAGACGGCCCGGAAGCGCCCGATGGAGTAGGTGCGGGTGGGGGTGGCTGCGCCATGTTCTCATCCTCAATGCTGGGCAATCCCAACGGGGGATGGGATTGCGATGCGGTCACGCTGTGTGTGCACCGGCCACGCTAGGGCGAGAATGTCGCCCATGCACGCATGTTGTGTCGCGATTGGCCGTTAGGATCCCCCGTGACCGTGTGTATCTAGCTGGAGTATGTGGCGGTGGCGAACTATCGAATCGCGTTGTTGGGTGGCGACGGCATCGGACCTGAGGTTGTAGCCGAAGGCTGCAAGGTCCTGGAACGGCTCGCGGATCTCGATGGATTCGGGATCGAAACGGTTGACTTTGATCTCGGCGGCCGGAGGTATCTGTCGACCGGTGAGGTCCTGCCAGATTCCGTGCTCGATGAGCTGCGGACGTTCGATGCGATCTACCTCGGCGCCATTGGTACGCCAGATGTCCCGCCAGGTGTGCTGGAACGGGGCCTGCTGCTCAAATTGCGCTTCGCCTTCGATCAGTACGTCAATTTCCGCCCCGTCAAGCTGTATCCCGGCGTGGCCACACCTATTGCGGGGCTGACTCCGGAACGCTGTGACTTCGTCGTCATCCGTGAAAACACCGAAGGTCCCTACACCGGCGCAGGCGGTGTTCTCTATCAGGGAACCTCAGCCGAGGTGGCTACGCAGGAGAGCATCAACACGCGGCACGGTGTTGAACGGGTGCTGCGTTATGCATTCGAATTGGCGAGTGCTCGCGCTGGCAAGTTGACGCTAGTCCACAAGACCAACGTGCTCGAATATGCCGGGGGCTTGTGGATGCGAGCGTTCGACGAGATCGGTGTCGACTTCCCCGATGTCGAGCGTGATTACGTGCATGTTGACGCTGCGTGCCTGTATTTCGTGACCAACCCTGAACGTTTCGACGTCGTGGTGACCGAGAACCTTTTTGGGGACATCATCACCGACCTTGGTGCCGCAGTGCAAGGCGGTATGGGCTTGGCGGCGTCCGCGAATCTCAACCCCGATCGAGCTTGGCCGTCAATGTTCGAGCCGGTTCACGGCTCCGCGCCTGACATCGCCGGCACGGGCAAGGCCGATCCCGTAGCGGCGATCATGAGCGTTGGTCAGCTCGTCGGATTCTTGGGTGAATCGGATTCTGCAGACCGCGTCGATCAAGCTGTTGCGCAGATGCTGGCAGAACGGCAGGGTCGTCAGGTGGACGGCGTCCACTACACGACACGGGACGTAGGAGACCGCATCGTCGAGCTCATCGGCTAACCAAGCAGCCCATGCTCACACGAAAGGACATTGGATGCCGTTCCCCAAAGCGACCAAAATCTGGATGGATGGCGAGCTCGTCGACTGGGACGATGCCAAAGTTCACGTGTTGACGCCAACGTTGCACTACGGGTATGGCGTATTCGAGGGCATTCGCGCCTATCCGACCGATAGGGGACCGGCGGTGTTCCAACTGCGACCTCATATCGAACGTCTGGCGCGTTCTGCGAAGCTGTATCCGCCCTTGGACACGATCGCCTTTTCTGTCGACGACTTGTGTGATGCGATCGTTGAGCTGATTGTGACGAACAGTCACGACAACGGCTGCTATATCCGGCCCACAATCATTCTGTCGTACGGCGAGATCGGACTAAACCCGTTGCCGTCGAAGCCGCAAACCATCATTGCGACTTGGGAATGGGGCGCATACTTGGGAGAGGAATCGCTCGTCAATGGTGTCCGGGTGACCATCAGCTCGTATCGCCGCATCGGCAAGAACACGATTCCGCCAGCCGGCAAAGCCAACGGTCAGTACCTCAACTCGTCACTGGCGAAAGTTGATGCGTTGCGAGCCGGCTACGACGAAGCAATCATGCTTTCTGAAGATGGCTACCTCGCCGAGGGGACTGGCGAAAACCTGTTCATCGTGGCCAACGGCGACATCTATACGCCGCCGCTGTCCGATGGGCCGCTCGGCGGCATTACACGTTCGAGTGTCATGACCATCGCGCGTGACCTCGGGTACAACGTCATCGAAAGCAGTTTGCAGCGGACCGACTTGTATCTGGCCGATGAGGCGTTCCTGACGGGCACCGCCGCTGAGCTCACACCAATCCGTGAAGTGGACGGGCGAGAGCTTGGTCCTCGCGGCCCCGTCACCGAGGCCGTGCAAACAACATTTCTCGATGCCGTGCGGGGCCGCATCGAACGATACGAATCCTGGCTGCACTACGTCGAGGACTAGCGCGGCGTCCACGGATGTGTCACGCTGGAGCGAACAGGGAGCGACTATGCCAAACGTCTACAAGAAAATCGAACTGGTTGGTACCAGCCGCGAAGGCATCGACGACGCTGTCCGTCGCGCCATCGAAAAAGCTTCCCAGACCATGCGAAACCTCGATTGGTTCGAGGTCAAAGAAATTCGCGGTTGGATCCACGACGGTGCACCGCAGCACACGCAAGTGACGATCGAAGTGGGATTCCGTCTCGACGATTGACCGGCCTTCGCGTCGACGCCCAATGTACGTCGACGCGAAGTCG
>JBBDVU010000073.1:0-3317 GCA_040903225.1 Nitriliruptoraceae bacterium | reverse complement strand
CAAGATTGATTTGCCGGCCGCTCAGCCAGACGAGGTGGCTCGTGAGATCGCCGCGATCATTGGGGGACGTCCCGAAGACGTGCTGCGGATCAGTGCCAAGACCGGCGCAGGAGTTGAGGAGGTGCTCGACTCCATTGTCGACCGGGTGCCGCCACCATCCGGTGATCCAAACGGGCCGCCACGAGCACTGATTTTCGACTCGGAGTACGACGCCTACCGCGGCGCACTCGTGTACTTCCGAGTGGTCGACGGACAGCTCAAGCCCGGTGAGACGATCCGGCTGCTGGCTACAGGATTCGAAGGCGACATCGACGACCTGGCCGTCCACTCGCCAGAGGAAACCCCGATCGATGCGCTCGAAGTCGGCGAGGTCGGGGTGCTGTCGGCATCGATCAAAGATGTGGGCCAGGCCAAGGTCGGCGACACCATCACGCGGGCTGGTCGTGGCGCCAAAGACGTGCCGCCGCTGCCCGGGTATCGCGAACCATTGCCGATGGTGTTCTCAGGGCTGTATCCGATCGACTCCGACGACTTCCCGCGGCTGCGGGACGCGCTCGACAAACTGCAACTCAACGACGCGTCGTTCACCTTCGAACCGGAAACGTCCGCGGCGCTGGGATTCGGCTTCCGTTGCGGTTTTCTGGGCCTGCTGCATCTGGAGATCATCACGGAACGACTTGACCGGGAATTCGATATTCCGCTGGTAACCACCGCCCCGTCGGTTCGCTACCGCGTCGAACTCGAAGACGTCACCGATCCTGATACTGGCGCGTCAGCGGTCATTGAAGTGTCGAATCCGCAGGACCTGCCCGAACCCAACAAGATCCACGCGATTCTGGAGCCGACCGTTACCGCGATGATCCTCACGCCAGCATCGCACGTCGGTCCGGTCATGCAGTTGTGCGAAGGCCGTCGTGGCACGATGGTCGCAATGGACTATCTCACCGAATCGCGTGTTGAATTGCGTTACGTGCTGCCACTGGCTGGCATCATCACCGACTTTTTTGATCAGCTCAAGTCGCTGTCACGGGGTTACGCGTCGCTGGACTACTCGATGGGGCAATACCAGCAGGCAGATCTGGTGCGTGTCGACCTTCTGCTCAATGGCGAGCCGGTGGACGCGTTCAGCGCCATCGTGCACCGTGATGACGCCTACGCGTTTGGTCGCGCGATGGTGGAACGCCTCACGGAACTCATTCCCCGGCAGATGTTCGACGTGCCGGTGCAGGCCGCGATCGGGTCGCGCGTGATCGCACGGGAGACGATCAAAGCCAAACGCAAAGATGTTCTCGCCAAGTGCTACGGCGGCGACGTGTCACGCAAGCGCAAGCTGCTCGAAAAGCAAAAGGAAGGCAAGAAGAAGATGAAGGCCATCGGTTCGGTGGAGGTGCCACCCGAAGCGTTCGTCTCAGCGCTGCGTGCCGGCTCGACGCGGGGAGACGACTGACCGTCATGTCCGACACACCTGCCAACCAGCCAGAGTCAGGCACACCGTCGACCGCCCAGACCTCGTCGGCTGAGCCTCCGCCACCACACGGTCCGCCGTTCGACGGTGTCGACCTTGACGAAACGCTGACCTCCGACGAACGCGCGGTGATGGACCACGCGGCCGCGATCCCCAAAGACTCCAACGCCGATCTGTGGGCGTTCGCGTTTGATTCACCGTTGCGGGCCCAGGAAGCCTTGCTGGCCGCGATGCGTATGGTCGCGCGCAAACAGTTGACCCTGGAGGACGCCGCCATCGTCGCCAAGGTGCGCGGGCGGGTTCGGGTCACCCAGACCAAAGATGTCACGCCGACCCAAGGCGCGGTCGGCGGAGCGTGGCTGGGGATTCTAGCCGGACTGTTTCTGGGCCCGGGCGGGCCGATCGTCGGTGCCGCGCTTGGTGCTGCCGCCGGCGGCCTGTTCGCCAAACTGCGTGACATCGGCATTGACGACGATGAGATGAAGCGGATGGGCGACGAGCTCGACGACGACGAAGCTGCCCTGTTTCTGCTGGTCGAAGATTGCCATCAGATGCGGGCGCTGCACGAAGTGTCGCGGTTTCCAGGCCGGCTCCTCGCCAGCTCGGCGGATGCCGATCTGCAGGAAACGGTGCGACAACGCCTTGCTGTGGATCCGTGGGGGTGACCGCGTCGCGCTGGCTCGACAACCCGGTTGAATCTGGGCCTGCCGCCGGATTCGGGATCTACCTGCATATTCCGTTCTGCCGGCACCGTTGCGGCTACTGCGACTTCGCCACTAGCGCCGTCGGCGTTCCCGGCGCCGACGAGCATGCATTGTTCGACCGCTATATTGCCGCGGTCGCCGACGAAATCCAGCTGAGGGTCGCCGCGGCTGCTGACCGCGCCGCCGACCGGGAACGCCTACCGGCGGTCACATCGATCTTCATCGGCGGGGGAACACCGACGCTGGTTGGCGCCGACCGCCTCGCGTCGCTGCTCGGTCGCGTCAGTGACCAATTTGACGTCACTGCTGACGCCGAAATCACGGTGGAATGCAATCCCGAAGACGCCACGGCCGATTTGTTCGGTCAGCTGCGCGCAGCGGGTGTGACCAGACTGTCGATGGGTGCGCAGTCGTTCGACCCGTCGGTGCTTACGGTGCTCGAACGCCAACACCATCCCGGTGGGATCGAAACCGCCGTGGCCCTGGCCCGCGCCGCCGGTTTTGGGCGCATCAGCCTCGATCTGATCTATGGCACGCCAGGGGAGTCGGATGCCAGCTGGCGGGAAACGTTGGCCACCGTGGTCCGGCTAGGTGTCGACCACATCTCGGCGTATGCGCTCACGGTGCACGCCAACACTCCGCTGGGGGTCGCGGTGGGCCAGCGTCACGTCGACGACGTTGACCCGGACGTTCAGCGTGACCGGTTCGACCTGGCCCGCCAGCGGCTCGCCGACGCCGGGTTCGAACATTACGAGATTTCCAATTGGGCGCGTACGCCGAACCAACGGTCGCGCCACAATGTCCTCTACTGGCGGCACGGCGACTATCTGGGGTTTGGTGTCGGGGCCCATAGCCACCGGCAGGCGCAACGCTGGTGGAACACGCGTTCAACGGAGCGTTACCTCGATCAGGTTGGCGACGGCCGGCTGCCGACCGCCGGTCAGGAACAGCTCACCGCCGACGAGCAGGCGCTTGAGCGGCTTATGCTCGGGCTGCGGCTGCGTGAAGGTTTGCATCCATACGATGCGCCGCCAGTTGAGTCGTTTGAACTCGAAGCGGCAGCCACCGATGGTCTGGTCACGCTCAGCTGCGGACGGGTGCAGTGCACCGATGACGGCTGGTTCGTCCTTGATGAAGTCGTTCGACGT
>JBBDVU010000072.1:0-3539 GCA_040903225.1 Nitriliruptoraceae bacterium | reverse complement strand
GGCCGGTGTAGAAGCGGTGGTCGACGGTGACGCGATTGGCGCTGTCGACGAGGCCGCGCGTTCAGTCGTGCAGTCAGCCGGGTTTGGCGATTACTTCGTCCATCCGACCGGCCATGGTGTCGGATTGCAGATCCACGAACAGCCCACGGTTGCAAAAGGCGCGCATGCTACGATCCGGCCAGGTTTAGTCTTTACCGTAGAACCTGGCGTGTATGTGCCAGGCGTCGGCGGTGTACGCATCGAAGACACCGTCGTGATCGGTTCGGATGGCGATGTCGAGGTGCTGACCGCCAGTTCGCGTGCCCTGCGCACGGTGCGGTAACCGGAAACGTTTTGGAGATGATGTGGTCTCGACGAACAACTTGAAGAATGGCATGACGCTGCTGATTGACGGCAAACTTCAGCAGATTGTTGATTGGAACCATCACAAGCCCGGCAAGGGCGGTGCGGTGGTGCGCACGAAGCTCAAAGAGCTCGAGACCGGCAAAGTGGTCGAAAAGACCTTTCGCGCCGGCGAAGACGTCGAACAAGCGATCGTCGAACGGTCAACTGTCCAGTTCCTCTATCGAGACGGTGACAACTACATCCTGATGGACACCAGCACCTACGAACAGCGCGAAGCATCAGCCGTCGCGATCGGCGAAGCGTCCGACTATCTCGTCGAAGGTGACGATCTGCAGATCGAGGTATACGACGGTCGGATCGTTGGCGTGGAGTTGCCTGCATCCAAGATCCTCGGAATTAGCCAGACCGACCCCGGATTCGCCGGCAACACCGCAACCTCAGCGACCAAGCCAGCAACGCTGGAAACTGGGCTGGAAATTCAAGTGCCGCTGTTCATCGAACCGGGCGAGAAAGTCAAGGTCGACACGCGCACTGGCGACTACATCTCGCGGGCATGACGTTGCCGGCACCAGGTGCTCGCGACCGCCGGCCGGTAGATCACCCAACGGCGACACCAAGAGCACGCCGGACTGACACACGCGATCCACATCATGCTCGACAGCGGGCGTTACGGATTCTGTTTCAGGCTGAGCTTCGCCAGACTGATCCGTTGCAAGTCTTGCAGCAAGCAGATCAATCACAAGAAGCTCGACGAATCCTCGACGATGGCGACGTCGAAGAGCCCGCAGGCATCGATGAGTTCACCGCTTCGCTGGTGACCGGTGCCGCACGTCATCGTGTCGAACTCGACGAACTGATTCAGCGACATGCTCGTCGCTGGCAGATCTCACGCATGCCGGTGGTAGACCGGGTGATTCTGCGGCTAGCGACCTATGAACTGCGGCACGAATCAACCGCGCCAGCAGTGGTCATCGATGAGGCGATCGGATTTGCCAAGGCGTGGTCCACCGACGACTCGGGTCGCTACGTCAACGGTGTGCTCGAAGCAATTCGCAAGTCGCTGGAAACCGACCTTTCAGGTGATGCGCACGATGAGGCGGACGGCGATGCGCCAGCAACTTGACCCGACCTGATATGGTCGCCGTACAACGGTGCCCGAGCACCCACATCATCCTTTAACGACCGGTCCTGTGAGGCCGGGAAGGATTACTACCGTGCTGTTGCGCGCCGATGAATTTTCGCGCACCTTGAAGCGGTTGGCGCACGAAATTGTTGAAGCCAACCAAGGTGCTGAACAACTCGTTCTCCTCGGCATCCAGACTCGTGGTGTGCCACTGGCACGTCGCCTGGGTCAACTCGTCGGAGAAATTGAAGGTCACGAGGTACCGGTTGGCGCCCTCGATGTGACCTTGTATCGCGACGACCTGCGACGCCGCGAACCGCTTCCTTTGGGCGAGACCGACGTTCCGGTTGACGTAGACGGCAAGACGGTCGTCCTTGTCGACGACGTGCTGTTCACTGGTCGAACCATCCGCGCGGCACTCGATGCCGTCGCGGAACTTGGCCGCCCCGCATTCATTCGCCTTGTTGTCCTGGTCGACCGCGGCCACCGGGAACTACCGATCCGAGCTGATCACGTCGGCAAAAACCTGCCGACCTCGTATCACGACCGAATCCAAGTGCTGGTCGAAGAAATCGACGGCCAGGACGGCGTGCTCGCAGAGGCGGCGTCATGACCCAGCACCTTATTTCGATCGAGCAACTCACTACAGCAGACGTCATCGACATCCTCGACACGGCTGAACGTCTGCTGCCCATCGCGCAACGCGAACGCAATTCGGTACCAACGTTGCGTGGCCGGGTCGTATGCAATCTGTTTCTCGAAGATTCAACCCGAACGCGCTTGAGCTTTGACTTGGCGGCAAAGCGCATGTCCGCCGATGTCATCAATTTTTCGGCCGGAGGATCGTCAGTCTCAAAAGGGGAGTCATTCAAAGACACGGCACTGACACTGGACGCGATGGGTGTTGATTGTGTCGTTATCCGGTCACGTTCGGCCGGTGCGCCAGTCCAGCTGGCCAGCTACCTGGACGTTCCCATCCTCAACGCGGGCGACGGCTGGCATCAGCACCCGACGCAGGCGCTGCTGGACGTTTTCACGATGCGTCGGCATCTGGGAGAACTCGACGGCCGTCGTGTCGTCATCATCGGCGACATCCTGCACTCACGTGTGGCCCGCAGCGAAGTGCAGGCGCTACGACTGCTCGGGGCCGATGTCGTACTGGTCGCTCCACCGACGTTGCTGCCGCCGGCCGTTACCGCATGGGATGTCACGGTGACCGACCGGCTCAACGATGTGCTCGCCGACGTGGATGTGATCTATGTGCTCCGAGTCCAGCGGGAACGCATGCACGGCGCATTTTTTCCCACCTCACGCGAATACGCCCGGCTGTGGGGTATTGACGGCCGACGACTAGCGCTGACCAAGCCTGACGTGTTGGTCATGCACCCAGGTCCGATGAACCGTGGGGTAGAGATCACCGGTGAAGTCGCCGATGGTCCGCGTGCGGTGATCACTGAACAGGTCACCAACGGCATCGCCATCCGGATGGCGTGCCTGTATCGGTTGTTGTCGCATGGGGGAATGACTGCGAGCGCTTCAGTGACCGACCGAGGTGACACATGATCGTTCTACGCAATGGCCGATTGCTGGACACCGTCCGCCAAGTCGATCAGTTGGCCGACGTCGTCATCGACGACGGCACAATTGCTGCGGTCACCGAAGCGGATGCGGCGCCGGCAGTCGACGACGACACCGTCATAGACTGCACCGGACTGTGGATCACCACCGGTTTTGTCGATCTTCACACGCACGTACGGGAACCGGGCTATGAAGAGGCCGAAGATATTGCAACCGCTTCGCGAGCGGCTGCGCACGGTGGTTACACCGCTGTGTGCCCGATGGCGAATACCGATCCTGTGTGTGATTCGGCGGCCGTTGCCGAGCTGGTGTGGCGGCGTGCCCGCGACGTCGGGATGGTCGACATGTTCCCGGTCGGTTCGATCACCAAAGGTCAGGCTGGTACGGAACTAACCGAGTTTGGTGAACTCCATGACAGCGCAGCGGCGGTCGATTTTTTTTCGGATGATGGGATTCCGCTGGCTGACAGCTTTGTCATGCGACGCGCGCTGCA
>JBBDVU010000071.1:0-3676 GCA_040903225.1 Nitriliruptoraceae bacterium | reverse complement strand
CCTGGGTCGGGTGGGACGACGATGCCGAAGGCGTACCAAGCCGGGTCGAGGGCCTGCCGTGCGATTTGTATCCAATCAAGCTCAGCGATGACGAAGTCCAGGGCTACTACCACGGGTTTGCAAACAGCACGCTGTGGCCGCTGTTCCACGATCTAGCGGCACAGCCGGTGATCGACCGAAGTTGGTGGGAGGCGTACCGGACTGTCAACCGCCGGTTCGCCGAAGCGATCGCCGCCGTCGTCAACGCTTCGCCGCAGACGCCGACCGTTTGGATCCAGGACTACCACCTAATGTTGGCCCCTGAGCTGGTCCGCAATCTCGTGCCTGACTGTCCCGTCGGATTCTTTCTGCACACGCCGTTTCCGCCGCCGGAGTCGATCGCGCGCCTCCCATGGCGCGACGCACTCCTGGCAGGCGTGCTGGCCGCCGACAGCGTGGGCTTTCACACGGCGCGCTATCGGGACAACTTCATCCGTTCGGTCCAGCGCGTCTTTCCGAGCATCACCGCGCTCGGCGACACCCTCATCCACCCCGACGGACGACACGTCAAAGCTTCAGCTCATCCGATTTCGATCGATGCGCAGGAGTTCGCAGATCTTGCCGTTTCCGACGAGACCGAACACGAACTCGCGGCACTTCACGAGCAGTTTGCCGGACGGACGGTATTTCTCGGCATTGACCGACTCGACTACACCAAAGGAATACGTCACCGGCTGCAGTCCATCGAATTGCTGCTCGAACGGCGCAAATCACTGCGCAAAGAAGTCGCATTCGTGCAGGTTGCAGTTCCCAGTCGCGACGATGTCAAGGAATACCGCGACTTGCGACGCCAGGTCGAGACAGAAGTTGGTCGTATCAACGGCCGATTCACCGAACCCGGCCACGACGTACCGGTGCACTATCTGTACCGCAGTATCAGCCGGGAGCGACTCGCCGCGTACTACCGCTTGGCCGACGTGATGTGCGTCACGCCACTCAAGGACGGCATGAATCTGGTCGCCAAGGAATTTGTAACCGTGCAGGCGGCAGCCGGCGACGCGGGCGTGCTGCTGCTGTCCGAATTTTGTGGAACGGCGGACGAGTTCGGTGACGATGCAGTCCGGTGCAATCCGTTCGACGTCGAAGGGATGAGCCAGCTGATGGAATCGGCCCTCGAAATCGACGAAGCCGAGCGACGTGCACGCATCCGCCGTCTGGCTGAAATTGTTCACCGGGCCAATGTCTATCGCTGGGTCGAGGACGAACTGGCCGCAATCATCGCAGGGCACCGACGGCCGTGAACCTCCCGCTGGCTGATCCAACAGAGCTAGCAGATGCGATCGGAAAGGTCGATCGTTTCGTTGTCGTGCTCGACTTCGACGGCACGCTCGCGCCGATCGTCGACCACCCCGATGACGCTGCACTGGGTCCCGGCGCGTTCAACGCGATCACTCGCCTGGCAGCCAGAACGCCTGTAGTAATTTCGTCCGGGCGGCACCTGGAAGACTTGCGCGACCGCCTCGAAGGCCTTGCCGTGCTGCTGGTCGGCGGTCACGGCGCCGAAGTTGGGGATCACGACCAGACCATCGTTCAACTCGTCGACGCGGGTTCCGTCGTCTCGACACTCGACGCCATCGAGGAGCGCCTGCACCGTCTTGTCGGCGCAGCGCAGGGATGGATCATCGAACGCAAGCCGACCTCGCTTGCGGTCCACTATCGGCTCGCAGCCAACGACGACGTCCGCGCACTTCTGCCCCGGATCCGTGCACTACTGGACGAACGACGGCATGATCCACCAGGGTTCGCGCTCATGGAGGGCAAGCAGGTGGTCGAAATGAGGCCGCGTGGCTCAGACAAAGGCCAGGCACTCGAATGGCTACTCGATGCCTATCCTGGCAAGCTTCCGTTGGTGATCGGCGACGACGTTACCGATGAAGACGCGTTCGCCGTCGCTGAACATCACCGAGGTATCGGCATTTTCGTTAGCGAGATCGACCGACCAACCCAAGCAACCGAGCGACTACGTTCTCCTGCGTCCGTTGTTGCATTCCTGGACCGCCTTGCCGAGCTCCAGGCGGAGGATTGACGTGCCACGTCCAAGTTCGCTCACGCGCGCGCGACGCATCCTCGCAACAGCCGCGAAGCATCTCAATAGCCCCGTAAGACGGGTCGCAGCCTTTGGCGGAAGTCTCGTACTGACACTAGCTGGACATACCGTCCTCGGCACACAGATCGCCTGGCTGGCCGCACCGATCATCCTGTTGGCTGGCGTCAGTGCTGGCCTACGCGCAGCCATGACCGTCGCCGTCATTGCCATCGCCGGGCACACCTTCCTCGACTTGGTCGACGACCGGTCGGTGCTGCAGCTGCCCGGCTACGCCGTTCGCGCGATAACGCTGCTGATGGTTGGGGTGATCGGGGCTGCCGGCGCCCAGATCGAACGGCAGCGCGAACAAGCTATGCAGCGTTCCGTTACCGAAGACCCCGTCACGGGGTTGTTGAATGTGCGTGCCTTCTATGACGAACTCAGGGCTCTGCGACACGCCGCGACGCCGTTTGTCATCCTGCTGGCCGACATACGCGGTATGCGGGCACTCAACGACCGGTATGGCCACCCGACCGGAACAGAAGCCATGCGGGCACTAGCGCACGTCCTGCGACGGTCGGTCGGTCCCGATGTTCTCGCGTCGCGGCTTGGTAGCGACGAGCTGGCGATAGCGTTGGTCAACGCCGATCAGGAACGTTGCCGTAGCACCGTCCAACGTATTATTGAGCGGCTGCACGACGAGTTGGTCACGCTCCCCGACGGGGAGCGATTCGAAGTCCACGCGTCGTACGGGATCGCGCGTTTTCCGGAAGACGGTCATGACGAAATCGCGGTGCTACGCGCGGCTGATCGCGCCAAGGATCACGCCAAGTCGGCCGGCATGGATCGATTGGGAACCGCCAACGGTGACGTGTTGTAGCCGTGGTTACGGCGGGGACGGAGCGCGACCGGATTATTCGGGAACCACCAACAAGCGACGGCACTGTGGGCACGTCGTCAACGCCGGTCCCGCTAACAGGT
This sequence comes from Nitriliruptoraceae bacterium, assembly GCA_040903225.1. Classification (GTDB taxonomy): domain Bacteria; phylum Actinomycetota; class Nitriliruptoria; order Nitriliruptorales; family Nitriliruptoraceae; genus JBBDVU01. Next base: position 630 of record JBBDVU010000071.1, on the reverse strand, counting down.
CCCCAATATCGGCCATCGACATTTCGACTCGGCATGCCGTGCAAGCTTGCCCGTCCAAACGCCCCACGGCGACACCACCGGTTCGCTGCGCGACTTGGTCGTATCGTGCGCGCAAGTCGTCAGGAAGTTCCGAGGCCTGCCGGTCCCGAACCACATCGAGTTCGGCAATCTCGACGAGTAACGACCCTGCCGCCTCGTCGCGTTCGTCGGTGAGTTGTTCGACGTTTGTACGCTCAGCAGCAAGCTCGGAAGCCAGTTCCGCCTCGCGCGTTTCGAGTTGATCAACGGTTTCCAGCGAAGAAAACAGCAGTTCTTCGTGTTCGGAGATCCTCCTGATCGTGGCCTCAATTTCGGCTTCGATCGACCGCATCTCACGCTGATTGGTCACTGTTCCGTCGTACAGGCGCACCTGCTCGGAGTCTCGACGTTCAGTAAGGATGTCGGTCTCACGTTCGAGCTGCCGCTGCTCTGCACGTGCCTGCTCAAGCCCGACGACCACCTCGTCATGCTGCCGTTGCAGGTCTTCGATGCGTGCGATAGCCGCATCCAGTTGCTGCTGTTGCGGCAACCGCTCGAGCTGATGCTGCAGTTTGCGGATACTGATGTCGGTGTCCTGCAGCTCGAGCATGT
>JBBDVU010000070.1:0-3759 GCA_040903225.1 Nitriliruptoraceae bacterium | reverse complement strand
CGGGGTTGCAGTTGATCATGACCGTTTCGAATCCGGCATCGCGCAACGCCATCACGGCGTGCACACAGCAGTAATCGAACTCGACGCCCTGGCCAATGCGGTTGGGTCCCGATCCGAGGACCACCACTTTCGGCCGCTCGGAAGGGCGTACCTCATCTTCGCGGTCGTAGGTTGAATAGTGGTACGGCGTATATGCCTCGAACTCCGCGGCGCAGGTATCGACCGTCTTGAACACCGGGCGCACACCCAGTTCGTGCCTCCTGGCGCGAACGGCCGCTTCGTCGGTACGGAGCAGCGCGGCGAGATACGCATCCGAAAAACCGTCGGACTTGGCCGCGAACAGTTCGTCGGCCTCGAGCGCTTTGAGATGTTCGAACGCTCGCAGACGACGGCGGCGCTCCACCAACTGCAACATTTGGTCGAGAAACCACGGGTCGTAGCCCGACAAATCACTGATGCGCTCGATCGACCAACCACGGGTGAGCGCCTCGTCGACCGCATCGAGGCGATCAGTCGTCGGACGGACCAGCAAGCGCTCGAGTTCGTCATCGTCGATGTCATTGGGGGCTGCCGCACCAAAGCCGATACGGCCGTCTTCCATGCTGCGCAGCGCCTTGTTGAACGCTTCCTTGAACGTACGCCCGATTGACATCGCTTCGCCGACCGACTTCATCCGGGTCGTCAATGTGTCATCGGTCCCCCGGAACTTTTCGAACGCGAACCGGGGAATCTTGACAACCACATAGTCGATACTCGGTTCGAAGGCGGCTTTGGTTTCACGGGTGATGTCGTTCGCGATCTCGTCGAGGCTGTAGCCGACCGCAAGTTTTGCCGCGATCTTGGCAATCGGGAACCCGGTCGCCTTGCTCGCCAGCGCGGACGATCGCGAGACTCGTGGGTTCATTTCGATGACGATTTGACGCCCCGTCGCAGGATCGACGGCGAATTGGACGTTTGAACCGCCGGTTTCGACACCGATCCGGCGGATGATGGCGAACGCCGCGTCACGCATACGTTGAAATTCGGGGTCTGACAGCGTCATTGCCGGCGCGACGGTAATGGAATCGCCGGTGTGGACACCCATCGGGTCGATATTTTCTATCCAACAAATCACGACAGCGTTGTCGTGATGGTCCCGCATCACCTCAAGTTCAAACTCTTTCCAGCCAATGAGTGACTCTTCGACCAGGACTTCGTGAACGGGCGAGTCAGCAAGCCCCTGCCGGATCATGTGTCGCAGTTCGTCAGCGCTGTATGCGATGCCTCCGCCTTTGCCACCGAGCGTGAACGATGGCCGCAGGACAACGGGAAACCCATAGATCTTGGCGGCTTCTTGCGCTTCGTCTTCGCTGCGCACACAGGTTGACTGGGCCGACTCCAGTCCGATCTCGTCCATGGCTTCGCGGAACTTCTGACGGTCTTCAGCGGTCTGGATCGCATCAAGGTTTGCGCCGAGCAGTTCAACCCCGTAGGTGTCGAGTACGCCTGCAGCGGCCAGGTCGATCGCCAAGTTCAAGGCTGTCTGCCCACCCAATGTCGGCAGCAGCGCATCGGGCCGTTCTTTCTCGATGATCGCACGCACCGCATCAACGGTCAGCGGCTCAACATAGGTGGCATCGGCAAATGCCGGATCGGTCATGATCGTTGCTGGGTTCGAGTTGACCAGCACGACGCGCAGACCTTCTTCACGCAACACCTTGCAGGCTTGCGTGCCTGAGTAGTCGAACTCGCAGGCCTGGCCAATCTGAATGGGACCGGACCCGAGCACGAGAACAGAATGGATGTCGCCGCGGCGAGGCATCAGGCAGCACCTTTCACAGTGGTGATGCGATCAAGAAACCGGTCGAACAGGTAGTGGGCGTCGCTGGGACCTGGCGCCGCTTCCGGGTGATACTGCACGCTGAATGCGTGCACCTCCGGTGCATCGAGTCCTTCACAGACGTCGTCGTTGAGATTGCGATGCGAGACCGTCACGTTCCCAAAGTCGCTGGTTTCGAACACACCAGCTCGAATCTCGCGGCCGAGCCCCGCCGGATCGACAGCAAAACCGTGGTTGTGTGAGGTGATCTCAACCACACGGTCCGCGGTGCGCAACACGGGCTGGTTGATACCCCGGTGACCGAATCGCAGTTTGTACGTCGCGGCGCCCAGCGCATGACCAAGCAACTGGGACCCGAGGCAAATTCCAAACACCGGCACGTTGCCAAGCAAGGCATGCGTGGTCTCGATGCCGTTTCTGACCGCCGCAGGGTCTCCGGGGCCATTGGTGAGCATCACACCGTCAGGTTCAAGCGCTAACACGTCGTCTGCGGTGCTGTCGGCCGGCAGGACGTGCACCTGTGCCCCATGTGCAGCTAGTTGACGGCCAATCGAGCGTTTCATACCAAAATCAATCGCGACGATACGGCATCGCTGTTGGTCGTCGGCTTCGATCACATACGGTGCTGCTGTGGTGACTTCAGAGGCGAGTTCGGCGCCTTGCATTCCGGGGCTGTCTGCGGTTTTCGCCACCAACTCATCGACATCGAGAATTTCAGTGGATATGGCAGCCCGCATGGCCCCTCGTTCACGCAGGGTGCGCGTCAGCCAGCGGGTGTCCACGCCCTCGATGCCGACGGTTCCTGCGGAAAACATGCTGTCGCGCAGGTTCCCGTGCGACCGCCACGACGACGGCCGACGAGCAGCTTCACGCACGACGAACCCCGCAACCTGCATACGATCCGACTCTTGGTCGTCGGGGTGCATGCCGTAGTTGCCGATGTGTGGACTGGTCATGATGACGATCTGACGCCGGTACGACGGGTCGGTGAGCACCTCCTGATACCCGGTCATTCCGGTGTTGAACACCGCTTCACCAAAAACCGTGCCGGTGGCACCAAATCCGAGACCGCGAACGTGTGTGCCGTCTTCGAACACCAGCAGCGCGTTGACCGTCATACAGGTTGCTCCTGAACAAGGTTGCCGTCACGCAGGGTGAAGCGGCCGTGCAGCAGCGTGTGCACCGGCCTGCCTTGTAACGTCAATCCGATGTAGGGACTGTTGTGTGCACGGGAATGCAGATCGCCGCGATTGATTTCCCAGGTCGCTGCCGGGTCGACCACCGTGACATTCGCGGGAAGCCCGGCATCAAGTGCGAGGCCGTGATCGCCGACATTACGTACGCGAGCTGGAGCCGCGTTCATACGTTGCATCGCTGTCAACGGGTCGAGATAACCGCCGTTGACCATCACGGTGTTGACTACAGCAAACGCCGTTTCAAGACCGAGCATGCCGCAGGGCGCGAACTCCCACTCCTGATCTTTGTCTTCCGGGGCATGCGGCGCATGGTCGGTTGCCACCACATCGATGGTGCCGTCGGCTAGCGCGTCTCGAACCGCTTCGACATCACGTTGGTGGCGGACCGGAGGGTTGACTTTGAACACCGGGTCGTAGGAGGCGACGAGATCGTCAGTGAGCAGCAAGTGGTGTGGCGTCACTTCGGCCGTCACCCTTATTCCCCGATGTTTGGCGAGTCGAATCAGTTCCACTGAGCCGGCGGTGCTCACATGAGGTACATGCAAACGGGCACCGACACCTTCGGCCAGAATGAGATCCCGGGCAATCATGATTTCTTCGGCCTCGTGCGGCCAGCCGGGTAGGCCGAGCACCGACGACACGGCACCTTCGTGCATCTGGGCACCTGCCGTTAATGCCGGGTCTTGAGCGTGATTGCAAATCACCGCATCGAACGCCGTCGCATATTGCAGCGCGCGTCGCATG
>JBBDVU010000069.1:0-3771 GCA_040903225.1 Nitriliruptoraceae bacterium | reverse complement strand
CGACGATGCATTGGCGTCGGCGGCAATGCAGTTCGCACCGACGCTCGACCAAATCCGCATTCTGACACCAGACAAATATCTGGCGCAGGTTGTCCGCGGTGACTGGATCATCCAGGTCGATCGGGCACGTGGACGGGTGTACAACCAGGCAGCGGTCGTCGAGAAGTTCGGCGTTCTTCCGTCGTCGATTCCCGACTACCTGGCGTTGGTGGGCGACACGGCCGATGGCATCCCGGGTATTGCCGGCTTCGGTGCAAAATCGACGGCAACCATCCTTGCGCGCTATCACCACATCGATGATATTCCGACGGATTCCGACGACTGGGATATCAGCGTTCGCGGTGCGCGGCGACTTGCGGACCGTCTTGCCGACGAGTTCAACGATGCGCTGTTGTACCGCGACCTTGCCACGCTGCGGGGCGACGTCCCAGTTGGCACACCTGACGACACCGCCTATTCGGCAGCCGCAACCAAAGAATTCGCGCATCTGTGTGCACAGCTTGGCGCATCACGCCTGTTGGCGAGACTGCCGTGAGTGGTAGCGCACCATCGGGATCGCCTCCAGATGACGGTGATCTCCAGCGCAATTCGAACGCCGTTGCTGCCGGCATCTTGTTGTCGCGCATCGCTGGACTGGTCCGCGAAATCGTCACCGCGCGCTTCCTAGGAACCGGCGTTGGCGCTGAAGCCTTCCGCGCGGCATTGCGAGTACCGAACCTGATGCAAAACCTCCTAGGTGAAGGGGTTCTGTCGGCGTCATTCATCCCGGTGTACAGCCGGCTGATCGCACGCGGACGCCAGGAGGATGCCGCCAGGCTGGTTACCGGCATTGCGTCTCTGCTGCTGGTCGTCGTCGCGGTCATCGTGACCGCCACCGTTGTCTTCGCTCGCCCTATCACGCGGCTGTTGGCATGGGGCTTCGTGCCAGGCACGGCCCGTTTCGAGACAACCGTCACGTTGGTGCGCATCATGACACCGGGTGTCGGGCTACTGGTCTTTTCGGCGTTGTGCTTAGCGGTTCTCAATTCTCATCGCCGGTTCTTTCTCGCCTATGTGGCCCCGGTGTTGTGGAATGCCGCGATCGTCGCTGCAGTGGTCGCGGCAGCCCTGATGCATATGACCGAAACCGGTCTGGCGCAGGCAATGGGTTGGGGCGCACTTGCTGGCTCAGGTGCACAGGCGCTGGTGCAAGTACCGCTGATGCTGCGCCTGGCTGGACCGCTGCGCTGGCAACTCCCGTGGCGACAGCTACATGTCCGCCTGGTCGTGCGACGGTTCGGCCAGGTCGTGGTTGGTCGCGGAGGGGTCCAACTTGCTGGCTACGTCGACCTGTTGGCGGCCTCGCTGTTGGCGTTTGGTGCGGTGGCTGCGCTTGGATACGCCCAGGTCCTCTATCTGCTGCCAATTTCGGTCTTCGGTATCAGCGTCGCAGCTTCGGAACTACCGACCTTGTCGACCTTGGACCATGCTGACCAGCAGCGGGTTCGTCGACGGCTCAATCGGGGACTGTCGCGAGTCACCTTCTTCGTCGTACCGACCATGGTCTGCTATCTGATGTTGGGTGATGCTGTCGTCGCAACGCTTCTCGGTGGTGGACGGTTCGGGCCTGACGACGCAATCCAGGTAGGCGTGATTTTGGCCGTCTATTCGATCGGGCTGCTGGCAAGTACGAATTCCCGGTTGTTGCAATCGGTCCTCTACGGCATTGGCGATGCCCGCCGACCTGCGGTCTACGCGCTGGTACGGGTGTTCACAGCCGGAATCGTTGGTGTCGCCGCGATGCTGCCGTTGGACGCGGTGGAAATCACCGCAGCTGGATTCCGGGTCGTCGGCGACATCCATTGGGCGGTTGCCCCGCTAGGTGAACGAGCTGCCGAGGCGAATCTGTTGCGCATGGGCGCTGCGGGATTGGCGTTCGGGTCGGTGATCGGCGCGTGGCTCGAGTTTGCGCTGCTGCGGCGGCGCGTCATCGGACTGTTTGGGCCCGTGCTCATGTTCGGGCGTCAATTTGGCCTCGTTGCCGTTGCCGCAGCCAGCAGCGTCGCAACGGCACTGCTGGTTCGCTGGTGGGCGACAACCGTCACGCTGCCGTGGCGAGCCACGGGCCTACTTGGTGTCGCCGCGTGCGGTCTGATGTATCTAGCGATGGCCAGCTTGCTCGGCGTCGATGAAGTCCGTCGGATCGTCCGCGGAGCTTCAGACAGCAGCGAATAGTCGAGCGGCCTGCTGAATGTTGCTGGCAGGATCGCCAACCGAAATCACTCTCGCGAGAAATCGGGTCAGCCCGGCTTCGCTCCAACGGGCAACCGCCGGAGCCGGATCGTCGCCTGGCGTGCCGACCCACCCAAATGCGGCCAACGTTTCCTCGCCGAGCGCTTCTGCGAGCCCATAACCGTCAGCACCAGCCCGTTTTGCTTCTGCGGCTCGCTCCAGCGCCGGACCGTGACCTTGTCGCGAGAAGTGTGCCGCGTATGCTTCTAGCCGACCGTACGCGGACAGTTCACGTGCCAGCGCCGCAACAGCGTCGTCACGCTTGTCAGCAACACATACACGTACGTATGCGGCAATGTCGATCTGATGCGGGTCTCGGCCTTCCCGTTCAGCGGCCTCGCGGATGGTTGTGCTAGCCCGTGCGACCTCGTTGGGATCCGACCAGTTCAGCAGCACCCCATCAGCGTGTGTGCCTGCCAACGCGAGCATTTTGGGTCCCATAGCTGCCAGGTAGGTGGGCGGCCGTTGCGGCAGTGGCGTCATCTGAAGGACGAAACGTTCGCATCGATAGACGTCACCCACGTAGTCCGTGCGCTCGCCAGAGAACACTTGCTCGAGAATCTCTAACGCCTCACGGCAGGCAGTCACGGGCTTGCGATACGCGGCCCCGTGCCACGGACCCATCGTCGCTGGATGGCTGACGCCCACCCCCAGCAACAGGCGATTGTGCGACGCATCCTGAACCGTGGCCGCGGCCATGGCCAACTGTGCCGGCGAGCGGGTCCACAATGGCAAGACCCCGATACCAAGTTGCAGCGTGGTCGTCTCGGTAGCCCACGCGTGACACAGATGCAGCGCGTCGCGACCTTGCGCTTCATTCGTCCACAACGATGCCAAACCCAGTTCTTCGACGGTGCGGGCGATCAGACGATGCTGACGGATCGGTAGGTCTTCGCTGATGGCCAACCCGACAGCTGCGTGCTGGGGCCGTTCGGTTTGCACTGAAGTCACTGATCGCTCCCCTCGTCAGGCGGATCAAGCCGATGGATCTCCACAGCTGCAGGATCGATGACCGACAGCAGCTGTTCCTGGAGCCATCCGAGATGGTTCATAATTGCCAATCGGTACTCGGTCTGCTCGTCAGCCGGATTGAAGTTCGGGCGTTCGATGCCGATCCGGGCGCCGATGGCCAGCCGGACATCATTGACGACGTTCAATACGACCTGCGGTTCGTCATCGACAAGTTCGATACGAACCTTGCCTCGATGGAGTTCGCCGCGTCCAATAATGGACATCATGCGCCCAAGCGCCTCCCTGCGACTTGCCAACAGGTCGTCGTGCAACAGTTCGTGGAGTTCGCGATTGGCTTGCGGATCATCGTCGACCGGGTCCGGAAACAGGCGGCGAACCACCGGATCGGAAGCGTCGTCGTCGTCGAGTGCGGCTTCTAACCCGTCGCGCAGATTCGACAGCAGCTCAACTTCGGCAGGATCGAGTGTCATTCGGATACTGCTACCGGTGGACTTGAATGCTCGCGTCACGAGCTGCGCTGCATCGTTG
>JBBDVU010000068.1:0-23352 GCA_040903225.1 Nitriliruptoraceae bacterium | reverse complement strand
CCGTGCTCGTGCACGTCGAGACCTTCGATCTCTTCTTCTTCGGACACCCGCAGCTGACCGAGCGACTTTAGTGTTCCAAAGAGCACTGCCGATGCAACAGCAACCCAGGCAGCAACACTGACGATGCCGATGACTTGGGCGATGAGCAACTCCATGCCGCCACCGTAGAACAGGCCACCTTCGGTTGCGGCCAAACCAACCCACAAGGTCCCAAGAATGCCACAGGTGCCATGCACGCTGATTGCACCAACCGGGTCGTCGATGCGAAGCCGGTCAAACGTGGTGACCGAAACCGCCACCAGCACACCCGCAAGCAATCCGACAAGCACGGCCATGTTGTTGGTGACAGCGTCAGCTCCAGCAGTAATGCCTACCAAACCGGCGAGGATGCCGTTGGCCATCATCGCGACGTCCCACTTGCCGCCACGCAGCCTCGTGTAGAACGCTGCAGCGGTCCCGCCGGCGCCACCCGCCAGGGCGGTGGTAACGATGACCGCAGCGATAGTTGGTCCGTCGAGTTCCAAAACCGATCCGCCGTTGAAGCCAAACCAGCCGAAGAACAGCAGCAGGGTTCCTAGCGCCACCAGCGGGATGGAATGACCTGGCAACGCACGTGCCTCACCGGTGGTCCGGTCGTACTTGCCGATTCGGGGACCCAGAAACGCTGTACCGACCAACGCGGCGACACCACCCGTCATGTGCACAATGGTTGAGCCGGCAAAGTCGGAAAAACCGAGCGCATCGACCCATCCCCCACCCCAGGTCCATGCTCCCACAATCGGATAGATGACCGCAGTCATCACCACTGCGACCGTCACGTACGCGCCAAACTTCATCCGTTCGGCAACGGCGCCAGACACGATGGTGGCAGCGGTAGCTGCAAACATCGCCTGAAACGCGAAGTCCATTTCCAATGTGGCATCCGGGTCGTACGAGCCCCCGATGAGGAAGAAGTTGTCGGCACCGAACAGTCCAGCGACCTGTTCGCCGTACATCAGGCCCCAACCGATCGCGTAGTAGGCCAGCATGCCGATCGAAATCGTCATGAGATTCTTGCCAATGATGTTCGCGGCGTTCTTGCTGCGCGTCAGCCCGGTTTCGAGCATTGCAAAACCGGCGTGCATCAAAAAGACGAGAACCGTCGCGACCATCAGATACAAAACCATCGCGGCGAGCGCGAGATCGTCGAACGACATGCCGTCGTCGGCAAGAGCTGGTGCTGCTGACAGGGCGAGTAGCGCCACCACCAACAGCCCGAGTTGATATATGCGTCGTAACACAGGGCTGCCTCCAGGTCGGGTCCATCGGGTCGATGGCCGCAAATGTTCGGTACGGTCAGTGACACTACGGAGGCGTGATTTCCCGACAGTTGTCGCCGCGTTTCCACCAGGTTTCGTAATGTTTCAATACTGATTGGCGGTGGCGGTGACCTTGCGACTCGCTTTGGGACAGATCGCAGCACGCGTCGGGGACATCGACGGGAATGTGGCAAAGGTGCTGGACGTCTGGCAACGTGCTGCCGAGACCGGCGCAGATCTGGTGGTGTTCACTGAACTGACGATCCCGGGCTATCCGCCAGAAGACTTGCTGCTCAAACGCGAGTTCGTCAACGCAAATCTTGCTGCTCTAGATCATCTGGCGAAGCACGGGCCAGTCCACAGCGCCGCCGTCGTAGGGTATGTAGGAGCCGGCCGCGGGGATGCAACCGACGCCGGCCACTGGGATGTTGCCTTGGCGACACGTAATCTGACGAATTCTGCCGCGGTAATCGCCAACAACCGGGTCGTTGCCCATTACGACAAGTTGCGATTGCCCAATTACGGTGTGTTCGACGAAGCTCGATATTTCATGCCAGCTGATACACCTTGCGTCATCGATATCGCCGACGAGCGCGTCGGCATCACCATCTGCGAAGACTTGTGGACCGAAGCTGGCCCGATGCAGCGAGCGGCAGATCGTGGCGCGCGTGTGCTCGTAAGTCTGAACGCCTCGCCGTATCACCGTGGCAAGCGTGCCGAACGTGAAGCGTGGGTACGGCACCACGCGACACGTGCCAATGCGTGGGTCGCATACTGCAATGTCGTCGGCGGCCACGACGAAGTCGTGTTCGACGGTGATTCGATGGTCGCGGCACCAAACGGCGACATCGTCGCTCGCGGTGCACAGTTCGACGAAGATCTGCTGATCCTCGACGTCACTGCTGATCCTGACCGCACGGCGGTCAATCCCGGCCACGACCATCACGTATCAGCCACGGTGGTGGGTTGGCCCGACCGGCGTCCGCGGCTTGATCCGTTGCAGGTCCGCCCGCGCCTGGATGATGTCGAGGAAGTGTGGCGCGCGCTGGTTCGTGCAACACGGGACTACTGCCATGGCAATGGCTTCACCGACGCGATAGTGGGCCTGTCTGGTGGTATCGATTCGGCGGTCACGGCGGCGGTCGCCGTCGATGCCCTTGGCCGCGAGCATGTGCTCGGCGTGGCGATGCCGTCGCCATATTCGTCACAGCATTCGGTTGACGATGCGCTGTCGTTGGCGCACAACCTCGGTTGCGACATCACGACGCTGCCAGTCGAGTCGCTGTTGACCGCCGCTAGCAACACGTTGGGCTCACTCGTCGTCACCGGCTTCGACCAGGCTGAGGCCCAACCGGGGTTGGCTTATGAGAACCTGCAAGCCCGCGTGCGCGGCGTGCTGTTGATGGCGTTATCAAACGAACGTGGCGCTGTCGTGCTGACCACCGGGAACAAGTCGGAATATGCCGTTGGGTATGCAACGCTGTACGGCGACATGGCCGGTGGTTTTGCTCCACTCAAAGATGTCGCCAAGACGTTGGTCTACACGCTGGCGACTTGGCGCAATCAGCACGGCATCGTCATTCCGCAGTCCAGCATCGATAAGCCTCCGTCGGCTGAGCTGCGTCCAGGCCAACTCGACCAGGATTCGCTGCCTGACTACGAGGTACTCGACGGCATCATCGCGGCGTACGTGGAACGCGACGATGACATCGCCACGATCGTCTCAGCCGGCTATGACCAAACCACCGTTGAAGGTGTGCTCGAAATGATTGACCGGGCGGAATACAAACGCCGGCAGGCAGCGCCGGGCCCCAAGATCACAACGCGCGCGTTCGGTCGTGACCGGCGCATGCCCATCACCAACGGGTGGACCAACCGGCAAACGTGAAAATCGCCGGCCGATGAGGCACACTGCACGTACCGCTGGACCCACGATGATGGGCTGGCAGGAGGAAATCGAATGAGTGTTCACTCTTCTGTGGGCAAGAACGCTGGACCAGCGCACGTACTTGCCTCGGACCGTCCGGTGACGATCCACGATCTCGCCCACGCAAAAGCTCAAGGTGACAAGTTTGTCATGGTTACCGCCTATGACGCCAATGCCGCTGACATCCTCGACCGTAGCGGCGTTCCGGTCCTGCTCGTCGGCGATTCGCTCGCCATGGTGGTGCTCGGCTACGACTCGACGGTGCCAGTCACCCTTGAGGAAATGATCCACCACACGCGTGCGGTTCGCCGCGGCACACAACATGCGCTGGTCGTCGGTGATCTGCCGTTCGGCAGCTACCAACAAGGCCCCACGCAGGCGCTTGAGTCAGCAACCCGCATGCTCAAAGAAGGTGGCGCGAACGCGGTCAAGATCGAAGGTGGTCAGCGGGTTGTCCAGACCACGGCGCAACTTGTCGACGCAGGGATCCCCGTGATGGGCCATCTGGGCCTGACGCCGCAGTCGGTCAATCAGTTCGGTGGTTTTAAAGTACAGGGACGAGATGAGACAGCAGCCACGCAAATCGTCGAGGATGCGTGTGCCTTGGCCGATGCCGGCGCGTTCTCACTGGTTCTCGAATGCATTCCCGCCGAATTGGGCCAGCAAGTCACCGATGCTGTCGACATACCGACCATCGGCATCGGCGCCGGTCCGCACACCGATGGGCAGGTGCTGGTGTGGCACGATCTGCTTGGGTTGACGACCGGACCATTACCCAGGTTCGTCAAGCCATACGCCGACTTGCGATCAGTGATTGGCGATGCGGTCAAGGCGTACCAGGCCGAGGTCGCGGACGGCGAGTATCCAGGACCCGAACATCGATACTGAATGACGAACGCAACGCCACGGCGTGCCACATAGTCACGCCTGCGACGTTCGTGACGGCACGTGCTCGCCTTCAACTTCCCGGGCCAACACGTACAGCAGGTCGGCGCACCGGTTCAAATAGCGCAGCGGGCTGTCATCGGGAAGCGGGCTAGAGCGGTGTAAGGCAACGACGTGCCGTTCCGCTCGCCGACAGATCGTCCGCGCGACGTCAAGCGCCGCACTCGCGCGATTGCCACCGGGTACAACAAATTCCTGCGGCAGCGGATGCCGCTCGACGCTGGCGTCGATCAAGCTGTCGAGAGCATCGACCATCGAAGCATCGATACGGCTGATGCCGACCTCGAGCCGATCCCAGTTGTCGACCGCCGTTGCCAACTGGGCACCGAGCATGAACATCTCGCGCTGCACGCGCAGAACGACCTCGTGTACGACACTGTCAGCGGGCAACTCAGCTCGCGCCATGCCGAGCATGCTGCAGGTTTCATCGACGGTGCCGTACGCGTTCGTTCGCAGGTCGTCCTTGGGGATACGACCGCCGTAGAGCAACCCGGTCGTGCCGTCGTCGCCCCGTTTGGTGTACACCTTCACGTGGGTCCTTCAACATCGGTGGATCGATGCTATCGGCAGCCGGTCGGCTACCGTCTCCCGCGAACGTGCGACAAGCACGCACGGCCTGACAACTATGCGAGGTCTTGGTGGGCGACGAATCAACCCCTAGTGACCGGTTTCGCGCTCTGACGCGACACCGCACCGGGTACGACGGCGTGATGTTCGACGTCCAACTGCAAGTCATCAGCACCGGCGCACTGATCTGGGCCCAAAGCTTTTCCGACGAACAACAGGCGCATGAGTTCCACGAACAACTGCAAGATGACCTCGACGAACTCGACCTCCCGGCGTTTCGCGCCAAGTACGGCGTGCCTGCATCCAGCTAGCCGGAGACCACCGTGCAAATGCCTGCCGAGGCTGACGTCACTGCTGACGTGCTCACCTGCGATGTTCTCATCGTCGGTGCCGGTGCTGCCGGCCTGTATGCGGCGCTAATGTTGCCCCACGGGCTTGACATCGTTGTGGCTGACAAGGGCAACCCCAGCGGGCAACAAGGTTCTTCACCGTGGGCGCAGGGTGGTTTCGCCGCCGCGCTCGGTCCCGACGACAGTCCCCAACGTCATGTTGCTGACACGGTCGCCGCTGGCGACGGCTTGGTCGATGAAGCCGCTGCCCGCGTTCTCGCTAATGAAATTGGCGGCCATGTTGACCGACTGCGACAACTTGGTGCCAATTTCGACGTCGACAACGCTGGACATCTCGAGCTGGCACGCGAAGGCGGCCAACACGTCGCGAGATCGGTCAAACGGGCCGACGCGACCGGGGCGGAACTGATCCGCGCATTGCGCGCCGCTGCGGCCCCACGGGTCCGTCGACTTGCAGGGATCGTGACGGCCCTCGGCGGCAATGGGCGTATCGATCGTGCAGACGTCAACACGGGTGGCCGCACCGTCCAGGTTGTCGCTGGTTGCGTCATCCTTGCGACAGGTGGCTGCGGCGGCCTCTACGCAGCGACGACGAATCCCAACGGAGCGACCGCCGACGGACTTTCGCTGGCGATCAATGCCGGAGTCGCCGTTCGTGATGTTGAATTCGTTCAGTTTCATCCCACGGCCATGGCAACGTCGAGCACACGACGATTCCTATTGACCGAAGCATTGCGTGGTGCGGGAGCGACGCTCCACGACAAGCATGGCGACCGGTTCATGCTCGCCGAGCACCCTGATGCAGAACTTGCACCCCGCCATGTCGTCGCCCATGCCATCATGCAGCAACCGGAAGGTCTCGCATACCTCGATGCCACCATGCTGGGCAGCGACCGCCTCACCCACGAGTTTCCTAGCGCCGTCGCGTTCGCCGGCCAGCAGGGCTTCGACATGGCATCACAGCGCGTACCAGTAAGTCCCGCCGCGCACTATCACATGGGTGGTGTTCGCACCGACTTGTGGACCCGTACGTCAAGGCCGGGCCTGCTGGCATGTGGTGAAGTTGCCTCGACGGGCGTCCACGGTGCCAACCGCATGGCCGGAAATTCGTTGTCGGAAGCCCTCGTGTTCGGGGCTCGCGCCGCCACAGCAGCTGTGGAGGACCTGGTCACACCGACCACGACCGCAATGTCACGTCGCGGCGACGACGCAGCGTCCTGGATGACCTCGGGCGAACCCAGTGGGCCGCCGATGCCAGTGACACGTGCTGCGCTGCGCCAACGCATGCTCGAAGACGTCGGGCCAGTTCGCCACGAGAACCGTCTGCGAAGCTTTGTTGCCGACGTGACCTCATGGCTGCACGCTTGCCGCCAGCAACCGTGGATGGCAACGCCTCAGACGGTCGAACTGCACCATGCGTTTGTCGCCTCCCGGGCAATCGCAATCTCCGCATTGCGTCGCACCGAATCGCGTGGAGGCCATCAACGCGCTGACCATCCTTACCGGGATCCCGAATGGGACGGGATACATCTTGAAATCGTGCAGCCATATCCACCGGCTCTCTGACGCCCGCCAGCGACCGCGTGATCCAGCGTTCGACACCGATGATGGATTAGTCCTCGTCGTCATCCAGATCCTCAAGACCTAGTGCCACCGTGCGTCGACGATGGCCTTCGAGCACCGTAATGGCCAGACGCTTGACCCGCTGTTCTCCGGATTCTCCGGGACGCCGGTCGGCATCCAGGAGGACCATGAGGGCGTCAGTATCATCCATGACCGCCTGAAACCCGGTCAGCGCTCGCCCGAGCATGTCGGCAAGCAGGTGCCGTGCACGCTGGCGCGCAGCTTCGTCGGTGAGAATGGCGCGTGCTTGCTGAGCGGCGAGAGCCTCAGCCGCGCCGCGGTCGAGCGTCTCGACCACAAGCTTGGCCAGGTCCGCAGGAAGAACCGGCGCGATTGCTCGGCCAAAATCTGACGCCATCGGCAAGCCGATGGCAAAGAACATTGATGCACCGAACCAATCAGTCAGTGGCGCATGGTCAAAATAGTCGTCAAACCGATGTCGCTGACGATCCATTACAGCAACCGGCAGTTCAGTGCGGCGGGCCAGTTCGTCTCGCAGCCGGATATACCGCTCATGCTCACCAACGGCAAACGATGCCAGCTCATCCGCCAACTTGGTGGTTGGTGCATGCGGGACGGTGCGCGCCGTCGCTTCGAATGCGCGCAGTTGCCCATACGCCAGGGCTCCCAACAGTTCAATCGTGGCGAGCTCGCGATCGTTGGCCGAGGCCACAGGCGCAGAAGAACTCATGACCGGCGCGGCCGCCAGCCCAGTCGTTCGCTGATCTCGCGTGCGGACCTGAGTACCCGCAGCGCGATCGATTCTGGTTCCGGCAACCGTGCCGTTGGGGCGACAATTCCCACCGCAGCGACTGCCCGGCCGGTGTGATCAAAAACGGGTGCGGCAACTCCGGATGCGCCCGGCTCGAGCTCGTCACGCGTGTAGGCCACGCCACGCTGCCGGACTGATTGCAGGTCCTGATTCTGCGCACCCTCGGGAAGGAAAGCCAGCAAAGCCTTGCCGTGCGCTGCCACCCCGAGCGGATGGCGAAAACCGACACGATAATTGACCTGCACGAACCGATCACCGGGCTCGATGACTTCAACGACGACCAAATCGTCCCGATCCCGCACCGCCAGACAGGCCGTTTCGTTGGTGTCGTCAGACAAGGCACGCAACGCTGGGCCGGCGAGCCGGCGAACCTCGAGGCCTTGAGCCGCACGAACACCCAGCTCAAGCATCGACAAACCCAGCCGATACTTGCGAGTATCCGAATCGCGTGTCACAAAGCCTTCGCTGGTCAACGTGTCAAGCAACCGATACAGAACCGCCCGATCCAGTCCGGTTGCTTCGGCCAGCCCGGATACGGTCGCCCCATCAGCTTCATCTCCGAGTGCAGTCAGCAACGCGAGCCCGCGAGACAGCGTGCGTGAACCACTAGATCGTTGCGTACGGTCCCCACCGTCGGCCACCCACTCGCCTTCCGTCTCGCTTAACGCACACAGTCGTGCGTTGGCACCTCGGGAGTGTGCTCGCCGAGCGACGTTCGGTCAAGCCGTGCATGACAAACGGTTCATCACGGCTGCGTCACCGATCCTACGGTTTGGGCGACGATCAGCCGGCGCTCAGGCCCGCGCTTGCATCACGGCCAGGACATCCTCGTGAAGCAGACCATTGGTGCTGATTGCGCTACCACCAGCCGCAGTGGCCTCACCGTCGAGTGACGTGAACGTCCCGCCTGCGCCTTCAACGACGGCCTTGACGGCCGCCAGATCCCAGATGTTGACATCGGCCTCGACCGCAATATCGGTGCTGCCCGACGCCACCAGGCAGTGCTGCCAGAAGTCGCCGTACCCCCGTTGGCGTGCGGTCGCGCCAGCAAGCTGATTGAGGTTGTCTGCCAACCCGTTGTCGGCAAAATAGCGCCAGCCGCCGAACGACACTTCTGCCGCATCCAGTGAAGCAACCGAGCTCACCTGGATCTCGCGGCCGCTCTGTCGGCTCGGCCAGCCCTTCGCGGCATCCCAGCGCGAGGACAGCGCCGGCGCTGATACAGCCGCCGCGACCTCGACGCCTTCGACCTGCAACGCGATAAGCGTTGCAAAGATGGGATTGCCCTTGACAAAATTGGTCGTCCCGTCAATCGGGTCGATAATCCATGTCGGTGCCGAGGGATCGCCGATACGCCCGTCCTCTTCACCTAACACGGCATGTTCGGGAAATTCGTCAGCGATCTGTTGGCGCAATGCCTGTTCGACATCGCGATCAATGTTGGTAACCCATGTTCCATCAGACTTGGTGTCCACACGAAATGAGGACCTGAACGCAGCCGTCGTGATCGCATCGGCAACGTCAGCTAGAGCATTGGCAAATTCACGCCATCGAAGCGGGTTCACCAGTCAAACGACATGTCATCGAAACGCAGGATGATGTCGTTGGGTTGCACCGTCAACGTGACTTCGTCACGTGGGACCCACAGCGGAATGCACGGACCCTGTCCGGCATGTCCCATGAGGCAAATCAGCAGCTGGCCGTCGTCGTCCAGCCCGATGATCTGGCGGGCATACGACAGCAACTCGTGAAACTCGGCGGTTCCCGCCCGTCGTTTCTGATACGTGGTTGCCCACCGCGATTCGGACTTGCCGTAATTGGCAATGACCTGCCCCGGTGTCAGCTTGGTGATGCCCGACAGCGAGCGCACCGTCTTGAGCGCCTTGTCCTGTTTCGGGGTCTTGCCCACACGGACAGCACCGTCTGGCGTCGCCAATCGCCCAGGGAGGTCGTCGAGTTCGAAATTTCCCGCGGCCTGCGCCGCTTTCTGGCGCTCGGCCGGGACTTGGACTTCGATCTTGGTTGCCACGGGACTCCTCAATACGGGCAGTCTCACTAACGGCAGATGGTACCCCCGACCGGATTCGAACCGGCGTCGCCACCTTGAAAGGGTGGAATCCTAGGCCGCTGGACGACGGGGGCATGATCGGCGTGGTCGCATGCGCTGCGCGAGGCTACCCGACCCGAACTGAGGTTTCGGACAGGCCAGCTACGGCCTGTCGCTGCCTTCGGCTAGCGAATCCAACCGCAACCAGGCCCAAGACGCCAATTCGTGTGAAGACCCCAACGATATCGCCAACACGCAAGTATGGCGTGAGGTCATCAACGAGTCCAATTGACCGACGAATCGTCGTCTGGGTGAACAGCGGTGTGGCATCGTGGATGACGCCATGAGGGTCAACGAACGCCGACGAGCCAGAAATTGCGCCGTGAACCACCCACCGTCCCGTTTCAATCGCTCGCAATTGACTTTGCGCCAGGTGCTGATCCGGCTCGGCGGTCTCACGAAACGAAGCGTCATTGGTCAACGTCAAGATCGCCTGCGCTGGCTGACCGTCACCGAGCACGTTGTCACGAACCAGTGACGTGAACAGGGTCTCGAAGCAGATGACCACCGCAAATCTGCTGCCGTCACGCAATTCCATCACGCCCGGTTCGGAGCCGGCCAGCGCGTCTCGCGGTATCTGTTCCAACGGCGGAAACCAGTCGAGCCAGCGCCGCATTGGCACGTACTCACCAAACGGTACGAGCCGGCGTTTCACGTAACGATCGACCTCGTTGAATCCGTCACGGTAATGCGAAGCGGCGACATATCGGTTCCGGGCTGGATCCGGACCATCGAGTGTGGTTCCAGCGATCAATTCCGGTGCGGCGGCCGCAGCTTGGTCGACGAACGGTAGGAGCGCTTGCCCGATGGTGGATTCAGGATCGCGGTCGATTGAACTCTCGGGCCAGACGACGACATCGGGTGGCGGTTGATCAGCCAGCGCCTCCAGCGTCAATTCGTGCATAGCTGCAGTTACGGTTTCGAACAGGCGTGGCTCGGGTTGCTCCCAAAATCGTACATCGTGCCCCTGTACCAGCAGGACGTCCACACGGTCACGTTCCGGGGGCGCATCGGAAACCAACATCGCGCCCATCAGCACCCCGATGGCTAAGGTCGCCAGAGGGACGCGTTGCGAGCGCACGAGATCCTCTGGTGTATTGGCGGCTGCACCTCGCTGATAATCAACGAGCCCGCGCAACACAACAAGTGCGGCGACCGAGATCAGCACGACCAAAAACGTGATCCCGCGACCGCCGAGGACTCGCGCGACCGGCAGAAGCCATGAATCGTCCACGTGGGCGTAGGCGATGGCACCCCACTCGAATCCGTTCATCGGCCAGATCGAACGCCACGCATCCAGCCCGGTCATCGCCACGGCCGCGATCAACGGCAGCAGGAAGGAGTCGAGGTAGCGCACCATCAGAACGCCAAAAAACGCCATCCAGGCGATCTGGACGGCAACAAGCAGGAACCAGCCGATCCAGCCTGCTGGTGCGATCAGCCAACTCAGGAGCGGTCCATAGCACGCCGCGCCAGCGATCATACCTAGGAGTGCACCGCGTGCACGTGGTCGCTGCGACCGGTCGAGCATGAGCGCAATCAGCAATAATGGCACGTGCAGGAACGTCAGCCACCACCATCGCGTCGGCGGGTGTGACAGCATGAGCGCGCCACCGGCAGCCGCCGCGAACGCGACCGAGGCCGCTGCCGTTGGGTTGATCAGGCGCAGTCGCGACAGAGCATCGCCTTCGCGTCGGCTAGCTGGGTGTCCCGTTTCGCCAGATAGCAGGATCGACACACAAACTCGCCTTCGCGAATGCCGTCGAGATCATCGTCGTCTGCATCTTCGACGACCGTTGCCAGATCTTCGTCGTCGAAGACTTCGGCCGCGGTCGCAACGGCTGCCACCAGTTCGCTGGTATCGAGATCGTCGTCGGCTTCCTCAGGCAAGACGGCAACATCTTCATCACCGTCGCCGATGTCGTCGATATCGTCGTCGAGGGTGTCGAGGTCGCCTTCAAGTTCAGACGCGTCAATATCGGCCTCATCCAAATCGGGATCATCGAGGCCATCCAAGACGTCTGCGACGTCAACTTCCACCATTTCGTCCCCTGCGCCATCGTCCTGTGGGGACGTGGCGGCAGCATCATCTGATGAAGAACGCCCGGCCACCTACGACCTCCTGCTCGACCACCATGGGGCCAACGAACGCGCTTCGTACCAGACTCGGCACCGAACATGCAATGCGAGCTAGCTACACCGTCCGTCACCATCAGGCAGCGGTGCGTTGCCATAGGCAACCCGACCATGCACGATTGTCAGCACACAGCGAGCATTCCGCGGATCGGCCGCGGCGTACGGATCACCTTCGAACGCCGCAAGATCGGCCCGCATGCCGGCTCGAACCACGCCGACATAGCGTTCCTGCTTGGCAGCGTGTCGCCCTCCAAGGGTCGACATCGAGACGGCCTCCATGCGGCTGACCGCATGCTGGTGGAAATGTCGATTCTCTGCCGCGTGGATTGTTCCCCAGGGATCCAGAGGGGTGACGTTTGCGTCGGACCCGAACGCGATGCCGATACCACGGTCGGCGAGCGCACGATGCGGGTTGGTCCACGATGCCCGTTGCGTCCCGAGCCGGGTGGCATACATGCCGTTCGGGCCTCCCCAGCGCGCTTCGAACGCGGGCTGCGCGGATATGACGACTCCCAGTTCAGCAAGGTCGTCGAACAGGTCCGGCGGTAACAGTTCTGCGTGTTCGATGCGATGACGGGTACGGCGGATCGTGTCGGGAGCGCCGCGGCGTCTAATCGTCTCATCGGCGGATCGGAGGCATCGCACAACCTGACGTAGTGCGGAATCACCAATCGCGTGAACACCGGCCTGCAGCCCAGCAGCGGCCGCTTCGAGGTAGAAGTTTGTGACCGTTTCGTCGTCGAATTCGAGGTTGCCGCACGTATGCGCTGCGTCTTCGTACGGTTCGGATAGCGCTGCGGTGTGCGCACCAAACGAGCCGTCGAGGAACACATCGCCGCCCGCGTGACGCAAATCACGCGACAGTGGGATGTCGATGGCCAGCTCACCCCAATATGGCACCACTTCGATCGGCCAGTCCCCCACCACCCACGCATCGAAGTCGGCGAGTCCCATCATGTCGGGGCCACCCATTTCGTGGACGGAGCCGATTCCCAACGATGCCGCGTGGCCCACTGCTGCTCGCCGTGCGTCAGCGAGTTCGGCCTCTGCCATGGCACCAACGCTCCAACGCCGCATAATGTGATTCGCTTCGCGCCGCAGCATGCCAGTCGGCACACCTGATGGATTACGCTCGACGCCTTCCGCGCGTGCCAGTGGGGCCGAAGCCAACGTGCGCCGATCGACAAAGCAGGCATGTCCGTCGACGCGTGACAAGAAGATCGCTTTACCGGCGGCGACGTGCGCCAGCTCGTCAGGTGTTGGCAACTCGTCTTCAAACCCGTGCGGGTCAAGTCCGTGCCCCCAGATGACCCGACCGGTGTGGTGGGCGGCATACGAGCGAACGGCATGCAGAACTTCGGCGCCAGAGGCCACATCGGCCAGATCCA
Organism: Nitriliruptoraceae bacterium; assembly: GCA_040903225.1. Taxonomy (GTDB): domain Bacteria; phylum Actinomycetota; class Nitriliruptoria; order Nitriliruptorales; family Nitriliruptoraceae; genus JBBDVU01. The sequence goes on along the minus strand of JBBDVU010000068.1, from coordinate 10,239 downwards.
AGCCGGTCCGCATCAATCCGGTCGGGGTCATGTGAACGTGCGCATCGACGAACGCTGGACCGAGGACGCAACCGTCTAGGTCGATCCGATCCTGGTGTGGTGGTGCCTGTTCAACGTCATCACCAACCCACACCACGCGTGAACCGCGAACGATGACCGCGGTCGCTGTGGTGCGTGCGTGTCCAAGCGTAACGACACGATCAGCAGTAATGAGCGTGCCGCGTGGTCCGCGTCCCCGTGTCTCCGCTTCAGCAACTATGGTGTGTGGATTCGTCGCCGTTTCAGCCACGATGCCACCGAGGCCTGTTCACGCCGGTCGTTCTCCCGTGTCGTCGGCATGCCAGCATGCTACGCCGTATTCGCGGGCATGTCGCACACCCCCGACCGTCTGGTCATGTACCTGGCAGTGATCCAAGGGCGACAACGATGAATGCCGCCGCAGCATAGTTGCTGAGCACCAGCGCGACACGGCGTCGCGAGACGCGGGCGCGGCGTACTTCGTCGACGATGGCACCGATCGTGCCGACGAATGCTGCCATCAGCGACCCGACAGCCACTCCCATGAGCATGACAACGAAGCCGACGCGACCACCGTGGCCCAGGATCGCCACAACCACTGCGCTGAGCGCTCCGAGCGTGGGCCCGACGAGCACGATACGGCGAATGGTTCGCCTTCGATCTTCGTCAGTCATCAAGCACCGCTGGCGTCAGCGACATCACGATGCGACGGGGCTGATAACCCAGGGACTCAAGGAACGCCCGGCCCACATGGTTTGGTGCAGCTACAGAAATCTCAACGATGGGCACACGCGTATCAATGGCCCATGCCTGGATTGCCTCGATCAGGGCCCTGCCGACGCCGTGTCGCCGTGCTTGCGGACGTGTGTAGATCGGACCGACTGTGCAACCGGACGGTCCCAGCGCCGCTGCTGCATAGCCGACTGGTGTTCCAGCATCGTTTTCGGCGATCCAGAACACACCGCCCTGTGGCAACGATACGTCTGCCGCAACATCGAGTTCACCTATCTGTTCCTGGCGGTACTCGTCGGCCAACGCACGAATCTCCTCGATCCGGGCTCGACGTACATGCAATTGCATCGCCGTTCCTTTGCCACGCACCAGGATACGCCGACCGCTGCCACCAACGGGCCGTTACGCCGCAGTTCCACCGCACATCACCGGTCCGGCCGGCAGTTCATTGAGCACGTCGACGCCAACGTCGGTGCACACGACGATATCTTCGATCCGCACGCCGAACCGGCCGTCGAGGTAGATCCCAGGCTCGATCGAAAACGTCATACCAGTTTGCAGCTCGTTCGTATTTCCCGCCACGATCCACGGCGCTTCGTGCTCCTCCATGCCAATCCCGTGACCAGTCCGATGGATGAACGCGCCGCCGAAGCCAGCATCGTCAATTACGCGCCGTGCTGCCGCATCGACATCTTGCGCCGCCACTCCCGAAGCAATCGCATCGATAGCGGCGCGTTGCGCTGCGGCAACCACATCATGCACGAGCTGGTATTCATCGTCGAGATCGCCAATGACGTAGTTACGCGTCACGTCCGAGCAATACCCCTCGAGTGTGCCCCCGATGTCGACAACGACCTGGTCGTTGGGCTGCAACACCCGGTCGCCAGTCTCGTGATGCGGTGACGCGCCGTTCGGCCCGCTAGCCACGATGACGAAATTTATGGTGTCGTGTGTCTGGAGAATCAAGTCGCCGATGTCTCGCCCGACTTCAGCTTCACGGCGACCGGGGACGAGCAGCGCGGCAACCTGCTGATGGACTGCATCGATCGCGCGCGCAACCTGGCGTAGCGCCGCGATCTCATCGGCGTCTTTGATCTGGCGTAATGTCGCCGTCAATGGCGAACCTGGTTGCCATTGCGCCAGTTGTAACCGCTGCTGGAGATCAAGGGTAAATGACGACCACAGCCGGTCCTGGACGGCAACGTGGGATGCAGCACGACCGATCACGTGAGCGGCAAGTTCACCAGGATCGTCAGTTTCGTTCCACGTGACCACATCGGCAAACTGGTGGGCTCCGCTTTCTCGTGCGCGTGACTCCTCAAGTTTCGGCACCACCAGGGTCGCGTCACCGGTGACCGGAATCACCAGCAGCGTCAGCCGCTCAAGTGGTAGCGCGTGATAACCGATCAAGTACGCGAGATCAGCACTCGGACCGGCGATGAACACATCGACGTCGTTTCGTGCCATCACGGCCTGCAGCCGAGCCAATCGATTCACCGTGCTCCTTTACCTTCGTCGATCCGGCGTTCAGATCTTTACGGCGATGGCCGCCGGCAGAACATCGAACGACGCTGGTGTGACGCCAATACGTTCTCCGTCAGCTTCGACGATCAACGGCCGCTGCGATTGGATCGTCACCGTCGAGCTGTTCCAACTGCGCACATCCGGACGCTGCAGGTGAGCTCCAGTGCGCAACTGCCGGGACGCACGAATGACGTCAGTGACGCTGCCACCCCATAATTGGACAGAAAACACCCCGTCATTAGGCAGCGCACGCGGCGCAACGTGCATCCCGCCGCCGAAAAATTGGCCGTTGGCGACCACGACGTTGCAGACCCGTTCGGTGCGCTCGGTGGTGTCGATCACGATGGTGGTTTCGACCCGCCTGAACCCTCCCCAGCCGACGACAATCCCGGCCGCGTACCGCGCCGGACCGAGTTGACGGGGAAGCCGCGCAGCGATCCCCGCCACCTTGCCCCCGAAACCAGCCTCGGCAACATTGGCAAACACTGCCGCGCGCACATCCCCCAACGGCGTCGTTGCGCGCACCCGACCTAGATCGACCGGCATGGATGTTTCGCTGACCAGGTGCGGCACAAGTTTCTCGGGCGGTCGATCCAATCCGAAGGTGCGGGCGAAATCGGCCCCGCTGCCCGCACTGACAACTCCCAGCACCAGACCGTCCGCGATCGCGGCACCTTGCTCTGCATCGACGAGACCATTGACAACCTCATGCACCGTGCCGTCGCCACCAACGGCAATGACGTATCGCCGATTCTTTGACAACACCGCATCACGCGCCAGCTGTGTGGCATGACCGCGAGCTTCAGTGATGATCATTTCGTAGTCGAACTGCTGGGCGTCCAACCCGGCGCGCAACCGTTGGAGGACTCCTCCGTCACCAACGCCAGCGGCAGGATTAGCGATGATGACGGCGGGACCCAACACATCTGACACGGCGCGTCCTACGGCGAGAATGAATAGGGTGAGCCTAGTGCTGCCACATCGACCATTGTCACGCGTCGACGATGCCCCGGCGCAGCAGATCCATCGCTGTTTCTGCGGTTGTCGTCAGAGCCGGCACACCAACATGTCGTAGCTGGCCGAGCAGATCGATCGCCTGCTTGACGTTGCGCACGAAATCTCCACCGGTGATGTCCAAGTCACCTAGCGCCACATCCAAATCTGCGCCGTGCGCCCAACGATAGATGGGCACGACGAACGACAGGTCGAGTTCACGCATAGGCGGCAATCCCGCCTGCCGTTCGCGATGGCGCAAGCCATCGGCGAGTTGGTTGATGTGGCCAGTCGCACGATCGAGCAACGTGGTCGGCATCGATACTCGTGGTGCCGGCTCATCGGAACGCGGTTCGTACAGCACATACGCTGCGACAGCAGCCAGCTCGGCAGCTGTAGCATCGAGCAACGTCTCATCTTTGACCAGCTCGGCAATCAACAGGTCAACCTCGCTGTAAATGCGAGCCAGGCGCATGCCGTCTTCGGTCGGCTGCGGGACGTCATCGAGGTAACCCATATCGGTGAGAACGCGCAGAATACGGTCGAACCGCCGTACCAGCGATCCAGTTGCGCGCGCAACATCGTCGCGAAGCTGTCGCACATCACGCTCAAGCTCGTCGATGCGATACTGCCAACGCTCATGCTCAGCGCGTTTGCTGCAGCCATGGCACGGATGTGACGTCACTTGGTCACGCAGTGCTGCGATCGTCGCGCGGTCATCGTCGGGAGTAGACCGGTCCTCGACCAATGAGGACGCAACGCCGTGCGTCTGCTGCGAATCGATGCTGCGCAATGTCGCCGCAATGACCTTGCGGAAGTCTCGTTGACGCGGGTTGCCGGACTTGGGCAGGCGTATACGGTCGACCACGTGGGGTGCCGCAGCCAATTCGCGCGGCCCGATCCGCTGCAGCGCAGCATTCGTGCCAACGATTTGTGCGAGTGGAACTCCACCTTTTGTGTACTGAATGCCGATAACGGCGACCACGTCGGGTCGATCGGGCACACGGACCACATCACCCGGCTGCAGTCGGGCGATCGCCGAGCGGATCTCGTCATCTGCTGCTCGCTTGCGCTGGCGTGCTTGATCTTTCTCTGCCGCGTTCAGCTGACGCCGCGCAGACCAGTAGTCCTGCCAGTCACCGTGGTCACAGTCGACGTTCGGGGCGTATCCGCCGATACCTCGCTCAAGTTCCCGCAGTCGTTCGACTTTTCGCGACACTCCAGCATCCGCCTCGAACTGCGCAAACGAGGCGGCGAGCAGTTCGTGCGCACGTTCGAGGTCATGGTGACGCAGCAGATTGACTGCCATGTTGTATGACGGCAGGAACGAACTGCGTAGTGGATAGCTGCGGGTTCCGACCAGGCCTGCGACTGACTTGAAGTCGACATCGCGCTGATGCAGCACAACCGCGTGCCCGATGTCGTCGATGCCGCGCCGACCTGCACGTCCGGTCAGCTGCGTGTACTGACCAGCTGTCAACATCACGTGCGACTCGCCGTTATATTTTTCAAGGCGCTCAATCACCACGGTGCGCGCCGGCATATTGATTCCCAATGCCAGCGTCTCGGTAGCTACAACGACTTTGAGCAAGCCACGTTGGAACAACACTTCGACTGTTTCTTTGAATGCTGGAATCATTCCCGCATGGTGCGCGGCGATGCCACGCCTCAGCGCCGCGCGCAGGCCATCCATACCGAGCACAGCCAGATCGACCGCCGGTATTTCCGACAGCATCGTGTCGACGATCACGTCGATCTCCTGCTGTTCGGCGGTCGTGGTCAAACGGACCCCGGAACGCACCAGTTCGTCGACGGCTGCATCACACCCAGCCCGCGAAAACACGAAGACGATCACAGGCAGCCATTTCCGGTGGGCCAGTTCGGCAATGACCTCCGGGCGGGATGGCCACCGCAACCGGACACTGGACGCGAGCCGTCGGCCACGGTTGGAAACCCGATTGCGCTGCCGGGCCTGCCGTTCGAGCATCATCACATCCGGATTCGGCACACCCGCCAGCGCCTGAGCTGCCCGCTCACGGTGTTGGGCTGATGCGCCTTTCTTGTTGCCTGCCCGAAACGTTGGGTAGATCCGTCCGTTCACAAAATAGTGGTGGCGCAACGGAACCGGACGTCGTTCCTCAATGATGACGTCGCAACCATGACGTACCTGGTCGAGCCACTGACCAAACGATTCCGCGTTGCTGACGGTCGCCGACAACGCGGTCAGTTGCACGCGTTGATCAAGCTGAATGATCACTTCTTCCCACACCGCACCACGTTCACGGTCGGCCAGATAATGCACTTCATCCAGGATTACGTGGCGCAACGTGTTCAACGCCGACGATGATTCGTAAATCATGTTGCGCAGAACCTCGGTCGTCATGACGACCACGGTCGCGCTCGGGTTGATAGACCGGTCACCGGTGAGCAGGCCCACATTGTCGGCACCGTAACGGTCGACCAAATCCCGAAACTTCTGGTTCGACAGCGCCTTGATCGGTGTCGTGTAGAACGCCCGGCCCTCACGTACGGTCGCATCGTGGCAGGCAAATTCGCCAACCACGGTCTTGCCTGCACCAGTCGGCGCAGCAACAAGAACTGACCTTCCCGCAGACAACGAATCGATCGCCCGCTGCTGGAACGCGTCCAGCGCGAAACCGAGGCCCGCAGTGAAATCCTGCACCAACGACAGACTCATGGGCGGCCTTCAAGGAAGTCGGTGACGGAACCGAGAGGGGCAACATCCGAGCGTTGCCCACCGAGATCGGTGATCGACGCCCGACCGGCCTGGGTCAGCTGTTCGCTGCGCTGGCGCAATCGGCCCACTTCGGTCGTGAGGTCGCGCCGGGCAATCGGGTCTGTGACCCGAGCCGCGTGGCCCAGGACCTCGACAGCATCACGCGACATGGTCACCGCGACAATGAACTGACGCTGCACCGGTCGTGCTGAGGTCGGCAAATCAATTCCAGCTAGTCGCAGCAGAATCGAGTCATACGACGACAACCACTGTTCGTACGACTGCAACACCAACGCCGGATTGTTGTTGTTGCGCAGTGCCACGAGTGCCTCGGCAACTGCCACCCGATCGTCCGAACCTGAACTCCAGATGCTGTCCGCATCAATGACCAGTGGAACGAGGTGCTGTTCCAAATCCCGCGCCGCCGCAGGCTCGTGCGCTGGTGTGGTAGCGCGCCCAACGATCGCGCCAATGGCCATTCCGGCCAGCAACGCCAACAACATCCAACCCGGACGCCACGTGGTCGCGAAGCGACGCCATGCGAGCTGCCGCTGCGACCAGCGCTGCCGGGGCGACACGGCATCCGTCATGTCGCGAACCGACCCTGCTCGCGGCGGCCTCGTCGGCGCTCAATCAACCAGGCGAACCCAATCGACAGTTCGTAGAACACAATCATTGGCCCGGCGAGCAGTAGCAGGGTGACGGCATCAGTGGTCGGCGTGATGATCGCCGATGCGATGAACATCAATACGACCGCATAGGGGCGGAAGCTGCGCAGGGAAGCCGCCCGGACCACACCGACCAACGCCAGGAAGATCAACACCAGCGGAAGCTCGAACACCAACCCGAACGCGATCGACATGGCCAAGAAGAACGACAGGTACTCGTTGGCGCTCAGCAGCGCTTCGATACGCGGACCGCCAATATTCAGCAGGATGTTGAGGCCTTGCGGAATCACGAAGTAGGCGCTGACGAATCCGGCAGCAAACATCACCTGGCTGAACGCGACAAACGGCAAGGAGTACCGGCGTTCCCGTGTCGTCAAGCCAGGTGTGATGAATCGCCACAGCTGGTACATGATGACCGGGCCACCGAGAAACAATCCGACAACAACCGACGTTTTCACGCGCACCGAAAACGGTTCAAGTGGCCGTAGCGCAATCAGGCGGCAAGGTTCGGCTGGACGCAACGTCTCGGCGACATGGCAGTACGGCGCGAGCAAGACGTCCAAGATCTGGGGAAAGATCAGATAGCCGGCGACCGTTCCAACGATGAGCGCAATTACGGCTCGCAGCAGACGCGATCGCAATTCCTTCAGGTGATCGAACAGCGTCATGCCCCCCGGAACGTCGGGAGTGCTGTTCATCGGACCTGCACCGTCGATCGGTTCAGGACTCCTGATCACGTTCGCCGTCAACCGGATCGGCATCGTCGCCTTCGGTTGCGTCCCGTGTCGCCTTACGGAATTCCTTGATCGACCGACCCATAGATCCAGCCAAGTCTGGAAGTTTGCGCGCACCGAACAGCAACAGAACGATGAACAGGATGATAATTAGCTCGGTGCCACCTGGCAGAGTCATTTCGGCGCCTTACGTCGTCAGATTGGAGAGCTGGGCGCGTCGCCATCGTATCGCCCCGGCCATCAGCGTCGACCGATCGACTCGGCGCGCTCGGAGACCCGCACGAATTCTGCGTTCATCACCTCAGTCGTCTCGCGGAGTTCTTCAACCAACGGCAAAACCGCCGCGTGAATCTCCGTCAGATCGGTAATGATCCGTTGGATCCGTTGGCGCAACACCAGACCCAAAACGACGAGCAAGCCGACGGTTGCGACAACCGTGACGACAAGCGTGGTGCCCAAAACCGAGATCACGCGTCCTTTGACTCAGTCGCTGCAGTGTAGGCGACGTCACCCTTGATCGGCGCCGCCGGGTCAGCGATCGCTTGCGCCAGCGCCACGATCATGCTCCGCAGTTGCTGCGGCGCCGCGGCTTCGATACTTCCGCATCCCATCATGACCAACCGAGCGACCCACGGCAGGGAATCGGTCCATAACGCCACCTGTGCGGTCCCGTCCGAGCGCTCCTCGACGGTCTCCGGTTCAACCGCGTCTATGAACCAACGCGCGTTTCGATCAACCTCGACCACGACGTAATCATCGCCAGTCGAACGCTGGTAACGCGGCGGCTCGAACGTTTCCTCAGGTGCGGTTGTCGCAATCTCGTCTTGGATCTCGATGGCCACCATGCGGTCACACCGAAACGTGCGCGGACCTTGGGCACCATGGTCGTATGCATACAGATACCAGACCCCGTCATCGAGTCGCAACGACCAGGGATCGACACGGCGCCGCCGTGGATCCCGATCGCCTCGTCCGACGTACTCGAGTTCAATCTGTCGTTGGCTGGTGACCGCGTCACGCACCTGCGCGACGATCGGTGTCTGCCCCGAAGGCAGCACATCCACCAGGCGTTCAGGTATCCCGAGTGCGTCGCGGACCTTACCCATGGCTGAACGCAGCGCCGGAATATCGGCGCCAAGCACTTCGGTGACTGCGTCGAGTGCCACAACGAGCCGGAGCGCTTCCGACGCCGTCGGCTTCAACGGACGTCGCAGCTCGTCGGCCATGTTCACGAGTACTCGGTCACCGATCAAATCGACTTCGAACAGATCTCCACCGCCAAGACCGGGAAGTCCGCAGTAGTCGAGGTGCTCGAGATCGCGACGTATGGTCAGTTCTGACACGCCGAATGCCGTGGCGATCTCACTGAGTGATGCTCCTTGACGTTCGAGCAGCCACGGGATCAAGGTCAGCATGCGCGCCACATCCTCGGTCGCGCGGCTCACGACTGGTCCTTGTTAGAGGCCGATTCCGTCGACGGACCGGTGCATTCACCGGTGTGCCGGCACAAGATGTTGCTGGCAGCCTCTGCGACCATCTCAGCGACCGAAGGTGGCGCGAGTACGCGCACGTCGGGGCCGAGGCTGACTAGCCATGACACATCTCGTCGAGGTTCGAATCCCTGTAGCTCGCACGCGGTCCAACCCTCGGGTGCCTGGTGGGTGTTGCGCGGCCAGGGCTGCGCAACTGCTCCCCGGGCCTCCAGAGCCCACCGAGCGGTCGGTGATGACGCCACCAAGATGGCTTCTCCCGGGTGCTCAGGACCCTGAATTGCGGCACGCACATCGACGTCGTCGGGCCGGGTGAACGCTTCGGCAGAGGTGACCGCCCGCGGTTGCGACAGCATCCGGTCAAATCGGAACGTTCGAACGTCGTCGCGAACATGGTCGTGACCGACCAGATACCAGTTACTCCCTCGCTGAACAACCGCATACGGGTCGACCCGTCGCAGATCTGCCACGCCGTCAGCATTGCGATAATCGAAGCTGACCGTCTGTCGCCCAATGACCGCGTCGGCGATCGCTTCCAACGGCGCGACATCGACTGCCACAGAGAGCCGTACATCGTGATCACCGACCGGGTCTGGAGCGCGCGCGGCAAGTTTTGCGAACGCCAGACGGGTTCCCTCAGCCGCCGCCAGCCGCATCGCCAGCGCGAGCGCCGACACTTCCTCAATGGTCAGATCAATGTCGCTCAGTTCGTAGCGCGCTCTCGAGACGACGTAACCCGGTTCGTCCCCGTACAAACTATCGCGAATTTCAATCGGCACCCCAAGTTGGCGCAGTTCGTCCTTGTCGCGTTCGAACATGCGTCGTGCCGACTCGGCGTCAGACTGCCCGTAGAAGCCGGTTTTGCGTTTGATGTCGGCAAACGTCAACGGCCGCCGTGATTCCAAAAGCGCGATCGTCAGGTTGACGAGACGTTCGACCTTAGGTGGTCCCGAGACCGTCATCGCATCGACTCTATAAGGCGCTCAACTCTGTCATCGTGACTGGCGAACGGGTCTTTGCACAGCACCGTGCGTTGCGACTGATCGTTGAGTTTGAGATGCACCCAGTCGACGGTGTAGTCGCGCTGATGGCGTTTGGCTTCCCGAATGAATCTGCCACGCAATGCTGCACGGGTGTTCGGCGGTGGCTCAGTGGTTGCCGCATCGATGTCCTCGTCGTCAACGATCCTGGTCATCCGCTGCTGGCGCGCCAGCACGTGATACAACCCCCGATCACGCACGACGTCGTGATATGCCAGGTCGAGCATCTGGATTCGCGGATGCCCCAACGGCAATTCGTGGCGGCGCATGTATGCCGCGATCAGTTGATATTTGGCAACCCAA
>JBBDVU010000067.1:0-23374 GCA_040903225.1 Nitriliruptoraceae bacterium | reverse complement strand
AGGAGAACGATCATCGCGTACGACGCATCGTTGAGCGCACCCAATGTCAGACCGATCGTGGCGAGCACAATTTCCATTGCGCCACGCGCATTCAACCCGATCCCGGCGGCCAAACTTTCGGTGTTGGTCATTCCCGAGATGCGACCGCCAACGAACGAGCCAATCAGTTTTGCGGCCGTTCCAACGGCCAACACAATCGCTGCCCACGTCGCCCCGGTGGGGGTCAGCAGTGCACTCAAATCCACGTATAAGCCGGCGGTGGCGAAAAAGATCGGGGCAAAGATCGCGTTGCTCAGCACTTCGATCGTGCGTTTGACGTCGTTGCGCTGATAACGCGACCTGCCGAGGATGATGCCGGCAACCAAGGCCCCCAACACCGCTTCGACACCGAGCCCCTGCGTGATGGCACCGAACACGAAGGCGATGAGCAATGTGGCGGTCAGTGCCGATCCGTAACCGCCAGCGCTACGAGCCTTGCGCAGCACCACGTCGGCGAAGCGCTGACCGACGGTGAGACCAAGCACGAGGAACACGACCACGCTGGCGACCGTGATGGACAGCGCTGTCAGGTTGACCGTGCCGGCGGTGAATACTCCGACGACGACGCCGAGCAGCATCCATCCCACGAGGTCGTTGATCATGCCGGCAGCAATGGTGAGCTGCCCGACGTTACGCCGCATCAGCCCCATCTCGGTCATGATCTTGGCGATCACCGGCAAGGCGGAAATGCTTATCGCGACGCCGATGAACATGGCAAAGCCGAGCCGGTTGGCGGAGGCGCCCCACAACGTTGCGGGCATCACCCAGCCGAGCGCGAACCCGAAGATGAGCGGTACAACCAGGCTGCCCGTGGACAAACCGACGACGGGACGGCCAAGCCGACGCAGCAGCCCAAGATCGGTTTCGAATCCGGTCACGACCAGCAGTAGTGCGATTCCCAGCCACGCGACCGCCAGGATCAGCGCGCTTTCGACCGGGCCGCCAGGGAAAATCCACGCCATCGTCTCAGGAAAGAGCCGGCCGGCCACCGATGGTCCGATCAGCACACCGGCGCTGAGTTCGCCGACGACGCGTGGCTGGCCAAATCGTTGGGCAAGCAGACCCAGTGCCCGAGCGGCACCGAGTAGTACCACGAGCTGGATCCAGAACAGCAGTAGCTCGTGCTCACCGACCGGTGTCAGCATGCAGCCTCCTCAACCAGGGAACCCGGCGTACGCAAACGCAGAACATACCCACGTTGTTCAAAGTGGTGTTTCCTGACCATCGATTCTACAAACCCGGCTTGTAGCGATTACTGTTGACCGGCGGATGGGAGGTCGTTGTGGCAAGACTCGTGGTGGTTCGTGAGACGGCAGCAGGTGAGCGGCGCGTCGCCGCAACACCCGAGACGGTGCGAAAGTTCGTCGAGGCGAACGTTGACGTGACCGTCGTCGACGGCGCCGGTGCGGCTGCCGGCATTGACAACGCGCAGTTCGTCGATGCTGGAGCCCAGATTGCCGATGACCGTGCCATTTCCGACGCTGCTGTCGTGGTCTCGGTGGCGCCGCCGTCGGCAGAGCTGGTTGCGCTACTCGCGCCGGGCACGCTGCTGGTGTCATTCACTGCGCCGCACCGCAATCTCGATACTGTCCAGGCGCTCGCTGCGGCCAACATCACGACGCTGTCGATGGAGCTGATCCCACGGATCAGTCGCGCTCAGTCGATGGATGCGCTGTCCAGCCAAGCCAACCTGTCCGGCTATCGCTCGGTGATCGTCGCTGCCTACCAGCTGGACAAATATTTCCCGCTGTTCATGACGGCGGCAGGGACGATCCGGCCGGCGACCGTGGTCGTGCTTGGTGCAGGTGTCGCGGGACTACAGGCTGTGGCGACGGCCAAACGGTTGGGGGCAATCGTTAAGGTCTCAGACATCCGCGAAGCTGCCAAACAGGAAGTCGCTTCGCTGGGCGCCACGTTCATCGACGTTCCAGACGCCGAGGATCTCACCGGCGAAGGTGGGTACGCCCAAGAAGTCGACGACGATTTTCTCGAGCGCCAACGCGCTGCGCTCACCGACGCGGTTGCATCCGCCCACGCGGTCATCACCACGGCCCAGATCCCGCTGCGGCCTGCGCCGGAATTGTTGACGCAGGCGATGGTGGAGGCGATGCCCGCTGGCGGGGTGGTGATTGACCTCGCGGCGGCTGACGGAGGCAATTGCGTGCTCACCGACACGGAACGAGTCATAGACCACGAGGGAGTGCGGATCGTCCCTGGACATGATTTCCCGTCGCATATGCCGGCCGAGGCCAGCGCGCTGTACGCACGCAATATTCACGCGTTGTTGTCGCAGGTGCTCGACAATGGCGATGTCACGATCGATACAACCGACGAAGTCGTTGCCGGCAGCTTGTTGACGCATGACGGCGGCATCGTCAATGAACGAATTGCCGCAATGCTCACAGGAGGTGGCGTGTGATGGGTCCGGCACTGGTCAGCGTCTATGTGTTCGTTCTGGCGGCGTTTCTCGGCTTCGAACTGATCAACAAGGTTCCACCGATGTTGCACACGCCATTGATGTCCGGCGCCAACGCGATGTCCGGTGTCACCGTCATCGGAGCCTTGACGCTGGTGATCGTGGCAGCGCCGAGCACCAGCGTGCTGCTTGGCACCGGCGCACTCATCCTGGCCACCATCAACGTGGTCGGCGGCTTTCTGGTTACCGACAAGATGCTGTCGAACTTCGGGGGTCGCAAATGATCTCTCAGGAGTTTCTGGCGGTGCTGGCGTTGGGCTCCATCGCATTGTTCGTCTTTGGGCTCAAGCGGTTGTCGCGTGTACGCACCGCTCGTACCGGCAATGGACTGCTGGCAGCCGGCATGTTGCTCGCGGTCGTCATCACCCTGTTGGAAGTTGGACGAGTTGACTACCGCTGGATTGTGTCCGGTCTGGCGATCGGCGGCAGTATCGGATGGCTCATCGTGGTTCGTGCCAAGGCCACACAGATGCCGGAAATCGTGGCGCGATTCAACGGGTTCGGCGGTGCCGCATCTGCGCTGGTCGCACTATCGCTGTTCTGGTCGGAGGTGGTCGAGCGTGCCGGGGACGGTACGGCGGCAGAAACGCTCGGTGCCACCGCTGCAGCGACCTTGATCGCCTCGGTGCTCATCGGAGCTGCGACCCTGTCGGGCAGCATCATGGCTGAGCTGAAACTCCGTGGCACGGTCGAAGGTACGCCTCGGATTCCGGTGCGTGCCGTTGTCATGCTCGTGTTGCTCGTCAGTGGTGCAGCAGCCGGATCAATCGGCCTGTTTGCCTCGGAGGATCCCGCAACGGCGTCGCTGTTGGTCGTAGGTCTGCTTGTGGCCAGCGTGCTGGTCGGTGTAGTTCTGGTCCTGCCAATAGGCGGAGCCGACATGCCGGTTGTCATCAGTCTGTTGAACTCGTTTTCGGGTCTGGCTGCGGCCGCAACCGGATTTGCGTTGTCCAACCATCTGCTCATCATTGCGGGCACAATTGTTGGTGCTGCCGGGTTGATCCTCACCCAAATCATGTGCGTAGCGATGAACCGGTCGTTACTCAACGTCCTGATCGGCGGGTTTGGTGGCAGCGCGTCTGATAGCGATCAGTCGGACTACGGCCCGATCATGTCGGCGGATGCTGAATCGGCGGCCATGGTGCTCGAAGCTGCCCAATCGGTCATTATCGTTCCGGGCTACGGATTGGCAGCGGCACGTGCCCAAAATGCCGCCCATGACGTTGCCAGAGCACTGATCGCCCGCGGCGTTACTGTGCGATTTGCGATTCATCCGGTGGCTGGCCGGATGCCCGGCCATATGAACGTCGTGCTCGCTGAGGCAGAAGTGCCGTACGAACTGTTGCACGAGATGAGCGAGATCAACCAGGATTTTGCGCACACCGATGTCGTGATCGTCATCGGGGCTAACGATGTGGTCAACCCGGCTGCGCGCGACGAGCCCGACAGCCCGATCGCCGGCATGCCGATCCTTGATGTCGAGCAGGCACGACGGGTGTTTGTCATCAAGCGAAGCCTGTCGCCCGGCTATGCCGGAATCAAGAATGCGCTGTTCGAACGTGAACACACCGTCATGCTGTTTGGCGACGCCAAAGAAGTGCTCGACGACCTCGCGTCACAGTTGAGCTGATTTAGCGCGCGGCAGACTGGCTGTGGCCTGGCGTATCGAACGCGCGCATCCGGTGGATGAGCAGCGCCAGTTGCACGTCGAGACGCACCCGCGTGTCGCTGAGGAACGGCCCCAGCATCGTGCTCAGTTTGTCGATGCGGTAGCGCAGCGTGTTGTAATGAAAATGCAGAATGCGTGCTGCTTCGGCCACATTCCCACCAGTCGACAAGATCGCGTCGAGCGTGCGCCGCAAGTCGGCCGCCTGATCGTTGTCCTCGCGCAGTGAACCGAGAACTTCGGTGGCAAACGCATCGAGTTCGTGGCGATCTTCGACGAGCGACAGAATGCGGTAGGCGCCCAGATCGTCGAAATGTGCAGCGGCGCCGTCACCCTGAATCTCTCGCCCGATTGCCAGCGCACGGATCGCCTGATCGTACGCAGTTGGAATCGATCCGATGTCGGGGACGGGTCGCGAAACGCCGATCGACACGCTGGTGGCTGCAGCGCGACTCGCCGCTTCGCCAAGACGGCGCGCGAACGTGCGAGCGTGTTCGCGGCCGTCCGGCGCATCGAATGCTGCGGTGAGAACGACAACTTCGTTGGTAAAACGCACGACTGCCGATGTTGGATCGCGGCGCGTCACCGTCGCCTCAACGGCAGCGACTAGTGGTGACCGCGCCGGATACGGCGCAACGTCGTCGTTGCCGGGAACACGATCGCTGCGGAGAACCAGCACGATCGTGCGCCTATCGAAGTCCCAACCGAACGCAGTGGCACGGCGACGCACATCGTCGACATCGTCGACGCCACGCAAAATATCGTGAATCAGATCCGACCGGTACTTCGCTTCGACGGCCTGTAACTCCAACGACTTGGTCATCTCGAGCGCGCACACGGTCGCGGCATTCTCCAGTGCCAGCAGGTCGGCTGTGGCTGGTTCATCTATGCCGACAACAATGACATGTCCATAGGCGCGGTGCCCGGCAACGACTGGGACGGCGGTGCACGGGTGCGGTTGGTCGCCGAACGTGACCACGCCGTGCGGCGGTGTCGCGAGTTCGAGGCTGACACGTTCGTCGCCGACGGCCGGCAGTGGCGCACCATCGTGTGGGGCCACCGCAAGCACCGCGCCGTCGCGGTCCACGATGACGGTTGGCGCCTCAACGAGTGCGGACAGATCACGTGCAATCTCTGGCAGTCCGTGTCCACGTAGCACCAGCTGCAAGAACGCCCGGTGAATTTGCTCCGATCGGGCAAGCTTGTCGGCCTGCTCATTAAGGATGCTCGTGAGCACCTCATTAAGGATTTCGTCGAAGCCAACGTCGTCGGGCAGCTGCACGATGGGGAAGTCGAGAGCATTGGCAACGTCGAGTACGGCGACTGGCAACTCGTCGATGTAGCGGCCGAGCTTGATCCCCATGCCTGATAGACCGGCAGCGTCGAGATCGCGCACAAGATCCGGCAGTGACTCCGGGTTGTCTCGCAATGGGTAAGCGGTGGTGAGCAGGAATTCGCGCGGTTTGACCCAGTCCCCGATGTCGGGGACTTCCATGATGTTGAGCCGTTCAACCTGCCGGTCCAACCCGCCAGAGCCGGCTATGACGGTCGCGCCCCGCAGCACCGGGGTAGCCAGCAGATCACGTAGTGACCGGGACGCGGTCGTGGCGGCCGGCCGATCAATCGCAGAAGAATCCGGCACCGCAACTCCCAGTCGCGCGCGATGTTGGCAGGTGACGCTAGCGATCGCGGCTGTTGATCGTAAAGTTTCTACATGGAGCAACGCAAGGCGTGGCGCTACGGTCTCGATAACCACTGCCGCGAGGCGCTACGGTCTCGACAACCACTTCTGCGAGGTATGCCATGCCGATCGAGGTCCGCAAAATCGAGATCAAGAGCGTGACAGATGCTTCCGGCCTAGCGGAATTGATCAACGATGGCGTGTTTGCCGCCGACGAGGTCATCGCCGTCATCGGGAAGACCGAAGGCAACGGTGGGGTCAACGACTACACCCGCATCTTGGCTGATCAAGCGTTCCGTGGTGTGCTCAAAGAACACGGCACGAGATCCGACGCCGCGATTGCCGACATCCCGATGGCGTGGTCCGGAGGCTGCGACGGGGTGATTACCCCACACGCGACCGTATTCGCGCGCGTCGACGACAACCAGGGCGTAGACACCGACGATAAGCGACTGACCGTCGGGATTGCGATGTCCGATGTGTTGTACCCCGAAGACATCGGTCGGCCGGCCATGGTCGAAAAAGTTGCCGCCGGCGTCAAGCAGGCGATGGAGATTGCCGGCATCACCGATGTCGCTGATGTGCACTACGTCCAGACCAAGACGCCGCTGCTGGTGCAGGAAACGATTGCCGATGCGCATGCGCGCGGCAAAACGGTCTACACCGAAGACACGTTGTATTCGATGGACATCTCGAATGGCACCACAGCGCTGGGGATCGCCTATGCGCTCGGCGAAATCGAAGCCGTGCCGTCCGAGGAGCAGATCGGGCGTGACCACTCGCTGTACTCAGCGGTGGCGTCGTGTTCATCGGGTGTTGAACTCGACCGGGCCCAGATCGTCGTGGTCGGCAATGCTGCTGGTACGGGCAGTCGCTATCGCGTGGGTCACCACGAAATGGCGGACGCCCTTGACCAAGACGGGATCTGGCAGGCGATTCGCAGTGCTGGCCTTGAGCTTCCGGACCGTCCGCATTTCACCGACCTTGACGGCCGCCTCGTCAACGTGTTCCTCAAGTGTGAAGCCGACCCACGCGGCATCTTGCGCGGTCGCCGGCAGCTGCCGCTCAACGATTCCGACGTCCATCACCACCGCCAGATCAAGGGCGCCGTCGGTGGTGTGACTGCCGCCACGATCGGCGACTCGGCCGTGTTCGTGTCAGTCGCGGCGTTACATCAAGGCCCGCTCGGCGGTGGGCCCGTCGCTGCGATCGTGTGCCTGGACTGAGCACGCGAGCCACCTACACCTGGCCGGCAGGCGCTGTTGGCCTGGGCTGCACTGTGAGCATGGCAACGTTCGCCGACCGTGGTGGGCGCAATCTCGTGAAGATTTTCCTATCCAGTAGCGGTTGTAGTTCCTATGCTTCGCACTCGGACTAGTGGACACTGTCCGCTGCGGCGGTCGGGAGGGACCGGCCAGCAGTACGCCGCAGCCGTGGAATACCGCCACTGGAGGTGGAGCGGAACATGAGTGCAGCCCAATCTGGGAGTCTTGAGCTGAATTACGGGCTCGATGATGTCCCGAAGCCATTCCCGAAAGCTGTTGGCCTCGGCCTGCAGCACGTCCTGACGATGTTCGGGGCGACCATCCTGGTGCCATTCCTCGTCGGACCGGCACTTGGATTCGGATCGACCGACATCGCCATCCTGATCAGTTCCGTATTCATCTGCTCTGGTGTCGCAACCGCGCTGCAGGTGACTATCGGTACCCGCTTGCCGATCGTGCAGGGTGTCTCGTTCGCATTCCTCGCACCATTCTTTGCCATCGCCGCGACCTACCAAGGCGCCGATGGGATGCGCTACATCGCCGGCATGGTAATCAGCGGCGCCTTGATCCAGATGATCATCGGCTTCGGTGGTCTGATGGGATTCCTGCGCAGATTCATCTCGCCGATCACGATCGGTCCGGTGATTGCGCTCATCGGGCTGTCGCTGTTCGGCGCTGCGGCGGATACAGCATCGTTGAACTGGCCGCTGTCACTGCTCACGTTGGTGTTGATCTTCGTTTTCTCGCTGGTCCTGGCACCGAAGGTGCGGCTATTTTCGCTGTTCCCCATTTTGTTGGCGATCGTCGTGGCGTACGTCGTCGCGTTGATCTTCACGTGGGCGGGACCGGCTCAAGGCACTGCGGCTGGAGTGTCATTCGCTGGCCTCGGTGACGCGCCATGGCTGCGGGGCGCTGAAGTCGGCGGTGGCGGCATCATCTTCCCATGGGGAACACCGCTGTTCGACTTCACGTTCTTCATCGCGATCTTGGCGGCATATCTTGCTTCGACGATTGAGTCGTTCGGGGATTACCACGCGATCTCGCGCATTGCGGGCGCCGGTGACCCCGACTCCAAGACGATCAACCGCGGCATTGGTGCTGAAGGCATCGGTTGCGCCTTGACCGGGGTGTTCGGCGGATTCGCCTCAACGTCGTACTCGGAGAACATCGGCCTGGTGGGACTGACCAAGGTCGCCAGTCGCGCAGTTGTCCTGATCGGGGCAGTTGCACTGGTGGTCATGGGCTTGGTGGCCAAGATTGGCGCGGTCGTCGCGACCATTCCGGCGCCGATCGTGGGCGGTGTCTACCTGGCAGTCTTTGGCCTGATCGCCGCCGTCGGCTTGTCGAACCTGCGTCGTGCCGATATGGATTCGCAGCGCAACCTGATGATCGTCGGGTTGGTGCTGTTCTCCGGGTTTGTCATGCCCGCATACTTCGGATCGGTCGGAGCCGATTTCGACTTCTTCGGCATCGGGTGGCTGACGACCTTCATCTCGTCGATCGGCTCGTCGCACATCGCTACCGCTGCGGTGCTCGGCCTGTTGCTTGACAACCTCATCCCAGGTACCGATGAAGAACGTGGCCTCGGCGCCTACGACGTCATCATCCCGCCAAGTGATCTCCCTGGAGCACAATCGCTACGCGACAAGACCTAGCGCCGCGTCGCACGACCCAGGTGGGCCGGGACGCATCCCGCCCCACCTTCACATATTGACGGAAAAGCGACGATCCTTCGGCAGAATTTGCCGTCGCTGTTGTAGTGGCGTGGGCCTACGTTGCGGTTCCGGCGTGAAGGGAGTGCGCGATGCCTCGAACTACGGTAATCGCGCTTGGGGGCAACGCGATCTCACCGGCTGACTCGGCCGGCACCGCTGACGAACAGACCGCGATCGTCGCCCGCACGATGACCCAGATAGCTGCGCTCGTAGCGCAAGGCCAACCCCGGCTCGTACTCACCCACGGCAATGGTCCGCAGGTTGGCAATGTGCTGATCAAGAACGAGCTGGCGCGCGACGTCGTTCCACCCGTGCCCCTCGACTGGTGCGTCGCCCAGACCCAGGCGACCATCGGGTTCACGATCGCGAACACCTTGAGTTTCGCACTCGACAACTTGGGAATCGATCGTCCCGTCGTACCGGTCGTGTCCCGGGTGCTCGTGTCCAGAGACGACCCCGCCTGGACTCAGCCGACCAAGCCGATTGGTGGTTATCTGACGGACGCGGACGACGTCGCTCGCCGTCAGGCAGGCGGGCAGGCGTTCGTGCGCGTTGACGAGCGAGGCTGGCGCCGCGTCGTGCCGTCGCCACAACCGTTGGCCAGCATCGACTTGCAGGCGATTCGACTGCTGCTCGACGACGGTGCAATCGTCGTCGCCAACGGTGGAGGTGGTATCCCAGTCGTGGACGACGGTGACGGTCCGCTGCGCGGCATCGAAGCCGTCATCGACAAGGACCTGGCCGCCTCGTTGCTTGCCACAGAACTCGATGCAGACCGACTGGCCATCTTCACTGATGTCGACGGCGTCGCGGTCGACTTCGGTACACCCCGGCAGCGGTGGCTCGGTCGTATCACAGCATCTGAACTGCGGGCGCTCATTGATGATGGGACTTTCGACAAAGGATCGATGGGTCCCAAAGTCGAAGGGGCGTGTCGTTTTGTCGAGGCTACGCGCCGGCCGGCAGTGATCGCATCGCTCGACCAGGTACGTGCCGCGTTTGCTGACGGCGGAACCCAAGTGGTGCCAGCATGAACCGAATCGACATCCCAGCAACCGTCAGCACGGCACTGCACCAGATCTGGACGGGGCCGCTACGAGACGCAACAGTCGTGGCGGTGTTCGAGCGCGCCGCCTACCTCGACGTCAGTGACCGAACGCCATGTCTGGTCGCGGTCGTGACACGTGACGGTGTGCACCAGCCGGGATCGATCGTGCTTGGCGCCGAGTCCACACAGCAGCCGCTGCGACAGGTGTCTGTGGGCCAGGCAGCGCAGATAGGGGCCAGCGCGCTCGTGTTGGGACGTGTCCATGTACGCCTGACACGTTGGTGGAACCCACGCCCGCACCTTGCTGCTCGTGCTCCCCGTCAGCTCCTGGAATTTGCCGAGACGATCGAGCAAGCGATTGCTCGTCTGCAAGCTAGCCAACGCGAACACCACAGCGGCCTGGTGGATGCTGCTGACCGTGTGGCCGCTTCGCTGGCGGTTGGGGCGATCGATGAGGCATGCCATCAGGCACGGCGACTGATCGGTGCCGGTCCCGGTTTGACGCCGGCGGGCGATGACATCCTCGCGGGACTCATCGCCGGCCTTCAGCTGTTGACCGTACGGTCTGCGCGCACAGCGAAATATGGCGACAGCGAACCCGGCGCTGACACGAGCCTTGCGGCTGCTGCGGCCACTGTTGGTCAACGCATCGCTGGTGCCGCCACCGATCGGACCACCTTCGTTTCCGCGGCACTGCTGGCCCACGCCGCCCGCGGTGAAGTCGCCCGTGAAGTGGCAATCATGCTGACCGACCCGACGCCAACCGCCGTAGCGAATGTGATGCGCATCGGTGCGACGTCCGGACCTGACTTGTGCCTGGGAATTGTGCTCGCTGCCCGTACGATCGCAACTGCCTGCACAGCAGACGCAGGAAGCGATGATCGGCTTGCGCTACTAGCAGAAAGGTCACGCCGGTGACAGAGCATGTTGAAGTACGAGCCGGTGTGTATGCCGACTCGGTGACGCTGATGCAGGTCAGCCGACGGGTCGCTGATGTCGAGGGGATTGATTCGGCGCTGGTGGCCATGGCGACCGAACTGAATCTCGACGTATTGGGTGGAATGGCGTTTCCGACGCCCGACGCCGGACCCAACGATCTCATCGTGGCAGTCCGCGGAGGCGACGAGGCGATCGCTGCGGCGCTCGCTGAGTTGGAGACGGCCCTGACGGACAGCCGCGGTGCCGGCCAGGCGTCGCGCCTCGGCGACGAGGCCGCGCCTCGCACCATTCGCCAAACTGTGCAGCTGGGCGCCTCGTTGGCGCTGATTTCGGTGCCGGGGGAACACGCGTATGTTGAAGCGCTCGATGCGCTTACCGCCGGGCTGCACGTAATGGTCTTCAGTGACAATGTCCCGGCCGAACATGAGGTGGCGCTCAAGCGGTTCGCTGCGGATCGTGGCCTGTTGGTGATGGGACCAGACGCAGGCACTGCCATCATCGGCGGGGTCGGCCTCGGGTTTGCCAACGTGGCCCAACCGGGCCCTGTCGGGGTTGTCGCTGCGTCCGGAACCGGCGCACAGCAGCTGACCTGTCTGCTCGACGACGCGGGTGTCGGGATCGCACATGTCATCGGCGTCGGTGGCCGCGATCTGCAAGCTGGTGTCGGCGGCCTCGCCAGTGAAGCTGCGCTGGTGGCGTTGGACGGTGACCCGGCGACCCAGGTCATTGTGCTGCTGTCCAAACCCGCCGACGCGGATGTCGCTGCGCGGTTGCGGGCCGTGTCCTCGTCGTTGAGCAAGCCGGTGATCGAAGCGTTGATCGGTCCTGACGCCAACAATCTGACCGAGATCGCCGACCAGATCGTCGCCCACGTCGGCGCTCAGGCGCTGCAACCCGCGTCATGGCCAGCGACCGCTGCCCGCGCCAGCGGCTATAGCGAACTCCGGGGGCTGTTCGCAGGCGGCACGCTGTGTGACGAGGCGATGGTGATCGCTTCGCGCCAGCTCGGCGACGTGCGCTCGAACATCCCACTGCCAGGCGGATTGCCGCTCACCGCGGGACTTGACACCCCGGGCCATATTTTCGTTGACCTTGGAGAAGACGAATTCACCCGCGGTCGGCCACACCCGATGATCGACCAGTCGTTGCGCGTCGACCGGATCCAAGCCGAAGTGGCCCGATCGGGCAGCAAAGTTCTGTTGCTCGACGTTGTCCTCGGACACGCTGCCCACCCTGATCCAGCGGCAGAACTGGCCCCCGCCATCGAGGTGGCGGTTGCCACTGGTGAGGTTGCGGTGGTGATCTCGCTGTGCGGATCGCAGGGTGATCCGCAGGGGCGGCAACGTCAGGCCGAGCAGTTCGTTGCCGCAGGCGCGTCCGTTCACGTCTCCAACGCTGCTGCGGCGAGCGAAGCCGTCACCCTGGTAGGGGGAGCATCATGACTGAGGCCACTCCGGTACAGCAGCTGCTGCAGACACAACCGACGGTCGCAACCGCCGGTGTCGAACTATTCGCCCAGTCGCTGCTCGATCAGGCTGTAGACGTCATCCCGGTCGACTGGAAACCACCGCTCGGCGGGCTCGCGCACGAACTCGCCACCTTGATGTTGGACGAGCGGACCGCCGCAGCGAATGCGACGGCACTGGAACGCATCACGGCAGCACACCCACACTGGGTTGGTGTCACAACGGCGCGTGAAGCGCTTGGACTAGAGCGCGGACAGTTCCTGCACGCCGGTCCGCCAATCAGCTGGGAAACAGCGTCAGGACCGTTGCGCGGTGGCCTGATCGCGGCCATGTTGTACGAAGGCATGGCCGAAACGCCCGACGAAGCGCAAGCCATCGGCGAGCGCGGCGACCTGGAGTTGTCGCCGTGCCACCATCACGCGACGGTCGGACCGATGGCCGGTGTCGTCGCCCCGTCGATGCCGATGTTCGTCGTCGAAAATGCCGCGTTCGACAATCGCGCATATTGCAGCCTCAACGAAGGGCTTGGCAAGGTGCTGCGCTACGGCGCCTACGGACCGGAGGTCATCGAGCGGCTGAAGTGGATGGAAACCGTGCTGGGTCCGGCGCTGGCTGCAGCAATCGAACGGCTCGACACGCTGGACCTGCGGGCAATCATCACGCAGGCACTGCAGATGGGCGACGAACTGCACAACCGGAATCGTGCCGCGTCCGCGTTGATCGTCCGCGAAATCGTCCCGCCGTTGCTCGAATCCGGGATTGACCCGGCTGACCTCGCTGACGTGGTCCGGTTCGTCAACGGCAACGAGCACTTCTTCCTCAACCTGGGGATGCCGGCAGCCAAGTCGGTAATGGACCCAGCCCGAGACATCCCCGGGTCGACCTTGGTCGTCGCCATGGCACGCAACGGCACCGAATTCGGCATCCAGGTATCGGGAACCGGCGACGACTGGTTCACCGGACCGGCCGAAGTTCCCGACGGGTTGTTCCTTGGCGACTATGGCCCGGACGACGCCAACCCGGACATCGGTGACTCCACCATCATGGAAACCGCGGGCGTCGGCGGGTTCGCGATGGCGTGCGCGCCAGCGATCGTGCGGTTTGTCGGGGGACAGGCCGCCGACGCGCTGGCGGCAACCCGCTCGATGTATGCGATCACGATGGGCGAACACCCGCACTATCAGGTGCCGATCCTGGAGTTTCGTGGCACACCGTTCGGTATTGATGTCACCCGGGTGGTGCGTACGGGCATTCTGCCGTTCGTCAATACCGGGATCGCCGGCAAAATCGCTGGCACGGGCCAAGTTGGTGCCGGTCTGGTATCGCCACCAGAAAACGTCTTTGTTGATGCCGTCCGTGCACTAGCGTCGCGTCGATAGCCGTCGGGAGCAGGTCGTGAAACCACCGGCATTTGCCTACTGCGCGCCAGCGACAGTCGAAGAAGCCCTTGATGTGCTCGCCGAGCATGACGGCGCGAAAGTTCTTGCCGGCGGACAGAGCCTCATCCCGTTGCTCAACATGCGCCTTGCTGCGCCTGACCTGCTCGTTGATATCACCCGGATCGCCGGTCTTGACCGCATCGACATCGATGCGGGCGAAGTGCGCATCGGCGCGACCGCAACGCACGAACAGGTCCGTCGCCATCCCGGCATCGCCTCGGCGGTACCGCTGGTCACCGAAGCGCTCGGGTGGGTGGCTCATCCGGTGATCCGCAATCGCGGCACCGCAGTCGGCTCAATCGTCCACGCCGACCCTGCGGCGGAACTGCCGGCGGTGCTCACGCTGCTCGGTGGCTATGTGCAGGTGCTGTCGGCTTCCGGACGCCGGGATGTCGCCGCCAGCGACTTCTTCGTCGGACCGATGGAATCGGACGTGCGGCCCGGTGAACTGGTTGCCGCCGCCGCAGTGCCTCGCCCGAGCATGCCCACACGCACCGCGTTCGTGGAACTGGCGCGCAGACACGGCGACTACGCGCTTGCTGGTGTCGGTGTGCGTCTGACCCTGGCGGCCGACGACACGGTGCACACCGCTGCTGCCGTGTGCATCGGCACGGACCCGACACCGCGGGTCATTGACCTGACCGCCGATCTGGCGGGACAACCCGTTGGCATGCTTGAAGCCGAGGCGTCCATAGCGACCTTGCGTTCAGTCATCGAACCCGAAACTGATGTGCATGCCACCGGCGATTACCGACGGCACCTCGCTGGTGTGCTGCTCGGTCGAGCGCTGACACAGGCCGGGGCAAAGCCCGCAGGCAAGGAGGCAGCATGACCGGCACGAAAGTCGTCGAGCACGACGAACACGTCACGGTCAACGTCACCGTGAACGGGCTGCCACGTGCGGCGGATGTGCCACCACGACGGCTGCTGTCCGATTTTCTGCGCCACGATCTCCAATTGACCGGCACCCACGTCGGTTGCGAGCACGGCGTCTGCGGTGCATGCACCGTGTTGATCGGTGGCGTTGCGGTTCGATCATGCCTGACCCTGGCCATAGCGGTTGATGGCGCCGAGATCACCACCATCGAAGGTCTCGCTGCCGACGACGGCACGCTGCATCCGGTACAGCAAGCCTTCCAAGACCACCACGGGCTGCAGTGCGGCTTCTGCACACCCGGGTTTGTCGTCAGCGCTTGTGCATTTCTCACTGAGACCGACTCGCTCGATGACGACGCGATCCGCGAAGGGATGTCGGGCAATCTGTGTCGCTGCACGGGCTACGCCGGGATCCTGCGTGCCGTCAAGCAGGCCGGTGAACAGCTGCAGACGTCCGGTGCTGATCCGCGGGCAAAGCACTCCAGTTCCGGCACCAGCGGCGGCACGGGAGCGAACCGATGACGACACGCATGGTCGGCGAAGGCATCGCGCGACGCGAAGATCCCAGGCTTCTGCGAGGCCAGGGTCGCTACCTCGATGACCTTGGTCACGATGCCTATCACGTCGCGATGGTCCGCAGCCCCTATGCGCACGCCACCATCGTCGACATTGACATTACCGATGCGCTCGATGTTGACGGTCTCGTCGCAATCATCACCTACGACGACCTGCCCGAGAAACTGCAGCGGCCACTGCCCGTGCTCATCCCGCATCCGTCGCTCACAAAAGCTGTCACGCAGTACATCTTGGCCCGCGACGACGTCAATTACGCCGGCGAAGCTGTCGCGATGGTGATTGCCACCGACCGGTATATCGCCGAAGATGCCATCGATCGGATCCGCATCGACTACGACGTCCTGCCGGCGGTCGTCGGTCCGTCGACAGCAGTGTCGAGTCAACGCAAGGTCCACGACCAGCTCGACGACAACGTCGCTGCGGTCATGACCCAGTCGATTGGTGACGCCGCCGCCGCTCTCGCCGCCGCCGAGCACACGTTGTCGTTCGAGCTGCACATTGAGCGGTCCGCATCGATGCCGATGGAAGGCCGCGGTACCTATGCGCGGTGGGACAACGACCGTGACCAGCTGCGCATCTACTCGTCAACGCAAACGCCTACGAGCGTGCGCGCTGCGGTCGCCACGTTGCTCGAACTGCCATTCGCCGACGTCGAATGCATTGCACCGGACATCGGCGGCGGATTTGGCGTCAAGATTGTGCATCCATGGCCTGAGGAAGTGCTTGTGCCGTGGGCTGCGCGTCAGTTCAACCATGACGTCAAGTTCGTCGAAGACCGGCGCGAGCATTTCATCTCGGCGACCCACGAACGTGCCCAAGTCCACCATGTCGACGTCGGTTTCGACGGTAACGGCCGCATCATGGGACTGCGCGTCGATTTCGTCCACGACCACGGCGCCTACATCCCGTACGGGTTGATCGTGCCGATCATCACCTCAACCCAGTTGGTCGGACCCTACAAACTCGAGAACTATCACGTCACGTTCCGCAGCGTGTACACGAACACGGTGCCCGTTACGCCGTATCGCGGCGCCGGTCGGCCGCAAGGCTGCTTTGTCATGGAACGGACGATCGACCGGATTGCGCGCCATCTGGGTATCGACCGAACGCAGGTGCGTGCCACCAACTTCATTACGCCTGACGAGATGCCCTACGACTTCGGTCTGGTGTTTCAGGATGGCCGGGCGTATGCGTATGACTCGGGAGACTTTCCAGCGTCGCTGGCCAAACTCAAGGCCCTGGTCGACTGGGACGGTTTCGAGGCGCGTCGTGAAGAAGCCGCCTCACGCGGCAAGCTGCGCGGCATCGGCATGGCCTGTTACGTCGAAGGCACCGGTGTCGGACCATACGAAGGCGGGCACGTGCTGGTAGAACCGACCGGCAAGGTGCAGGTCGCAACGGGGCTGTCTACGCAAGGCCAAGGCCATCAGACCGTGTTTGCCCAGATCGTGGCGGACGAACTCGGCGTCGACATCGACGACATCGAAGTCGTGACTGGCGACACGCGGCGGTTCCAGTATGCGGTAGGCACGTTTGCTTCACGTGCGGCGGTGATGAGCGGCAACGCCATCCATCTAGCGGCCCGCAAGGTCAAAGAGAAGGCGTTAGCGCTGGCGGCCGAGGCGCTCGAGGTGGACGAGGCGGACCTGGAGCTTGCTGATGGCGTAGCGCGGGTCATCGGCAGCCCCGAGACGGCCATACCGTTGCCGATGCTTGCCACGCTTTCGAATCCGTTGCGCTACGCATTCGACGATCAGGCTGCAGCAGCCACCCAGTTCGCTTCACCGGCCGACCCGAAACGTCCACCCGTCGCCGAAGGTCAGCAACCCGGTCTCGAAGGCACCGACTACTACTCGCCGGCGCAGTCGACCTTCGCCAACGGTATGCATGCCACCGAAGTGGAGATTGATCCTGAGACCGCCGACATCGTGATCGTCAACTATGCCGTCGTGCACGATTGCGGACATCTGCTCAACCCCCGTATCGTGGAGGGCCAGATCCTTGGAGGCGTCGCCCAAGGTGTTGGAGGAGCGCTGTACGAACGCATGGCCTATGACGAGCACGGGCAACTACTCAACGCATCGTTCATGGACTTTCTGATGCCGTACGCAACCGAAGTTCCGACGGTGGTCATCGACCATCTGGAAACGCCGTCACCACTCAATCCGCTCGGTATCAAAGGTGCGGGAGAAGCTGGCGTGATCCCCACCTCTGCAGCGATCGCCGCAGCTATCGAAGACGCCACCGATATCGTGATTGATCGCATGCCGATCGGACCTTCGGAACTGCACGAGCTACTGACCGGCCAGCAAGGAGCACCCGCATGAAGATTTCCGGAAGCCACCGGATTGCCGCACCCCGCCAACAGGTCTGGGATGCCCTGCACGACCCGGCGGTGCTGGTCCGCACCTTGCCGGGCTGCCAGTCGCTCGAACAGACGGCCCAAGACTCCTACACCGCGGTGCTGTCCGCGGGTGTGGCCAGCATCAAGGGTACGTATCAAGGCAGTGTCGAACTGCGGGACAAGAACGAGCCAGAGTCCTACACGATGGTTGCCGCAGGCGCCGGAACACCTGGCACCGTCAACGCCACCGTGGCTGTGCGTCTGGACGAAGACGGCGACGCCACGGCGGTGCATTTCGACGCGGACGCGCAAGTGGGCGGGATGATTGGCGGCGTTGGCCAGCGCATGATCGCGGGTGTCGCCAAGCGCACCGCCGCAGAGTTCTTTCGTGCGATCGAACGCGATGTGCTCGAACCGCCAGCCGGTGTGCCAGCCGGCGACGAGACGCCCGCCAGTGAGGCATCACATCAGCTCCGTGAAGCTGCTCCGGATGCAGACACCACAGATAGTGCCAGCGACGCCGTTACGCCCGACCGGGCTCAGGTACAGCTCGGCAAAGTATTCAGTGCGTCAGCGTCGCGTGCACCGAATCAACGCAGCGACCAGATGACGGCAGTCGTCGCCGGTGGTGCGTTGGCGCTGGCTGGTGTGCTGATCGGGCGGCTGCTCGGTCGAGGCCGGCGACGGTGACAGACCTTGCGGTATTGACGGCCCGTGACATCGTTGAGGGCATTCGAGCCGGCCAGTTCACTGCGGTCGAAGTGACCACCGCCGTCTTGCAGCGCATCGTCAACGACGAAGCGGGCCTCGGTGCGTGGGCGCACGTCGACGCTGAAGCGGCACTTGCCCAGGCACGCGCGTGTGATGCGCGTGCCGCTGACGGTGACCTGCACGGTGTGCCTGTCGGCATCAAAGACATCATCGACACAGCCGACCAGCCGACCGCTTACGGGTCGCCGATCTATGCGTCGCACCGGCCGCAGTCCGACGCAGCGGTCGTCACGCGACTGCGCACCGCCGGAGCAGTCATCGTTGGCAAGAAAGTCACCACCGAATTCCCCTTGTTTCAGCCCGGTCCCACCGTCAACCCGCACGATGCCTCGCGGACACCCGGTGGCTCGTCGTCCGGCTCGGCTGCAGCCGTAGCGGCACGAATGGTGCCGTTGGCGCTGGGAACTCAGACGGCCGGATCGATCGTGCGGCCCGCGTCCTTCTGCGGCGTATTCGGCCTCAAACCCACGTTCGGTCGTGTTCCCGTCGATGGGATCAAAGCGTGTGCGGTCAGCCTCGACACGGTCGGTGCGTTCGCCCGCACCGCCGACGACCTGGCGATCGCGCTGGGTGTGATGTCGGCATCGACACAACCAGTCGATATCAGCGCGCAGCCGCGACGGATCGGTGTATGCCGCACACCGCAATGGGACGCACTCGCACCGACGACTCGGGCCGTGTTCGACCGTGCGGTCGCGGCACTCGACGGGCAGGTTGAGATCGTTCAAATCGAGTTGCCGCCGCCGTTCGAACAGCTTGTAGATGCACAGCAGGTCATCATGGGCGTCGAATCGCTCGACGCGTTCGGGTTTGAGCGGATGCGGTACCCGGACCAGCTCAGCGAACGCCTGAGCTCCTACTTGAACGATGCCCAGCGGCTGGTTGGTCGCTACGACGACGCCGTCGAAACTGCTGACGCCTGCCGTAGCCAATTGCCCGAAATGTTCCGGGATGTCGACGCGCTGCTGGCCCCAGCCGTTATCGATGAGGCGCCGTCGCTTGAGACAACTGGGGATCCGCTGCTCTGCCGAATGTGGACGCTATTGGGTGTGCCGGCGGTGGCTGTGCCCGGATTGGTCGGGCCCAATGGACTGCCGCTCGGCATCCAGGTTATTGCGCCGAGCCAAAACGACGCGGCAGCCCTGGCCGCCGCCGCGTTCGTTGAACGCGTGCTACGAGGTCGGCAGGTCGCATAGGACACGAATCAGCATCGCGAGGTTGGCATGCGACGTATACGGATCGGCATCGATACCGGCGGGACGTTCACCGACGTCGTTGCCTTCGACGAGTTGTCAGGGATGGTGACAACGACCAAGACCCCGTCCACACCTGCAGACCCATCTGAAGGCTTCATGGCTGGCGTGGACAAAGTGTTGTCGATGATGACGGCCACCGGGTCGCAGGTCTCCGCCGTCTCACATGGCACGACGGTGGCGACCAACGCGCTGCTCGAAGACCGCATCGAAAACGTCGGGCTGATCACCAACCGTGGCTATCGCTACATTTTGGAGATCGCGCGCCAGTCCGTTCCAGACGGCTACGGCAACAGCTACTTCTGGGTCAAGCCCGATCGGATCGTCCCGGTCGATCTGGTTCGCGAGGTTGGTGGCCGCATCGACGTGCACGGCAACGAGGTGACGCCGTTTGACCGAGACAGTGCCGTTGAAGCTGCTCGCTGGTTTGCCGAGCGTGGTGTCGACACGATCGGCGTGTGCCTGCTCCACAGTTATATCAACGATGCTCACGAACGCGCGATGCTTGAGGTGCTCGACGCCGAGTTTCCCGATGCGACCGTGTCGATTTCCAGTCAGGTGTTGCGCGAGTATCGCGAATACGAGCGCACCGTCACAACACTGGTCGACGCGGCCGTCAAGCCTAAGGTCAAGCATTACATTCGCGGCATTGCCGAGCGGTTGCGCGCGTACACCTCCGGTGACGAATCTGTCGCGATCCCGTTTTATGTCATGAAGTCCAACGGCGGCGTGCTTTCCGATACTGAAGTCGTACACCAGCCGATCACCACGGTGTTGTCGGGACCGGCCGCCGGCGCGCTCGGCGCCGCGCTGGTGTCCCAGGCTGCCGGTTACGACCGGTTGCTCACGCTCGACGGCGGGGGCACCTCGACCGACGTTTCCGTGGTACTGGCAGGCCAGCCGACGCTGACAACTGAAGGCTCAGTCGGTCGTTATCCGTCGAAAATCCCGATGATTGACGTCGTCACCGTCGGTGCTGGCGGTGGTTCGATCGCCTGGATTAGTCCAGAAGGCACACTCAAAGTCGGACCGAAGTCGGCGGGCGCCGATCCGGGCCCGCTGTGCTACGCGCAAGGTGGTACGGACGTGACGGTCACCGACGCGCACGTGATGCTCGGCCGTATCCCGGGCCATCTGCTCGGCGGCGAAATCCCACTGGATATCGAGGCGGCAGCCGCTGGTATCGACGAGCTTGCCCGACAACTCGGCATCGAACCCGCGGATGCTGCCAGGGGCGTTTTGGAGATCTCGGCCTGGAACCAAGCCAACGCGATCCGCCAGATCACTGTCAAACGTGGGTTGGACGTGCGTGAATTCGCGATGGCCGCCTTTGGAGGCTCAGGGCCGCTGCTGATCTGCCGACTGATCGACATTCTCGACGTTCGAGCCGTCGTTGTGCCGCGAAATCCCGGAAACCTGTCGGCATTCGGATTGCTCACCGTTGACGTCAAGAACGACTATGTCCAAACGCATGTGGTGCGCGATGTCCATCTGGACCTCAACGCGATTTCAGCGGTGTACAGCAATCTGGAGAACCAGGCCGCGGCGGCGCTGACGCGTGAAGGATTCGATGCGGCACAACACCAGTTCGTGCGCAGCGCCGACCTGCGATACGACGGTCAAGCGTTCGAGGTACGGGTCACCGCTCCGGTCGGTCCGATCGACGAATCGTTCGTAGCGGCGGTCACCGGGGCGTTCCACGATGAGCACGAGCAGTTGTACGGCTACGCCTACCGCGACCGGGTGTCCGCTGGAGGCCACGAGCACCCGGTCGAATGGGTCAATCTGCGGGTAACTGGCGTTGGGCCGATCCAGCGGCCACAGTTGGCTCGGCTCGAAGCAGGGTCGGGCGAGCCGACTGCTGCGCTGACCGGCGAACGGACCGTCACCTTCGATGACATCCCGATCGACACGCCGATCTATGCCCGCGACTTGCTGCGTTCCGGCGATGAGATTGCTGGCCCTGCAATCATCGAAGAGTTCGGCTCGACCGTGCCGGTTCATCCGGGATTTGTTGCCCGCGTCGACGATTTTGCCAACCTGATCGTCACACGAGGTGTCCAGTGAGTCTGCCCGACACCTCCGATCTCATCGTCCGCAACGCGCGGCTCCTCGACGACACGGTCGTCGACCTGGAAATCGTCGATGGCTGCTATCGCACGATTGAGCCGGCAGCTGGGCGCTCAGCCAGCGGCACCACGGCACAGCTCGACGCCGCTGGCCGGCTCGTTACCCCAAGCTTCGTCGATGGTCATCTGCACCTCGACAAGGTGTACTCGCTGCCGCGCCTATCCGACGATGCTCTGGATGCGTACACCACTGGGACCATGGGCTCGGCGATGACGGCGATCGAGATGGCTCGAGTGGTCAAAGAGGAGTATGACCGTGCTTGGATCACGCCAAACGTCACGCGGGCGCTGCGGACGTCGGTGCAACACGGCACGCTGCATTTCCAAGCATTTGTCGACGTCGACACGACCGGTGGGCTCGAAGGGCTGCACGGGGTGCTCGACGCCCAAGCGGCGTTTTCGAACGTGCTCGACCTACAACTTGTCGCCTTCCCGCAAGACGGCGTCGTTCGAGATCCGGGTTCCGCCGAACTTGTCGAGCAAGCGCTGACGATTGGCGCCAACGTGGTTGGCGGCATTCCGTGGATCGAACATTCAGATCGTGACGCGCAACGCCACATCGACTGGGCATGCGCGCTTGCGGCCCGGCACAACCGGCGTGTTGCCATGCTGGTCGACGACGCTGGTGACCCGTCGCTACGCACCACCGAACAGCTCGCCGAAGCACTACTCACCCACGACCTGGTCGGCCGCGGCGTCGCCTGCCATGCGCGGGCCGTCGGCACCTACGAACGACCGTCGCAGCTGCGCCTCGCCGGGCTGGCCAAACGTGCCGGCCTCGCATTCGTCAGCGATCCGCAGACCGGCCCGGTACATCTGCCGATCGGCCTGTTCGACGAGCTGGGTGTTCCGGTGGCGCTCGGCCAGGACGACATCGAAGACGCGTACTACCCGTACGGGCGTCACTCGATGCTCGAAGTCGCGTTTCTCGCATCCCACGCGCTCGGGTGGTTGTCGTCGGTCAAGCAGCGCCGGCTAATCGAGCTGGTGACGACACGAGCCGCCGAAGTGTTGGGGATAGACAATCACCGCATCGCTGTGGCTGCACCCGCCAATCTGGTCGTGCATCAGCATGACCGGCTCGTTGATGTGTTACGGGCTCACGAAGCACCCCGTTGGGTGGTTTCGCGTGGCCGCGTGGTCGCTGAAACGACCGTCGCGACCGCGCTGTGGCTCGATGGCCCCGAAGCATTCTCGGCAGTACGTCAACAGGAGTAGCAGGTATGACAACGGTGACCACGTTGACGTCGGTGCCGGCAGCCGGCGTTGACCCAATCGTCCTTGAGATCGTCCAAGGCACGCTTGCGTCGATCGAGAAAGAAGTGGAAGAAGCCATCGGACGCACATCGCGATCACCGATGATCCGCGACGCCCATGACTATCGCGCCGGCATCCACGACCGGCTGCTTCGTAAGTTGACGGGCCGTTCCTACTCCGCGCTTGTCCACCCGATCGCGCGCGACTTTCCGTTGGAGACGATGCGTCCCGGCGATGTGTTCTTCCACAATGATGTGTACAAGTCAGAAGGCGGCATCGGTCATCTTCCCGACTTGTGTGTCACCGTCCCGGTGTTTCACCGCCGGCGTGACGCTGCCGGCGACAACCACGGTGAAGTGGTCGCGTTCGTTCAGGCGTTCGGTCACCACGACGACATCGGTGGTTGCGTTCCCGGATCGATGCCGTCGTCGGCT
>JBBDVU010000066.1:21752-24105 GCA_040903225.1 Nitriliruptoraceae bacterium | reverse complement strand
GCGGATCGACACCGCACTGGAAGCCGAGTACTACCGGCACGGCGGCATCCTCAATTATGTGCTGCGCGGGATGCTGACTTCGAGCTGACCATTCACCCAGTTGGCGCCTGCGCTGCGGTAACGAAGTGGGCGAACCTGTCGGGCGCGATGTTGCCGCCCGACAGGATGACCCCCACCCGCTTACCAGCGCACGCCACGTTGCCCGCGATGACGGCAGCGAGTGCGCATGCGCCTGAGGGTTCGATCACCAGTTTCAGGCGCGTGAACAACAGCAGCATCGCCGCGATCATCTGGGCGTCGGTTGCGACCGTGAACGTGTCCACGTGCCGCCGGTTGACCTCGAAAGTCAGTTCTCCTGGTTGCGTCGTCTGCAGGCCATCGGCAATGGTCGCTGGCACATCTACCGCTATCCGGATCCCAATTTCCACAGACCGGCGTGTGATGTCGCGCGCAGCCGGCTCGACCCCGACGACCGTGATCGACGGGTCAACGCCTTTAACGGCTGTCGAGGATCCGGCCATCAATCCCCCGCCCCCGATGCACACCACGAGCATGTCCAGGCCGTCGACGTCTTCCATCAGCTCGAGTGCCGCGGTGCCCTGGCCCGCCATGATGTCCGGATCGTCATACGGCGGCACGACCACGAGGTTGCGTTGTCGGGCGAGTTCGGTGGCGACGGCCAGACGATCTTGTCGGTACCGATCGTAGAACACCACTTCAGCGCCGTAGCCGCGCGTCGCGTCGAGCTTGATGCTTGGCGCGTCTGCGGGCATCACAATGGTTGCCGGTATCTCCAACAGTTTGGCCGCAAGCGCTACGGCTTGGGCATGATTGCCCGACGAGTATGCAAGAACGCCACGCCGTCGCTCCTCGACAGTAAGGCGCGCCAGACGGTTGTAGGCACCACGGAACTTGAACGAGCCGGTTCGCTGCATTGACTCGGCTTTGAGGAACACTCTGCACTGGGTCAGTTGATCAAGTGTTGCCGAGGTAAAAACCGGCGTACGATGCGCCACCGCTGCCAAGCGGCGCGCCGCTGCACGAACATCGTCAAGTTCAATCACAGGCGATCCCCGCACCGACGCAACCGATCGAGGTGAACGGCAGGTGGCAAACGTTAGCGAACGACGCCGCGTCGACGAACGTCGCACCCAACTGGTCGATGCTGCCATAACCGTGCTCGCCCGCGATGGCCTCGCCGGTTCCACGACACGTCAGATCACCCGAGAGGCTGGTCTGGCGCTTGGCGCGTTTCATTACGCATTCGTCAGCAAGAGCGACCTGCTGCGTGCCGTGATCGAACGCTATGCCGACAACATTGCTGATGTGTTGCGGTCAACCATCACGACCGAAATCGATGACCTGACGGTGTTTGCCCGTCACGTGCTCGAAGGCTACTGGTCGGTGATCGAGGACACCCCCAACCTGCAGCTTGCCCAGTATGAACTCACGGTGTACGCGCTGCGGCAACCGGAGCTACGTGACCTTGCGGACCTCCAATATCAGCGGCTGGCCGACGCAGTCGAACAGGTGCTCGATCACGTACCAACGATCAGCCCCGGACAGCAGCGCACCGATTTCGCACGTTTCATCACCGCCACCATGGATGGGCTCGTCCTGCAGTATCTCATCGAGGGTGACAAGGCGGCGGCCAGGCGACGACTCGACCTGTATGTGCACACGATGCCCGCGCTGGCCGACCTGGCTGAATGAAGTCCGCCCATGCCGGTCACTCCCCGTTGTTGAGGTGGTGCGCATGCAACGCGAACCGGGCCAGCAACGCGTGCACGCAGCTGGCCCGGCATATCGCGAAGAAACGCCTATGCGTTGGTCGCAGCTTGCAAATGACACGAGAAGCTGGCGGCTGCCACCGGCTGAATCCCGGCGCCACCGAACAACGGTGCGGCTACGACCACCCGTTCGTCACCGGTCGTGCGCCGAACACCGATGCCATGCACGTCGTTGATGACGTTGCCGTCGGCGTCTGATACCGCTTCCGGGTTCAACCGCAGCACGTGTTCGCCAGTCGCCGCATCGACGACCAAAACACCGGGCTGTGACCCAACCGCGACGTGTGGATCTCCCGACAGCGGGTTAGGCCCGCGTTGCGTGATGTAGGCGTACGCACCGTCCGGCGAGAAGTCCAGAATGTCGGGCGTGTCCCCTGCGTCGAACGCACCCGTCACCTCGAACGACGACGCACTGATGATCTGGCCGTTGTCCGACCCACGGTTGACCTGCCAGAACACGTCCCCTTGCGGGCGAAGCCTGACACCGTGAGCGTCAACGCCGTCCGACGACTCTGCCTGCAACAGCTCAAACGAGCCGGTATCGAACACGTACCAAACACCTT
>JBBDVU010000066.1:0-21652 GCA_040903225.1 Nitriliruptoraceae bacterium | reverse complement strand
CCGATTTCAAACACCGGGCTGGATGCTGTCAGATCGAGCGGGATTTCGACCAGTTGACGGGCACCGATTGCGGCAACCCAGACGGCATCGTCGTCGGGTGTGACGGCTGCCATGTGACTGCCGCCGCCGGTTTGTAGCACGGCAACGACCCGTCGCTCGGGTGCGTCGATGACAATCGTTGCGCCTCCTGCGGTGGCCGCGACGAACGCATAGCGCCCTTCAGAATCGAAGTCGACCATGTGCGGCACGGTCCGTCCGGCTTCGGGATCGAACGACGCGTTGACCTGACGCAGCGCCTGCGGGTTCACATCGATGACCGCAACCTGTTCGTGATTGTCGTCGTAGATGTGAACCCGATCCGTGGCAACGGTGCAAACCTGGGGCGCCTCGTCACAGAGCGACGGCCGGCAAGTGGCCAGGACCCGCGACGGTGCACGGACAGACGGGTTGTCAGATCAACCCGGACCGCTGAATCTGGATGGCGCCATAGATGGCAATCGCGGCACCTGCAGCCACCCGAATCCACCATGAGATCCATTTCCCACGCGAGACGGTGACCGGCGAGTCAAAGCCCGGAACGGTGCCGGTGCGCCGGTAGCGCAGCATCGCAGCAACCGTGCCGACGGCCATCGCTGCACCGACCGCAGCGAACGAACCAACCAGCAGAAACATCCAGGAGGTTTCACCCATTGACGAACCTTTACCTACCGAATCAGATGGGCGTGACGCTAGGTCCAGCGGCGTGCGGCTGTGTGGACACGGTCGTGTCGTTAGCGACCGGGCCACGTGCAAGGTTGGCGAACGTGGTCAGATGGTTGAGGAATGCAAGCCTGACCACACCGGTCGCTCCATTGCGATGCTTCGAAATGATGAGCTCGGCGATGCCTCGGTCCGGGCTGTCCTCGTCGTAAACCTCATCGCGGTAGATGAAACCGACGATGTCCGCGTCCTGTTCGATCGAGCCGCTCTCGCGCAGATCGGAAAGCTGCGGCCGTTTGTCCGTACGACTCTCGGGTTGTCGTGACAACTGAGACAGGGCGATCACCGGAACGTCAAGTTCTTTAGCGAGCATCTTCATGCCACGAGAGATCTCGGCGACTTCCTGCTGCCGGGATTCGATCCGTCGGGATGACTGCATCAATTGCAGATAGTCCACGATGACCAGATCGAGGCCGTGCTTCTGCTGCAGCCGGCGACACTTGGCCCGGATCTCGTTGAGGGAGATCGACGGCGTGTCATCAATGAACAGCGGCGCATCAGCCAGCGTGCCAAGCGCGTTGCCGAGCTTGTGCCAGTCCGAGTCTTCAAGCCGGCCTGTCCGCAATCGTGACGAGTCGATACGTGCTTCCGAGGACAGCAGCCGGTTGACAATCTCCATCTTGGACATTTCCAAGCTGAACAGGATCGCCGGACGCTTGAGTTTTGCTGACACGTAATGCGAAATCCCCAACGCGAGCGACGAGTTGTGCACGACGAAGTCGTTGGCGACGAAATTGTGGTGAGGCTCGACCGTCAAGTCGAATACGCGCTCCGCGCCCATCGGTTCGATCGAGACGATCCGGTCCCACACCACGGAACTGCCCCCGCGCTCAGCAATCTGGTCGGCGTGTTCTGGACCCGCCGATGCCGCCAAACCGCCTGCGCCGACGGAATCAGCGCCGTGGGGATGCTCCGCGAGCGATGCACCAACCGGAATGCTTGCGGCAGGCGACCCGGTTGGACCAGTCGTGACCGTCAGCGTGCCACCGCCGTTGGCATCCCAGGCAACTTGCGCAGCAACACCGCAGCGCAGCAACAGATGTTGAACATCCTGCAGCAGGCGCGGTGATCGGGACGCCAGTGACCCGTCAGGTCCAAGCAAGCAGTCGAGAAACTGTTCGACCTGCTGCCGTGGAGCGGTAAACACCCGGTCTGGGACGCACACTTCGGACGAATCCAAGCCGAGCAGGCCCAAGTGCGTCATCCACGAGGCGGTGCGCGAGACGCGGTCGCGCCGTCGCACCAGGCGGTGGGGTTGCCGGCGCAGCGGCAACCGGCCCTGCGACGGATGCCCAAACGTGACCGATGAGTCCGGTAGTTCGTCGCCGGCAAGGTCCAACGCGGTCGGGTGGCGGGGCAGCTCGACGGTTTCGGTCCACGTCGATTCGCGCAGCAGTCGAGCAAGGACGTACGTCTCATCTGTCCGCATCGCCGTCGCGCCGGCTACCGGTAGTGCAGCGGCGACGGCGACTTCATCCCCGGGCATCAAGGTCGACAGCTCGGCCCAGCCGTCACCGGTCAGGAATGGATGATTCGCGGTCGCGGAGATCGTCCGCCCCGACGCCGTCACGACGCGATACACGGGCCGAACGCCGTTGTCGACGAAGTCGTCGGGGGCCACGGCAACAAACACACCCTTGTCGTCATAGGTGAGGACCCGGATATCTGGACGCTGGTCGACGAGCTGCTCGATCGTCCAAAGCTGGCCGGTCGCGGCGTCGACGATCCGGGTCGAGCCGGCAAGACACTTGCCCATGGCCGGACGCGCAGCGATGATGACCAGGTTCTGGGGCTGCAGCCCAGCAGTCAACCGATCGAGGTCGTTGAATCCGGTCGCCAGGCCCGTAACTTCCGAACCGCGTTCGGCCAGCTTCTCGATCTGTTCGAACGATTCGGTCAGCAAGTCTCCCAGTTTGGCGTACTGGGAGTCGGTGCCGGACTGTGCCACGTCGTAGATCAGACTTTCGGCCCGGTCGACGACCGTTTCCGCGTCGTCGGTTGCTTCGTAGCCAAGCCGTACGACATCGGTGCCAGCTTCGATTAGTCGCCGCAGCAGCGCTTTTTCGCGGACAATTCGGGCGTAGTGCACCGCATTGGCCGACGTTGGCACTGCAGCTGTCAGGTCGTGAATGGCTGCGGGCCCGCCGACCTCGTCAAGTCGGTCGCGGCGCGCCAGCCAGTCGGTGACCGTGACCGTATCGACCGCCTCGCCGTTACGGTGCAGGTTCACAATCGCTTCGAACACCAAACGGTGCGCATTGCGATAGAAGTAGTCCGGTATGAGCATCTGGGCCGTGTCGGACACGGCATTTGCGGACAGCATCGCAGCGCCGAGCACCGACACTTCCGCTTCGAGCGACTGTGGCGGTACGCGATCGAACGTGCGAGGACCGGTGGCGGTACCGAACGACGCGGCGAGTCGGGTGGGCGAGCCGTCAGCTGGCGGGACGCTGTCGCCGTCGCTCACCTGCCGCCCCTCCTGACTTCTGACGTTGCCCGTACCGCTCGGTACCACTCAGACGGTCACGCAGCTTCTATTGTGCGGGCTGTGCCTCGTCGACCGTGTCGGCGACGTTCGCGTCTTGGGTCTCGCCTTCGGTTGCCTGCTCAGCGGTTTCATCGCCTTCGAATTCCGCCGCCGCTTCAAGCGCCTTCTCGGCAAGCACCTCGGTGTCGTCGACGGCGGTGTCGTCGACGGCGCCTTGGCCGGTCACCTTACCTTCAACGTCGACGACCTCAACGGTCACCGTCGCGGTGACCTGCGAGTGGACACGCACGGGCACGTCGTACGTGCCGATCTCTTTGATGGTGCCCTTGAGTTCGATCCGCTTGCGAGGCACGTCGTGGCCACGTTCTCTCAGGACGCGCTGGATGTCACTCGCACTGACCGACCCATACAGGTTGCCGCGTTCGTCGACGCGAGCGGTCAGCCGCAGTGTGCGTGCTTCGAGCGCCTCGCGTGCCGCTTCGGCAGCTCCGAGGGTCTTGGCTTCGGTAACTTTGCGTGATCGTGTGAGCGCTTCGGCTTCCTTCATCGCTCCACGGGTCGCAATGATCGCCATCCCCCGCGGGATCAGATAGTTGCGGCCGTAGCCGTCAGCGACATCGACGACATCGCCGGGCAGCCCGAGGTTGTCAACCTCGCTTTTCAGGATGACCTTCATCTCCGGCTCCTCAGCGAGTCGTGTACGGAATCAGTGCCATCTCGCGGGCGTTCTTGACGGCCGCGGCCAGGTGCTTCTGGCACTTGGCACATGCACTCGACGTGCGGCGCGCCTTGATCTTGGCGCGCTCGTTCAAGAACGGCTTAATGAGCGACAGGTCCTTGTAATCGATGTATTCGATGCCTTGGGCGCAGATGGGACATGGCCTCGGCCTGCGAGGCTTAGCGGCCTCTTGCTTGGGTTTCTTGGACGGCATGGGCGTGCTCCTCTTGGGGGCGCGGCCGGCGGCTCATGCCGCCGGCACCGGTGAATCTTTTAGAATGGCACGTCGTCGTCAGCGGGTGGTGATGGCGCGCTCTGGCTGCCACTGAAAGCTCCCGCAGACGAACCGGACGTCTTGGTTGGTTTTGCCTGAGCCCACCGAAGGGACGGGGCGATCTCGTCTGCTTCAATCTCTGTGGTCCAGACGGTCTGTCCTTCACGGTTCTCATAACTGCGAACGCGGACACGTCCGATGACGATGACCCGATCGCCCTTGGTGAGCGATTCGCCCGCGTTCTCAGCGAGATCCCGCCACGCATTGACGTTGAGATAGGTCGTCTCTTCTTGCTGCTGGCCATCACGGCCCGTCCAACGCCGGTTCGACGCGACCCGCAACGTCACGACAGGCGTGCCGCTTTGAGTGAACCGCAGTTCGGGATCATCGGTCAGGTTGCCGATGAACGTGATGAAATTGCTTTCGAACGCCACGATCGCTCCTTCGGTCTGGTTGGCTTCCCGCGTGAGAGTGACAGGATTGCCAGGCCAGTTAGGCAGCCGACCGCACACGCGTCTCTGGACGGACGGTCTTGAATCGAACGATGTCATCTGAGATCTTCAGCTGACGTTCGAGTTCGGCAACAGCTTCGGCGGTCGCCTCATAGTCCAGGACGCCGTAGTAGCCGTAGTCGCGCTTCGCGATTTCGTACGCGAGACGACGACGGCCCCACCAAGCTTCGTCGAGCAGCGTGGCTTCGTGCTTGGCGAGCAGTTCTTTGGCCCAACTGAACGTCGCTTGAGCAGCGTCCTCGTCGAGCACGTCGGTGATGATCACCATGGTTTCATAGCGGCGCATATGCACTCCTCTGGTCGCGCCGCACCGCGGATGTCGCGGGCGGTGCCGGACGAAGCACGTGCGCGGACGCGCATACTTCGAATCGGCGGGGTGGCCCTCGCGCTGCCGGCGATTCCGCGCACAGCGGTCACCGCATGGTTGAGAGCAGGGGTGCTTGTCACAGTGGACCAGATAACGGTACCCGACAATCTGTCTCTCTCACAATCAACACCGTACGCCGCGGTGGCGATCACGTCTCGACTATGACACGTCAACTGGGGACAACCGCTGCTCCACCAGGTCCAATAGGTCGTTCCACAACGTCAGGTGCTCTGGGCGCGCATGGTCGCGCAGCCAACTCACGAACGCGCTCTTGCCGGTAGCTGTCAGTTCGACATGAATGGCCTGGCCGTAGGTGCGCTCGCCGCGGCTCATACGACTGCTGTGCTGCCGGACAAAGCGGCGCATCAGGTCTGCGTCGAACAGCGTCTCGGCTTCAACACCTGGTGGTCCACCTTCGATCACATCGGCATAGGTAACGATGTGTTTGGCGCGAACGAAGCTGAAACGGGACACGAGCGTGTCGCGCGCCCGCCGGCCCGCGTCATCGTGGTCGAGCAGCACCACCACGGGAACATCGAGCTCCGCGCGCAACACGATCGCCGACCAGGCCGCACCCATCGCCCCGCCCGAAGGTGAGATGACGACACGGTCGAAGGCGTCCTCCCGGCCGAGTATTTCGGCAGCCAGGCGGAGATAGGCCTCATCGGTTCCACCTTCGACGATCAAGACCGCCCGGGTGCCTTCCGCGACGCGACCGA
Source organism: Nitriliruptoraceae bacterium (assembly GCA_040903225.1). Lineage (GTDB taxonomy): Bacteria > Actinomycetota > Nitriliruptoria > Nitriliruptorales > Nitriliruptoraceae > JBBDVU01. Next base: position 15,815 of record JBBDVU010000066.1, on the reverse strand, counting down.
TCCGATCGAGCACCTGCGCCAGTCCGCCATCACGTAACAGCCCGCCGAGGAGATGTGCCTGCGGTTCGTCACCTCTGGCGACGCCAATGACCTCGGTGCGGCCGGCGACATCCCGTGCGATTCCGACGACCAAGACCTCGGCAGCACGGGGGATCACAAACGGCGACGCGGTCGCGATGACAACACGGGTTCCGGTGGCGTGGGCCACTTCGACGATGAGGTGCGCAACCAGCTCTTGGGCTGCCGGGTGCAGATAAGCCTCAGGTGATTCGATCGCGAGCAATGCCGGCGCCACCCGCGGACCGTGTTCGCTCAGATAAGTCGCGACCGCCAGCGCGACGGCGACGCGAATCTCGGGCTCAGCGAGCGGAAACCCCAAGCGATCAGCCACCTGAACGTCGCCGTCAGCCGCAACGGTGACGTCACCGATGTCGTCGATGTAGCGTGACAACAGCTCCCGGATCAACTGCGCGATCTGTGTCCGCGCGGTACTGGAGCGGACGATAGGTGCGCGCCGCACGATCTCGGCGGCCGTGTCGGTGACGCGGCAGAGAACCGTGTGGCCGGTCTGGACACCCGTGCCTTCCGGTGCGTCGACGATGCGCACGCCGCCAGGTTGCCACATCACGGCGAGTTCGTTGCCGGCCGCCGACACAAACTCAACCTCGGGATGGGAATCTTGGCGACGACGTGGCGCATCGCGGTCGTACGTGAAACCGATCGATGGATCGAGTGCAGCGGCCAGCGCGAACAACACGTTTGACGATCCGGCGCGGTTCGGTCCGACCAGAACGGTCACCGCCTCCAGCGGTACCGTGACTGGCGCGCCCCACAGTGATCGCACATCGCGGATCCGCGCTTGCAGGGCGAACACCAGCTACTCGAAACGCGCTAGGAAGTACCGCTTCTTCCCCACCTTGAGCACCACCGTGCTGCGGCCGAACAGTGACGTGCCGTCGAGCGTGTATTCGGGGTCATCGACCGGCAAGTTGTCGCACTGAACCGCGCCTTGGGCGATCAACCGGCGGGCTTCACCGTTCGATTTGGCAGCCCCGGCATGCGTCATCAACGTCAGAATCCCGATACCGGTGTCGAGTTGCTTGCGGGGTATCGTGACCGAAGGCGCTTCAGCGAACACCTCGCCGAGGATGGCGTCGTCGAGTCCCTGCAAACTTGCTCCCGAGAACAAGACTGCCGTTGCGCGCTCGGCTGCGGTCACCGCGTCGCCGCCATGAATGATCCGAGTCGCCTCCCGGGCGAGTGTTGTTTGGCCCTTGCGGGCTGCCGGGTCTTGGGCGTGTGTACGCACAACTTCGGCGATCTCGTCGAGCGATAGGAACGTGAACAGTCGCAGGAAACGTTCGACGTCGGCGTCAGCAACGTTCATCCAGTACTGGTAGTACGCATACGAAGAGGTGAGTTCTGGATCGAGCCAGACCGCGTTTCCGGCCGACTTGCCGAACTTGGCGCCGTCAGATGTGGTCAGCAGCGGCCACGTCAACCCGAAGGCATCACCGCCAGCGACACGGCGGATCAGATCCACCCCGGCGACGATGTTGCCCCACTGGTCGGAGCCGCCGCCTTGCAGCACACAGGCGTGTTCCCGGTACAAGTGCAAGAAATCGTAGGCCTGCAGTAGTTGATAGCTGAATTCGGTGTAGCTGATGCCTTGTTCGCGCGATTCGAGTCGGCGCTTGACCGATTCGCGCGCGATCATCGCATTGACGCTGAAGTGCTTGCCGACGTCGCGCAGGAAACCGAGAAAGGTGACTTCACCCAGCCAGTCGAAGTTGTCGACCAGCAGGCCAGCATCATCGTCCAGGTCCAGCAGTGCAGAAAGCTGGGCCCGTATACCGGTGAGGTGCCGTTGCAGCGTCGCATCGTCGAGCAGTTGGCGTTCACTGTCGCGACCGGATGGATCACCGATCCGTCCGGTCGCCCCTCCGGCCAGGGCGATCGGACGATGGCCGGAACGCTGCAGCCAGGCCATGGCCATCATGCCGACCAGATTTCCGGCGTGCAGCGACGGTGCCGTCGGATCAAACCCGACGTAGAAGGTGACCGGTCCGGCAGCGAATTTCTGGCGCAGCCCAGCTTCGTCGGTGATGTCCTGGACAAAACCGCGCTCTCGAAGGACTGCGATGGGGTCGGTCACCGTTGATCCTGCGAAGCTGGGGGGTCATCGAGTCCACGCGTATGCGACCAACCGGATCGCTCCAGTTGCTGACGAATGGCGTCGGGCGGAACGAGTGCCGGGACGTCTGTCGCAGTGAGCCAGTCAGGCATGCCGTCAGCCCACACCAGCGTCTGTTCGGTCACGGTGCCATTAAGCACGGCCCGGCGAATTGCCGGCAACGACATCGGGCCGAGACGCTTTTCGCCGTCGAGGTAATACCAGCGTGCCGGGCGCATGACGGGATCCGACACGGGCGGCTGCAGTGCTGGATTCGGGTCGCCTCGGTCGTCGGTCTGGTCAACCACATTGTCTCCTGCTGACGGTGACAGCTGCCAGCGCAACCGCATCGTAGCCATCAGCCAGATGCGACTGGCCAGCGCAGTCCGATGTATCGTGGCCAGAGGCACGCCCGACAAGGAAACTACGTCAATGACGCCTTGCCGTTGCAAGTACCTCAACAACATCAGTGGCGACGTCGCACGAGATTACGTCCGCGAACATCTTGAGTTCACCCGCACCGACGGCATGGGGCGCAAGGTATATCGTTGCGACGAAGCCAACGTTGAGTGGGCCGAGGAACGCCAGTCCGCCGGCTACGGAACCGATGTCGTCGTCTTGCGGCGCGTGACACGCTGACCGGTTGCGCTCGCCGTCGATCGCAGTCGGCAATCGGCGGCCCAGCTGCTCAGCGTGGATCGGCGGACTCGTTGACCGTCAAACGGATGCGGCGAAAACCTTTGCCTTTGGATTCCACCTTGGCGACTTGAACCACGCCAACTTCGGTTGTCGACTGCACGTGGGTGCCACCATCAGCCTGGCGGTCCAAGCCGACAATATCGACGACGCGGACCCGCCGAAGTCCGGCCGGCAGCAGCGACACTTTGGTGCGAATAAGCGACGGATCGCGGTCGGCCTCGTCACGTTCGAGAAACGAGACTTCGACCGGCCGGGCCTGACGTATTTGACGGTTCAATTCGGCTTCGAGCCACGACTTGTCTTCGGGGTCCCAGTCCGGAAGTTCGAAGTCGAGCCGTCCGATTCCCGGTTCCATGTTGCCACCGGTCACTGGCGATTGGAAGCGCTCCCACACCACGCCACACAACGCGTGCATCGCCGTGTGGGTTCGCATCAATCGATGCCGCCGGTGCCAATCAATGACTCCCGTGACTTGCGTGCCGACAGTGGGCGGCGTGCCCGCGAGCCAATGCCAGACACCCCGCTGTTCCGCGGTCACGCGCGTCACGTCGAGCCGGTCGTCACCGATCTGCAGATAGCCGGTATCGGCCGGCTGTCCTCCACCACCGGGATAAAACACGGTCCGGTCGACCAGCACCCGACCGTCGTCGTGGTCGACGTCGACGATCGTGGCGTCCATCGTCCGTTCGTACTGCTGCGTCGAGTAGATGCGCTCAGTCATGGTTCCCATCCATCATCACGTGCAGTGGTCGTGGTTGTGCCAGCGACGACGGCCCGGACCTTCGCGCCGTCGTCTCGCTCTAGCCGGCACTGACGTCGGTGTCGCGTGCACACAGGTCGTACGACTCGATCAGGTGATGCCAGTGGCAGCCGCAGCAGGCCTCTACCTCGAACACCCGCACCTGGCCGAAGCGGTCAACGTGGCCGGGCAGCGACTCGGCCGGAACCGCTCGGCCACCGGGATGGCGAACCGGGTCGTCGAATACATAGATCACCTTGGTCAGTTCGTGCTCGCACAGCGGGCACGACTGATCCATCGGTGTGCCCAGGTGCTGGGCAGCGCGGTACAAGTCGGGGTGACCGTCCCGGACCTCATCGCCGGCGCGCGCACCGGATGCCAGTTGACGCAGCAGCGCACGGCGCTGCATCCGATAGTCGATGCGCCCCTTACGTAGCACAGCGGACTCCTGGCGCGGAGACGAAAAAGATACGCCGACGGTGCTCGCAATGCATGCGAAACCGCCGGCGCAACACCACGGCCGGAGCCGTGCTGAGTTAGAGCATCAGCTGGTCATCCAGTCGGGCTTGCCGCCCTTGGTCGCCCAGAAGATGTCAGCGATCTCATCGATCTTGGCCAACAGGTCAGCGCCTGCGGCCGGATCCATGGTCTTCTTGGCGTCGCCGGCTGCTTTGATCGCAAGCCAAAACTTCTCATGCAGGTCCGGGTATTCCTCAAGGTGGTTCGGCTTGAAGTAATCCGTCCACAGCACCGACAGATGGTGCTTGACCAGTTCAGCTCGCTCTTCCTTGATGATGACACACCGGTGGCGAAACGTCTCATCGTCGGATTCGTGATACTTCTTGGCAACCTCGTGTACAGATTCGGCTTCGATACGCGCCTGCGCCGGGTTGTACACACCGCACATCAGGTCGCAGTGAGCATCGACGGTGCGGATCTCTCGCAGCAGGTTGAGCTGGCGAAGGACGTTCGTAATTCTCATGGGTCCCTCCTTGTTTGGACGTAACCTGCAGCGTAGTCCTCTCACCTGGACGCCGCGGAGACTGAAAGCAATGGCGTGCATCTGATTCGCAACCTCGCTGTGGCTGCCGTTGTCGGCATCACTGCGACATCGCTGAGTCGTCGACAACTGGTCCAGGTCGCCGGCTGTTCAATGGAACCGAGCCTGTGGCCCGGCGATCTGCTCGTCACCGTCACCGCGAGACCGAGCCGGCTCCGTCTCGGACAGGTCGTAATCGTCGACGACCCCGATCAACCAGACCACCAGGTCGTAAAGCGGATCCACCGGCTTGTCGGCGATCGCGTCGATGTTCGTGGTGACAACCCCGACGCCTCCACCGACAGTCGAACCTGGGGGCCGATCGATCGAGCGCTGGTGAGGCACATCGCCGTGTGTCGATGGCCCGACGTACGCAGCCGCCTGCGCGTTACTCGTCGTTGGTGACGCGCTGCTGCCACCACAGGTCAAGCGCTTCAAGGGCCTGCGCTTCGGATATTTCGCCGCGGTCGAGCCGCACTTCCAGCAGGTGATTCCAGGCCTCACCCACGAGCGGTCCCGGCGAAATTCCCAGATGCCGCATAATCCGATTGCCGTCGATCGGTGGCCGGATCGCGTCGAGCTGTTCCTGCTGGCGTAGCCACGCGACACGCTCTTCGAGCTCGTCAACGCGGCGCTGGATCGCAGCCGCACGCCGCGCGTTTCCGGTGGTCACATCCGCGCGGGTCAACGCATTGAGCCGGTCGAACAGCTCGCCGGCGTCCCTGACGTACCGCCGTACTGCGGCATCGGTCCAGCCCTGCTTGTAGGTGTGGAATCGCAGATGCAACCGAACCAGTTCGCTGACCTGTTTGATCGTTTCCTTGTCGAACTTGAGTTCCCGCAGGCGCTGACGCGTCATCCGAGCACCGACGACATCATGATGGTGGAACGTCACCGTGCGGTTGCCATGGATCTGTCTAGTCGATGGCTTGCCGATGTCGTGCAACAGCGCGGCTAGCCGCAGAACGACATCCGGTCCGTCCGCTTCAAGCTGCATCACGTTCTCGACGACCGCCAACGTGTGGAGATAGACATCTTTGTGGCGATGCGCCGGATCGTGACATGCACGAATCTCGTCGAGTTCGGGCAGCACCCACCGTGACATACCCGTCTCCAGCAGCAAGCTGATGCCGCGGCGCGGATCGCTGCCCGCGATCAGCTTGACGAATTCGTCTCGGATGCGCTCGGCCGACACCGACGACAGCTGGTCAACCATCGCCATGGCGGCAGCATGGGCCGCAGGATCGACCTCGGCTTCGAGTACCGCCGCAAAACGTGCCAGGCGCACCATCCGCAACGGGTCGTCCCCGAACGAAATCACCGGGTCGATGGGCGTGCGGAGCGCCCGCCGACGCAAGTCTGCGAGACCATCGAAGGGATCGATGAACGCGAAATCCGGCACCCGCACCGCCATGGCGTTGACCGTCAGATCCCGCCGCGCCAGGTCCTCCTCGATGTGTTCACCGTACGCGACCTCCGGATGACGAGAACCAGGCGTGTAGCGATCCGATCGGTACGTCGTGATCTCGATGATGCGTGCCGGGCGATCAGGAACGTCACGCTGACACGAAACCGTGCCGAATGCCGCACCGGTCAGCCACACCGCTGTAGCCCACGGTTCAACGATGCGCTGAGTAACTTCAGGGGGTGCCGACGTCGCAAAGTCGAGATCGATCTCGCTGATGGCTTCCCGGTCGTCAGCGGCCAGCAGCGTGTCCCGGACCGTGCCTCCGACAAGGTGCAGTTCGAAGCCCGCTTCGTCGAATCGTTCACCGAGTTCGCGTGCTTCCGGATACACGTCGATGAGCCGCCCGAGCTGGGCGGCTTGATCGGCATCCAAACCGTGTTCCACCGGTCTCCTGAACTTTGCTCACCACCCGACTCGCCTGGTCCAGGCAATCTGCCCGCAGTCCGGCAAACGGTTGGCTACGGATCATCCGGTGGGCGCTGAACCCTGCAGGCTAATACGTTGCCGCCACCCGTCCGCTCGCGCCATACCGTGACATCATGCCTGATACAGGCAATCGAAAGGAACGCATGACGGCCGTGCCGCCTCCGCCACCGCCGGGACCACCAGACCCGTCGACGCTGGTCACGATGGGGAATCCCCCACCCACCGCACCGCTGGATGATCGCCTGCGCGAACTCGATCCGCTCGTCAAACTGGTGTGGCGCTTGTCGTTGGCTATCACCTTTACGGCCGTCGTGTTCGCCGTCACCATCGCAATTCTGGTGTTCGACGCACCGTGGTGGTTAACCCTTATCGTGGCTGGTGCAGCGTGTGTGGTGGTCGCGTGGTACCCAAGCGCGCGCTACCGCCACTGGCGATGGCGCCTGGGCGACCTGGCACTGGAGCTGTCCTACGGGGTGTTCGTGCAGCGCCACGAAGCCGTGCCCTACTTTCGCATCCAGCAGATCGACATTGCCCGTGGCCCGATTGACCGGCTGCTCGGTTTGTCGACACTGCACGTGACCAGCGCTTCAGCATCGGGTTCAGCGGTACTACCGGCTATCGCAGCATCCGACGCGCCACGCATCCGGCATGAACTGCTGCAACGCGCATCCCAGGCACTTGCCGAATCTGGCAGCGAGGGTCGCGATGCCGTCTGACGACGCACCGCCAATTCCTGCCGACCAGTTCTCGGAAGCTCGATCGCTGCATCCGTCTTCGGTGGTGCTCGGCATCCCGACGGCGCAGCTCGTCCAAGCCCTATTCGTCCCGGCGGCCGCAGTGATCGCCACCGGCGGGTTGCTCAGCGTCGGCATCATCGGTGTCGTGATGGTCGTTGGACTTGTCGGGCGGACCTTGGCGTGGCTGCGATTCCGGTTCTCATTCGATGGCGAGGTTGTTCGCATTTCCAGCGGCGTGCTGAGCCGCAATTACCGGACCGTGGCGATTGGGCGCATCCAACAAGTCGAAATCGACCGGCCGGCGCTGCAACGATTGTTTGGCGTCGCCTCCATCCGCATTGAGACCGCAGGGTCGGCATCTGAACCCGAGGTTGAGCTACGCGTCCTGCGTGACGTCGATGCGGTCGCGTTTCGCAACGCCGTGCGAGCAAGCAAAGCACAGCGCGGCGCATCGCTGGCCGACGACTCGCCAGCCGGTGCACAGCCGATTCTGCGCGTTTCCAATCCGCTCGTCGCACTAGCAGCTGTCACCGGTGTGCAGCTGCTGATTCTCCCCGCCGTACTGGCTGGCGCACTTCAGTTCGTCGGCCCGCAGTTGCAAGCGCTACTCGATCGCGCCGTCCGCTGGCTGGTAACCAACGGCACCAGCCTCGACGAGCTCGTGCGGCGCCCAAATCTCGTGCTGATTGGCCTCACCGTCGCTGGGATCAGCGTCGCCTCCATCGTGGTCGCAGTCGTCACGGGGCTGCTCCGGGACGGCAATTTCTGTATGGAACGCAGCGGCGATGAGTTCGTCGTCACTCGCGGCATCCTTGGCACTCGGGACTCGATCATCCCTCGCAAGCGCATCCAGCTCGTCGAAATCCAGGCCAATCCCGTTCAGCGTCTGCTGGGCTATCGCGTTGTGCGGATCTCCTCAGCTGGAGGATCGACCGGAGCTGACCGACGGGTCACCATTCCAATGGTTCACACCTCGCGAGTACCGCAGCTGATCAACACGTTGTTCGACCAACATGTCGGCGTACACGAGATGCAGCGGCATCCTCCTGCCGCGCGCAGGCGGGCGTTTTGGCGATGGCTGCGACGTGGTGCCGTGATCGCTGGCGCGTTTCTCGCCGCTGCGACGACCCTCGGTGACGCCGGCTGGCCAACCACCGGCATCGTCGCTACAGCGGTGGTTGGTGTTGCCGCGATCCTTGCGGAGGCCGATTATCGATTGCTCGGCCATGCGGTCGGCCCCCACGCCGTCGCAGCGCGCCGTGGACCGCTGGGTGTGACCGTTCAGGTGTGCCCGATACGGCGGATGCAGGCACTGTCGACCCGCGCGAACTGGTTTCAGCGACGACTCGGTCTCGCCAGCCTGATAGCGCACACGGCCGGGCCCTCCCCTGATCTGCTGGTCTTGGATGGACGCAGCGCCGAACTCGATGCCCTGCGCGACGAGTTGGTTCGGGCAAGCCACAACCACCTGCCGACCACATAACCGTCTCAGGCGACTCGCCAACCGGCCGCGCTGGCCCGTTGCGGCGAACCGTGAGCGTCGCGGTGTCAGACTTCCAGCATGATGGTGACCGGCCCGTCGTTGACCAGGCTGACATCCATATGCGTCTGAAAACGGCCTTCCGCCACCGTGGCGCCAAGTTCCACAAGCCGTTGGGCAACACGAGACACCAACGGCTCGGCGTGATCAGGCAGAGCCGCATGCAGGTACGAGGGACGCCGACCTTTGCGCGTATCGGCGTACAGCGTGAACTGGCTGACCACCAGGACGCCGCCGCCGACCTCGCCGCAACTACGGTTCATCGCACCGTCATCGTCGGCGAACACTCGCAAATTGAAGATCTTCTCCGCGAGTCTGACCGCCTGGGCTTCATCGTCTTCGTGAGTTACACCAACAAACGCAACAAGTCCCTGCCCGATGCTGCCGGTCAGGTCGGTCTCCTCGCCACGCTGGGTGGCAGAATGCACCGACGCCTCGTGCACACGCTGGATGAGTGCCCGCACCGTCTCCTCCTTGCCTGTCATGGGTCTGCCCAGCCGACCCCGCTCTCGCTACCCTCGGAACATGCCGAGATATCCGACGCGTCGTGCAACTTCAGCTGGCGGCGTCGTGTGCGATGACCGCCCCGACGGCCGTCGCTGGGTCCTGTTGATTGCCCGCAGAAACGCTGCCGGCAAACCGCAGTGGACGTTACCGAAAGGCGGCATCGAAGAGGGCGAATCTGACGAGCAGGCAGCGTTGCGGGAGGTCCGGGAAGAGACCGGATTCGGCGCCATCATCAGCCATCGGCTGGACACGATCGACTATTGGTTCGTGTGGCGACCCGACCATGTGCGTTACCACAAGTTCGTTCACTACTTTTTCATGTGGTGGGACGGTCTGCCTGCTGGAGAACGCGACGACGAAGCGGAGCACGTTGAGTGGGTCCCCGCTGACGTTGCCCTGGTGCGCCTGTCCCACCGCAACGAGCGCAAGCTGGTCGAACTCGCTATCACCGCCGAGCCGTCGCTGCCGCAGCCACCACGCAGCGCCAACATCGGGTTGGAGCGGTGACGACCCGCCGCAGGGCACGAGTGTTCCGCAGTCTTGCCGCACCCATCGTGGCCGTGATGCTGGTGTTGACATCTTCCGCCGCGCTGGCTCAAACTGGCGACGACGATCTAGGTGAATCAGTCGCCTCTCCCGTGAACATCACCGTAAGTTCGCTCACCGGTGTCCTTGGGCCCGGCAGTGTGCCGGTGGTCGACGCCGGAGAACTCGATGCCGCCGACGCACCACGCCCTCAACTTGAACTCCGCCTGCGGCTGCTCATCGAGAACATCGCTGACACCTCGATTCAGCCGCTGCGCACCATCGTAGAGATCCATCCAGCAGTGACATCACGCAGCCAGTTGCATGCGGCTCTCGCCGGCAACCTTGAGTCACTCCCTGTGCGGGTGTCGGACGAGACGCTGCGAGCTGGCGAAGCACTCGCTGCCGGAGATATTGCCGGAGCCCGTCACCACTTCGAACAAGACGCCATGCCTTGGGGGGCGGGAGGGGTATTTCCCCTGCGCATCGCCGTGGTGCGTGGCACCGAGGTACTCGCGGAGGCGTTCACCGCTGTCGTCTGGCTGTCCCAACAACCCTCGAACCCATTGCGCTCAGTATTTGTGTGGCCGTTCGATGCACCCCCCAACCGAGCACCAGGCGGGATCTATGACAACGGCAGCGACGACGCCATCCGGTTAGGCGGCCAGCTCGAACGTTCGATTCGGCTGCTGGAGCAACTCGGAGGACCGGGCGTCGTACTTGCGCCCGCACCCCATGTGGTCGAGGAATTGCGTGACCGTGCAGGTGGCTTCATCGAACGCGAACGCCTCGACGATGGCACGCAGCAGCTGCGTCGGGTCAGCAGCAACACACCGGCGGCACGCGGGGCTGGAGATCTGCTCGAAGCGGTGCGCGGGCTCATCGACGCAGCGCCATTCGCGCCGGTGACCAGTACCTACGCACGCGCAGATCTGAGCGCGTTGGTGGCAGCCGACGAAGACGGGCGCTTGCTGGCTCTCGCTTCTGAGGCCGCTTCCGGGTCGGCGCGGCGGCTACGAATCCTGCTCGATACCGAGCCGGACTCCGCCACGTACGTCCTCGACCCTGGAACAACCGCCTTTGCACTGGACCTGATTCCTTCTGGGCGGGTCCTGGTGCCAGCTTCGGCGGTTCACCCCGACGACGTTGCACTGACGGGTGCAGCCGGCGACACCGGGGCGATCCAGCCGATCCGGCCACTGCGCACACCTGCGGGACGATCCCTGACCGCCGTCGTCGCAGACCCCTACTTGAGTGAGCAACTCAGCCGGCCGGACACACGCCATGGCAGCGTTCTAGCCGCTCAACGGATCGTCGCCAGCAGTGCGATGGCGTACTTCGAGGCACCCGATGTATCCGACCGCGCTCTGCTGATTCTGCCCGACAATGGCTGGGACCCAGGCCCTGCAGTTGCCCGAGGCGTGGTGTCGGCGCTCCAGGACGCGCTCTGGCTCACGTTCGATTCGCCGTCAACCATGATCGCCACCGCTCGCCGTTCCGCTTATCCCCTCATGTTGCGTGATACCGGCACACGCGGCATCCCTTCGGCGTTTCACGATGATCTGGCGACCGCGATCCGTGCGCTTGAAGCAGCCGAAATCGCCGCGCCCGACGAGGAAACGCTGATCGGTGGACTGACGCCGGGAGAACTCGACGATGCACTCACCCACGCGACATCCCAGTGGCTACGCGGCACTCGACAGCCATTCGCCACCGAGCTTGTCGCCGACGTCACCGCTGCGGTCGACGAACTGTTCGGCACCATCGAGATCGGTGATTCGCGCGTGACCCTGACGTCGGATTCCGGAACTATTCCGGTAACGCTGGACCGTCCCGTCGGCGGTCCGATACAGATTCGTGTCGAAGTGGCCTCTCAAGGGAGGCTCGTGTGGTCCGAAGGCCGTTTCTCCGAACCGGTGATTCTCGCACCCGAATCTCGACACACCGTGTCGTTTGCAACCACGGCCCTGTCTACCGGAACGTTCCCAGTCACCGTGCGGGTCACTGACCCGTCGGGGCATTGGGAGTTCGCGCGCGAAACATTGTCGGTGCGATCTACCGCGATTTCCCGCCCCGCGCTGGTGGCCACCACGGCAACAATCGTGCTGCTGCTGGGTGTTGGTGCCCTGCGGCAGCCGGCCTCCGGACGCAAGCGCCTGAGAGTTGTTGCCCGCAGGAATAGCGACGAGATCGGTGTCTGATGCGCGATACTGAGATTTTGCGGCACATCAGCAATACTGGACACTCAGTGATAGCGGGCCAATGACTGGCCGATCGACGACGGATGACCTCTTGCGAGACCGGGTTCAGGACGACGCGGAGACCATTACCGATGGTCCCGAGGCTTTGCCTGTACTGACCTCTGGCGACCAAGGAGACCTGGCCCAGGATCCCAGCCAGGTCTGGCCGGGGCGAGCACGGCTGGCGGACCGCTACGCACTCGAGCAACCGATCGCTTCTGGCGGTGCCGCCATCGTCTGGCGAGCGTTCGATGAGAACCTCGGGCGCCCGGTGGCGATCAAGCTGTTGCATCCACATCATGCCACCGACGACACCGTCGTTGAACGGTTCGAACGCGAAGCGCGAGCCGCCGCGCAACTGAACCACCCGAACACCGTCCGAATCTACGACACCGGCCAGGACGACGGGCTGGTGTTCCTGGTCATGGAGTACATCGACGGGTTGAGCCTGCGCCAAGTTCTACGCAAGGAGGAGCCGCTCGAACCTGTAGTCGTCGCAGCGATCGGCGAACAGGCCGCGAGCGCACTCGGCGATGCCCATGCCCATGGGCTCGTCCATCGTGACATCAAACCAGCCAACATCCTGTTGTCCTCCGACGGAACGGTCAAAGTCACCGACTTCGGCATCGCGAAGGCGCTATCCGGCACCGACGCGACGCTGACCACACCGGGCACCGTCGTGGGGACTGCGGCGTACGTGGCACCCGAACAGCTGTCCGACTCGGACGTCGACGCGCGGGCCGATATCTACGCACTCGGGATCGTGCTCCACGAATGCCTGACCGGACGGCCAGCATTCGCCGGAGACACCCCGACGGCAACCGCCGCCATGCGGCTTACTCACGATCTGTTGCCGCCACGCCAGTTGCGGGCAGACGTGCCGCGCGCGCTTGACGACATTATCGTGCGCGCGACCCGCCGCGACCCGATCGACCGGTATCGCGATGGTCACGACATGGCGCAGGCCCTGGCTCCGCTAGTCAAATCGCGACCGGCCGATGTGACAGCAAGCCTGGTCGACCCGGAACGCGACGTGGTGACACCTCCAGCCGGGCGTCACGAGCTGCCCTACTCCGGCCCGATGCCGACAACACGGCGTGAATACGCACGGCGCCTCATGGCGGCGTTTATCGGTGGGCTGGTGCTCACGCTCGTAGCGGTATTCGCCACCCGTGCCCTCCAGGAAGACACGAACGGGTCAGCACCCCAAGCGGTCGAATGGCAGGTCGTCGACGCCACCGTCGTCGATCCGACTGACCCCGACGGAGGCGACAACGCTGAGATAGCCGCTTTGGCTGCTGACGGTGATCTGCAGACCGCGTGGTCCAGCCTCACTTACGGGGACCGCGTCTTCGACGGTCACCGGGATGGCATTGGTCTAGTCTTCGACCTGGGTCAACAGCGCGAAGTCCGGTCCGTGATCGTCGAACTCGTGCGCGGTGGCGTCGACGTCGAGTTATACGCCTCGGACACGCTCCCGGCAGCACAGGACACACCTGAAGGTTGGGGCACACCCCGCGCATCGCAGCGCGACATCCGTCCCCAGCAACCATTCCAGTTGAATCCGACCACCAACCGCTACTGGTTGCTGTGGATCACCGGACTCTCGGCCGATTCAACCGGCCGGTACCGTGTCGACGTTGCGGAGGTGCGGTTCCGTGGCCCGGCGTGACATCGCAACGGTCACATCGCTGGCCGCCGGAAACCGTGTGACGAGCGCCAACATCGGGGTCCGAACCGACGAGCAGGTGCTCGCAACGTACGTCGACCGCTCGGCGCCGCGGGCATTGCGTGAAGCAGCGTTCCACGTGCTCGTCGACCGCTACCACCGGCGCCTGTTCAGCGTGTGCCTGCGCATCCTGCGGTCCCAACAGGACGCCGAAGACGCGGTGCAAGAAACGTTCGTGCGCCTAGCGCGAAAAGCCGAAGAGTTCCGGGGCGACGCAGCGCTGTCCACCTGGCTGTATCGGGTGGCGCACAACGTGTGTACCGATCACGTTCGTTACGACGCACGGCGGCCGGCAACACCGGTAGACGACATCGTGGTGCTGGCCGGTGCGCGCGCGGGCGACGACGAGTTCGCAGCACATGACACCGCAGACCACATCAAGCACGCGCTGGATCAACTTGACGAGCAGTCGCGAATGTTGTTGCTGTTGGTCGCCATCGATGGACTGTCCTATGACCAAGCGGCTGAGGCAACTGGGCTCGCCGTTGGCACCGTCAAGAGCAAGATTTCGCGCGCACGGCTCAAACTGGGCAAGTTGCTGTCCGAGAAGCAAGGCGACCCGCCTGCCACCGACCGGACGCTGGTTCAGCCGCCGCGCGCCAAGTTGAGTAGCGACGCCGACGAGCGCGGCCCACCGGATTAAATCATCGATCATGAACTGACGAGATGCAGTGATCAACCCGCTGCGCAGCGCGCATTGTCACTAGCGCTCGCGACATCGCCGGAACCCGTCCCGCGACGGCGACGTCTGACTACAGACTGACAAGGAAGAGAATTTGGACCCGGTGGATCGCCTGGCCGCCTACCTGGCCGACGAACTCAGCCCTGGCGAGCGTGAAGCTCTCGAGGCCGATGTCGCGCGCGATCCTGTCCTGCGCGGTGAGCTCGCCGCGATGCAGCGAGCCGACTACGCATTGAAACGGGTCGTGAGTGTGGGTCCTCCGACGGGATATACCCGCCGCTTGCTGGATGTCGTCGACCGCACACTTGACGACGTGTTGCCAGGTGATCCACCAGTGCCCCTGGCTCGACCACCGCGCCATGCCGTTCCACGGTGGGCACCGCTTGTTGCGGCCGCGGCTATCGCCGTCGTCGCGATCGGCGGGGTGGCGCTGGTCGTCGGCAATATTCCCGATCCCGACGATATGTTCGCCGCCGATCTCGCCGAAGCCGACGAAGCGGAACGTGCAACCGAGGCGGATGACTCAGGTATCACGTCCCTGGCCGTGCCCGAATCCGGCGAACAACCAGCAGCTGATGGTTTTGCTGACGGGATGGCGACACCCGAATTCCGTGACACCGGACGGACCGTCACCAGCGACGAGCTAGCGGACTATGCCGAAGAGGCGGCTGCGCTGGTATCCACCGGAGTGCTCACCGGAGACGCAGCACGTGCCCAGTCCGCTGAGTCGTTCGCGCGCGCGCGCGAAACGCCGCTGGTGGGTTGTATCGATGCTGTCGAGACGCTCGTCGACCTCGGCATCCTGCTCGTGATCGAATCGGTGCAGTTCGGTACCGACAACCAGGTGCCCGCCTTTGCGGTGGTGGTAGCCGACGCAGACCCGGCGACCGGCGAGGTTGTTTCAATCTGGGTTGCTGCCGTTGCTACTGGCACCTGCGACGTGCTGGCCGTCGTTCAACGGTGACGGACGACAATCCAGCCTCCCCACAACGCTGCGGGATAGGCAAGGAACACCAGACTAGCTGGTAGCGGTCCAACCCCTGCAGTGGCAAGTCCGATGGCAACCGAGAAGCCAGCTAGCGTCATCGCCAGTGATCGCAACAGTGGATTCGTCCGCTCTTCCGACGCCCAGAACACCGACCGCGCAACGAGCCAGCCGATCACGCCTGCCGACAACAGGAAAAACGCCCCGCCGAGGAGAATCGGGCGTAGGACGAGGCCGCCGCCGACCGACGCCGCGCTACCGATGGCGACTGCTCGTGCCACAACTCCCGCGGCTACATCAGGCGACGTGGTTTTGCGGGTACGCGA
>JBBDVU010000065.1:0-24403 GCA_040903225.1 Nitriliruptoraceae bacterium | reverse complement strand
GCCGGCCCGTATGGGCCGGCCTTTGACGTGGGCCGGGAAATGTGGATCGCCGTGAGGTAATCGGGGCACGACGGTGTGACGACGAAAGGTGCCGTGATGGCCAGCAAGCGCGAAGCGCAATTGCTTGCACGCGTGCACCAGTGTGTAACCGCCTGTGCCGAATCGCTCGGACTCGACCTGCTCGACGTCGATTTTCGTGGCCAAGGGCCGCGACGAGTGCTCAAGGTCATCGCCGATGTCGCCGACTTGGATCCATCGGCAGGTCTCGACGTCGACGACATTGCTCGGCTGTCACGTGCGATCAGTGATGAACTGGATGCCGGCGACATTGTTCCGGGGTCGTACACCCTGGAAGTGAGCTCGCCCGGCGTCGATCGGCCGTTGCGTACGGCCCGTGATTTTCGCCGGAATCTCGGACGAGACGTTGCCGTCTCGACGAATGCTGACAGCGGCGCTGCCGACTTGACGGGTGTGGTCGCGGCAGTCGAGGACGAGTCGGTGACCTTTCGGGTCGACGACGCAGACGTCACGCTGCAACTGCGCGACATCGCCAGCGCCAAAGTGGTGTTGCCATGGTGAACGAGGAGGCCTACGCATGAAGATCGATATTGATGCGCTACGTCAGATCGAGCGCGAGAAGGGCCTGGACTTCCACACCGTGGTTGAAGCGTTCGAAAACGCCATGGCTTCCGCCTACAAGCGGTCTGCGCATGTCAATGCTGACGAAGCCCGCGTGATGGTTGACCGCGTGACCGGCGAGGTAACGTTATTCGCGCAAGAACTCGACGATGACGGCAACGTCATTTCGGAGTGGCGCGAAGAGCCCAGCGATTTCGGCCGTATCGTGGCACAGACGGCGAAGCAGGTGCTGCTCCAGCGCCTACGCGAAGCCGAGCGGGAAGCCACATATGGCGAGTTCGTCGGGCGCGAAGGTGACATTGTCTCGGGTCAGGTCAGCCAGCAGGGCAACGTCACGTTGATCGAGCTGGGTCGCACCGAAGCGTTGTTGCCATATGCCGAGCAGGTACCTAACGAGCGGCTGGAGCACGGCGCGTTCACCCGTGCGGTGGTCATCGAAGTCCGCAAACAGCTGCGCGGTGCGCAGATCGTGTGTTCGCGGACTCATCCCGCATTGGTCGTCGGCCTGTTCGCTCTGGAGGTGCCCGAGATCGAAGAAGGCATTGTCGAAATCAAGGGCATCGCGCGTGAGGCTGGCCACCGAACCAAGGTCGCCGTCATGTCCAACGATCCCGACGTCGATCCGGTTGGCGCGTGTGTTGGACCTGCTGGTCAGCGGGCCAGGGGCGTGCAGAAAGAACTGCATGCCGAGGAGATGGAACGGATCGATATCGTTCGGTGGGCGGACGAGCCGGAGCAGTTAGTCGCGAACGCCCTGTCTCCGGCGAAGGTGAGCAATGTCTACCTGTATCCCGATGATGGCACCGCGTTGGTGATCGTCCCGGACTACCAATTGTCGCTGGCGATTGGCCGCGAAGGCCAGAACGCACGTCTGGCGGCGCGATTGACCGGCTGGCGCATCGACATTAAATCGGAGACGCAGTTCGCCGAAGAACAGCGGGCATTTCAGGAAGCATTCGACAAGGGTCTCATCGACGAATTTGGCAACCCGTTGTCGCCAGAAGGTGAACGGGCCATCGAAGAAGCGGTCGAGTCGGCCAAGGCGATGCGTGATACGGCGCTCGGTGAGGACCTGGTAAACGATGATGACCAGGTAGCTGTACACGCCGACGGGATCGACTTGCCGTTGGAGGAGAACGCCTAGCGCCAGGCCGTCTGCCGGTGCCGCGCAAGCGGATCTGGCCGCGGTCGTGTTCGTGAACCTGAAGAACCGTCTGAAGGAAGTACCCTTGGTGCCAGTCCGCACCTGTGTGGGCTGCAGGTCCCGCCGTCCGCAGCATGAGCTGCTGCGGATTGCCCGCTCCCCGGAGGGGATGCGGCTTGACGCGGGCTGCCGGCACCTTGGCCGCGGCGCCTATCTGTGCCCTGATACAACGTGCGTCACGCGCGTATCGTCGCGTGACGGTAGTGCTTTGCGAAAGGCGCTACGGGCACCGGAAAGCGCCGACTTACATACAGTTTTGGACGCGGTGCGCGCAACAGTCGCGCGCCACGGGGTCCTGGACAGGACCGTGAGGAGCAACGCGTGAGCAACAAGGTCCGCGTGTACGAGTTAGCCAAAGAGACCGGACTTCCCAACAAGGAAGTCTTGCGGCGGCTGGCCAACCTTGGCATTGACGCCAAGAGCCATTCGTCGTCGGTTGCTGACGCTGACGCCGCGCGTTTTCGGGATTCGCTCGGCAAGACCGAAACAGAGCGCCAAGCTGAGGAAGCGGCCAAGCGCAAGCGCGAGCAAGATGAGCTGGAGCGCTATCGGTCGATGCAGGCCGCGGCGCCGCCTGAGAAGAAGAAGGCAGCCAAGGTGCTTCCGCCGCACCTGCGCCAGCAGCAGGAGCAGCAAGCAGCTGCGCCTGTCGAGACCGGTTCACCCGCCGAGCCGTCAGTCGCCGCAGAACCGCCGGCGGCGACCTCGGCTGACGCCGAGGCCACCGAACGTCCGGCTGCCGCCGACGACAAGCCACAGGCTCGACGCATGCCTGGTGCGCCACCACCGCGCCTCAAACCCGGTGAAGCTCCCTTGCGGCCTCCGAGCATGCGCCAGCCGCAGTCTCCGTTGGTAGCTGGCGAGGAACCGCAGATATTGCGCCGTCAAGATTCGGTGCTGCCCCAGGAAGGATCCGGTCGCCGGTCCATTCCGCCGCCGTTACGCAAAGCACCCGCCCGGCCGGCGCAACCTCCGGCTGGTCGCGAAGGTGGTGCCCCAGATCGTGGTGCCGGTCGCGGTGCACCGCCCGCAAAACGAACGGCCGGTCGCGGTGGCCCTGGTGGCCGTGGTGATAGCCCCAGTTCTCCGTACCGTCAGCCAGTCGGCCGCGGCGGACCGTCCGGCCCGGCGTCACGCGGCGGCCCTGGAGGTTCCGGTCCGGGTGGCCCTGGAGGTCCTGGGGCTGGCACGGGTGGCCCGAGTTCGGGCAAGACTCGGCGCAAGAAACGGCGCGAGCGAGAAACGCCCGACGAGCAAGAGATCATGCGCGGTCCGCTGCGCCGGGACGTGCCGATCGAGGAGCAGATCTCGGTCGCCCGTGTCGAAGTGATCTCAGGCGTAACGGTCGGCGAGCTTGCTGACAAGCTTGGTGTATCGGGCGCAGCGCTCGTCAAGAAGTTGTTCGAGATGGGGGAGATGGCGACCGTCCAGCAGACGCTTCCCGACGACACGGTTGAGATTCTTTGCGCCGACCTCGGCGTCGACGTCTACTTCATGTCGGAAGAAGAACTCGAGTTCGGTATCGAGGTGCCCGATGATCCCGGTGTCTTGCAGGCGCGTCCGCCGGTGATCACCGTCATGGGTCACGTCGACCACGGTAAGACATTGCTGCTCGACGCCATCCGCTCGACCGATGTCGTGTCGGGCGAAGCTGGCGGCATCACGCAGCACATCGGTGCGTACCAAATAACCAAAGCCGGTCGGCCGATCACCTTCATTGACACGCCCGGTCACGAAGCATTCACGGCAATGCGAGCGCGTGGTGCGCAAGTCACCGATGTAGCGATCTTGGTGGTCGCGGCCAACGACGGTGTCATGCCTCAGACGGTTGAAGCGATCAACCACATCAAGGCGGCCGAAGTGCCTATGGTCGTTGCGGTTAACAAGATCGATGTTGAGGGTGCTGACCCGGTCCGGGTCAAGACCCAGTTGACCGAACACGACATTGTGGCCGAGGACCTCGGTGGCGATGTTCCAACAGTCGAAGTGTCGGCGATGACCCAGGAGGGCCTTGACGATCTCCTTGAGGTCGTGTTGCTGCAGGCCGACATGCTGGAGCTCAAAGCCAATCCAGACAAAGACGGTCGTGGACGCGTGGTCGAGGCCCATCTCGACCGGGGTCGCGGTCCGGTGGCGACCATGCTCGTGCAGAGTGGGACGCTGCGTCGCGGCGATGTTCTGGTCGCGGGGACCGCAGACGGCAAGATCCGTGCGATGTTCGATGAAAACGGCACGGCCGTCGACGAGGCTGGGCCAGCGCGGCCTGTCCAGGTCATCGGGCTCAATGAAGTTCCCGAGGCTGGCGACGAATTTCGCGTGGTCGACGCTGAACGTCTCGCCCGTGACGTCGCCGAACGTCGGTCTGCTCGCGAACGGCGCAAGGAGCTTGCGGAACGTCGCCCGACGACGCTCGAGGAGTTCACTTCTGCGGTCCAGGCCGGTGACAAGGCCACGCTCAACGTCATCATCAAAGCCGACGTGTCAGGTTCGGCCGAAGCGATCGAAGACGCACTCGTCAAGCTTGAGCACGATGAGGTGCAGGTGCGTGTCGTGAGCAAAGGCGTCGGTGCGATCACCCAGGGCGACGTGCGACTTGCCGAAGCATCAGACGCGATTATCGTCGCGTTCAACGTGAGACCTGGCGCCAACGCGCGCGATGAGATCGACCGGTCTGGTGTAGATGTCCGGACCTATCGCATCATCTATGAAGCCATCGAAGACATCCAGCGCGCTGTCACGGGCATGTTGGCTCCCGAATTGCGCGAACAGGTTCTTGGCGAAGTCGAGGTCCGAGAAGTCTTCCGGGTGCCGAGAGCTGGCTTCGTGTTCGGTTGCATGGTCACGCGCGGTGAGATCCGGCGAGACGCCGGTGTGCGGGTCGTCCGTGACGGCGTGGTCATCGCTGACGACAAGATGACGTCGCTGCGCCGTTTCAAGGATGATGTCCGGGAAGTACGTGAGGGCTTCGAGTGTGGCATCGGATTGGAAAAGTTCCAGGACGTCAAAGAAGGCGATGTATTCGAAGTCTTTGAGACGGTTGAGGTCGCGCGCGTCTGAGCGGCGGCTCCAATTCGGCTGCAGCAACATCAGCGGCACCGTGGCGGATGACGAAACATGGGCGTACGGGCACGAGACGGCAAAGTGCACGTTGGCGCTGCGCGCGTCGACCTGCGCTTGCAGGCAACGCACAGCCTCAAAGACAAACGATCGATATTGCGGCGTATCGCGGCAGCATTCGATGAGATGGGCTGCTCGGTTGCTGAAGTTGGTGCGCAAGATCAGTGGCAGCGGGCTGTCTTGGGAATTGCTGTCGCGGCCTCGACCCCGGCCAGCGTCGACCGAGTCTTGGACCGCGTAGTCGCCACGGTCGAACGTGATCCCCGCGTCACCGTGATCGCCGTTCAGGAGTTGACTGACAGCATCGCCGATGGAGACTGAGGAGCTGCCCCGTGGCACGCAGACGAGATCCCCGAATCGAGTCATTGGTTCGGTCCGCGCTGGCCGATCTACTCGAGACCGAAGTCAACGATCCACGTGTTGCGTTTGTCACGATCACCGAAGTTGATGTCACCCCCGATCATGACGTCGCCACCATCTACTACACGACGCTGGATCCGGCGCTGGTGACCGGCAGTCCACGTATGCCCGGCCCGTCTCTGCCGCAGCCCGAGACTGTTGCGGAAGGACTCGCGTCAGCGACACCGCGGCTTCGGTCGTTGCTGATCGAGCGAGTCAGGTTGCGCACGGCACCGCAGTTGCGGTTCAAACCTGATCCCGTCGCAGATCAATCGGCCCGAATCGACCGTGTACTGCGCGAACTGCAAGGTGACGACTGATGGCGCGACGTCGATCGCCTGACGACATCGACGGCGTTCTCGTTGTGGACAAGCCGGCGGCAATGACATCCCACGACGCCGTTCGAGAGCTTCGCCGTGTCATCGGTCAGCACAGGATCGGTCACACTGGAACGCTCGACCCGGCAGCGACCGGTGTGCTGGTACTGTGTCTGGGGCGCGCAACCAAATTGGTCCCATACTTGCAAGCAGTCCCCAAGACCTATGCCGCGACGATGCAGCTGGGCATCACGACCGATACCCAGGACCAAGACGGCGCAGTTGTCAGCCGCGCCGATGCAAGGCACATCACCGAACGTGCGCTGTGTGAGGCCTTGACGTCATTTCAGGGCGCCGTCCAGCAGATTCCTCCCATGGTCTCGGCAGTCAAGATCGGTGGCGAGCGCCTCCACGAAAAGGCGCGCCGCGGTGAAACCGTTGAGCGCGAGCCCCGAACTGTGACGATCCACAATCTGGTGCTCGACGAGTTCATCGCGGGTCCGGTCGCGCATGCGTCGTTCCTGGTGACCTGTTCTTCAGGTACGTACGTTCGCACCCTGGCCCACGATGTTGGCCAACTCCTCGGTGTGGGTGCGAGCTTGACCCGGTTGCGGCGACTGGCCAACGGGCCGTTCACCGACGATCACGCCTCCAACCTTGACGAACTGAAGGGCATTGGTCGCGACGGAGTGATCGCACGGTTGCTGGCCGTGGTCGACGCGGTCGAGATGGTTATGCCTTCGCGTACGGTCGACGACTTGACGGTCCTCGAGCGGCTGGCGCACGGCGGTCGGCTACCGTCGTCCCTCGCTGCTGGCCATGAGGGTTCGTACGCCGTACGAACCGACAAGCAGCTGGTTGGCATCTATCGGCAATGCCGACCAGAACTTGTCTGGTTGCGTCCTGACGAACTGGTCGCGGATACCGCGAGCAATGACACGCGGCCGGCAACTTCGCGGAGAGTGGGATCG
This sequence comes from Nitriliruptoraceae bacterium, assembly GCA_040903225.1. Taxonomy (GTDB): domain Bacteria; phylum Actinomycetota; class Nitriliruptoria; order Nitriliruptorales; family Nitriliruptoraceae; genus JBBDVU01. The sequence continues at coordinate 17,756 of JBBDVU010000065.1, read as the reverse complement.
TGACCGTCGCATACCAACTCGCCGACGTCGACGTTGGTCCGTCCGTTGTGACAATCGGCAATTTTGACGGGGTACACCGCGGCCACCAAGTGTTGTTGCGACGGACGGTCGATGCCGGATTGTCCCGCGACATCCGCAGTGTCGCGATCACCTTTGACCCGCATCCGGCGGTGGTCGTGCGCCCCGGCAGCCAACCCAAGCGGCTCACCACGCTTGATGACAAGATCGAACTGCTGCGCGACCATGGTGTCGATTTGGTCGTCGTGCTTCCGTTTACCCGCCAGATATCCATGTTGTCACCGCAGCAGTTCATCCAGCACGTGCTGATCGATCAGTTCGATTGTCGTAGGGTCATCATCGGTACAAACTTTCGATTTGGCACGGGTGCGTCAGGCGACATCGTCACGATGTCCGAAGACGGACGGTTCGAAGTCGAAGGTGTCAGTATCCAACACATCGGTGGCAAGCCAGTGTCGTCAAGCGCAATTCGCGATGCACTGGCCGCCGGCGATGTGGAGTTTGCCAGTGCCGCGTTGGGCCGGCCATACCGTCTGGCGGGTGAGGTTGTCCGCGGCGATGGGCGCGGACGCACCATCGGTGTGCCGACCGCCAATCTGGCGGTGCCTGAAGATCTTGCCGTGCCAGCCAACGGTGTATATGCGGGTAGGGCCACCGTCGACAACCGCGATTATCTAGCGGCGGTCAACATTGGGGTTCGTCCGACCGTCGCTGCAGACAACGCCAGGACTGTGGAAGCTCACCTGATTGACTTCACCGGCGATCTCTACGGCCGTAGTGTGCCAGTCACGTTCGAACAGCGGCTGCGCGCCGAGCAGTCGTTTCCGTCAGTCGATGCGCTGGTGGCACAGATACACCGCGACATCGAGCATGCACGCAGATGGGGAAGTCACCGCCAGCCCCAACCTCGCTAGCCGCATCAGTCGCCGAACGGGTTTGCCGTCATCGCCACGGTGTGTCACACTGGTGTCACCGGCCCGAAGTGGGTCCGTGTTTTCGTGCTCGTTAGGGTGTCGAAGCCGTCAGGTCCTAGACCGAGGCCACCTCTGCATGTCGTGGTTGGTGGCACCAGCGGTTTCCGAGGCGCAATCGCCGGCCCGGCGCAGCAGGATCCCATACCACGACAGGATGACCCGTGGCAGTCGCACTACCAGACGACAAACAGGCAATCATCGAACAGTTCGCGCGCGAGCCAGGCGACACCGGTTCACCTGAGGTGCAGGTGGCACTGCTGACACAGCGGATCACCCATCTCACCGAGCATCTGAAGGATCATCACGGCGACCACCATTCGCGGCGCGGCCTGTTGATGTTGGTTGGGCGCCGCCGCAGGTTGTTGAACTACCTTCGAGACAACGACATCACCCGCTACCGTGGTCTCATCGCGCAACTTGAATTGCGCCGGTAGCGAACCATTTCGGTCGGGATCGCGACGATCCCGACCGTTTCTCATACACGAGGCGATCCGACGTCGTCGGTCGTCAGTGGAGACGATTCGAACCACCTACCCGCGTCCCAGCTAGGGACGACGCGGTGGCCGATCGAATCGCCCCCACTGATGTACCGGCAGCACTACCACAGATCGCCTCCCGAATCGACGCGGACGACCGGTCCGTAGAAGGAGGCCCACCGTGGGCAAGCTCGGCATCCACGAACTCAGCGTGGAAATCGACGGAAAGACCATCACATTCGAAGCAGGAACGCTCGCAGCGCAAGCTGGCGGAGCTGTCGTCTCGGGAATCGGTGACACGAAAGTGCTGTCGACAACGACCGCATCGAAAGAGGCGAAAGACTTCCTGCCGTTCTTCCCGCTGACCATCGAGGTCGAGGAGCGGATGTACGCGAACGGGCGTATTCCAGGATCATTCTTCAAACGCGAAGGCCGACCGTCAGAAAACGCCATTCTGGTGTGTCGACTGACTGACCGGCCACTGCGGCCAACGTTTGCTGACGGCTTGCGCAACGAGGTGCAGGTTGTCAACACGATTATCCAGACCACGCAGGTTGACCCCTACGACGTCGTGGCGATGAACGGCTCGTCACTGTCGACCATGTTGTCCGGTGTGCCGTTCTCCGGGCCTGTTGCGGCCGTGCGTTACGCGATGTTGCGCGACGGTTCGTGGGTGGCGTTCCCGAGTTTTAAGGAGCTCGAGGAGGAAGCCGTATTCAACATGGTGATCTCGGGCCGCGTCGACGACGGTGAAGTTGCCATTCTCATGATCGAAGCTGAGGCGACAGCTGACGCTTGGACGAAGATCGAGATGGGCGCGCCCGCTCCGACCGAACAGGTAGTCGGCGAGGCCATCGAGTCGGTTAAGCCAATTATCCGCCAGCTGTGCGAAGCCCAGCAGGAGTTCGTTGATCGGGTAGGCGTTCGCGATGCTGGCGAATTCCCGCTGTTCCCGGACCATTCCGACGAGGTCTTCGCTGCGGTGTTTGACGCTGCCAGTGTGCGCGTCGAAGAGATCTACCGTCAGGCCGACCGCGGCAAGGAAGCACGTGACCAGGCGCTGTCGGCGCTCAAAACTGAAGTCGTCGACTCTGTCACCGCCAACCCGCCGATCGATGCCGACGCCGACGAAGTGCGCAAACAGACCTCCGAAGCGTTCCGCACCACCGAAAAAAAGGTGGTGCGCCGGTTGATCGTCGAGGACGGATTCCGTGTGGATGGTCGTACACCGACCCAGCTGCGGCCGTTGTCTGCCGATGTCGGCGTGCTGCCGAAGACGCACGGATCGGCGTTGTTCCAGCGTGGCGAGACTCAGATCATGTCGGTGATAGCCCTAGGGACGACCAGGGAAGGGCAGCGGCTCGACACGCTCGACCCGAGCGACGAGAAGCTCTTCTTGCATCACTACAACATGCCGCCGTATGCCACCGGCGAAGCGGGCCGCGTCGGCACGCCCAAACGTCGCGAGATCGGTCACGGCGCATTGGCTGAGCGCGCGATAGTCCCGGTGCTCCCCGATATCTCCGAATGGCCGTATGCCATGCGGATCGTTTCGGATGCGCTCAGTTCGAACGGTTCAACATCGATGGGGTCGGTATGCGCGGCGTCGATGGCGTTGATGGATGGCGGCGTGCCAATTCACGCGGCGGTATCCGGCATCGCTATGGGACTCGTGTATGAGAACGGCAAGTACACGACCCTGACAGACATCCAAGGCGTTGAAGACTTCTTTGGTGACATGGACTTCAAGGTCGCCGGACCCGAAAACTTCATCACCGCTCTGCAGCTCGATACCAAGCTCGCTGGTATCCCAGCCCAGGTGCTCCAGGACGCGCTGCTGCAGGCACGTGACGCCCGGATGGAAATCCTTGACGTCATGAACGCCGCAATTGCTGAACCTCGCAACGAAGTTGCCGAGACGGCGCCGCGTGTGGCCATTGTGTCGATTCCGCAGGACAAGATCGGTTCGATCATCGGCCCGCGGGGAGCGATCATCAAGGAACTGGTGGAAGTCACTGGCGCCCAGATTGATGTCGACGAGCAGGGTGGCCGAGGGGTCGTCAAGATTTATGCCGACTCGAAGGCGGTTGCCGAGGACGCGTTGGACCGCATCAACGCCATCGCGAACCCGCAACTCCCCGAGAAGGGCGAGCGCTACCACGCGACGGTGGTCAAGACCGTCGATTTCGGCGCATTCGTGAACTTGACGCCGGGAACCGATGGCCTCCTGCACATCTCGGAGTTGTCCAAGATCGTCGGTCGTCGGCTCAACCATGCTGAAGAGGCGGTTGATGTCGGCGATCAGGTGCTCGTCGAAGTGAAAGATGTTCTCGACGGCGGCCGGAAATTCAAGCTGGAGTATGTCGGGGAGAAGTCCTCAGCCGGCGCAGACGGCGGCAGAGAAGCTTCGCGTGAATCAACGGCAGCGAGCGACCGGCCGGAACGCGACGGTGGTGGTCAGCGTGACGAACACGAGGCTGGACGTGAGCGTCGTGATAGTGACAGCCGCCGTGACGGGGGCGATGACAACTCACGTACCCGTACCCGCAGCCGTAGCCGCGAGCGCTAGTGGAACAGACCACACTTACGTCAGGCGTGACCGTCGTGACCGAGGCGTTGACCTCGGTGCGGTCGGTCACGCTTGGCATGTGGATAGCGGTAGGTTCACGGGACGAGGCGCCGATCCAGGCGGGCTGCTCACACTTCCTGGAGCACCTGCTGTTCAAAGGCACGCGCACACGATCAGCCCGGGACATTGCCGAAACACTTGACCGTGTTGGTGGCGAGCTCAACGCCTTCACTTCGAAAGAACAGACCTGTTTTCATGCGCGCGTTCTCGATCGCGATGTGCCGCTCGCGCTCGACGTGCTCGGCGACATGTTGGTCGATGCGCAGAATGCTCCGCTTGATGTCGAGGCCGAACGGCAGGTAGTGCTCTCCGAGCTTGAGATCCATAACGATACGCCCGACGACTTGGTGCACACCGACGTTGCCGCGCTCATTCTCGGTGAACATCCGCTCGGTGCCGAAACCCTCGGCAGTTTCGAGTCGGTGAGCGCGCTCGACCGCGACACGATCCATGATTATTACCTGTCGCACTACCGCCCGGAGGATGTCGTCGTCGCCGCCGCGGGCAATGTCACACACGAAGATGTCGTGCGACTCGCTGACGACCTGCTCGGTGACCTTGGCCGACCAGGAACAGGACACAGCCAACGGCATGCCCCAACGGAATTTGGCGCACACAACATCTCGATTCGCCACCGTCCCACCGAGCAGGCGCATGTAGCGTTCGGTGTCGTGGGACTGTCCCACAGTGACGACGACCGCTGGGCATTGCGCGTGTTGGACGTCGTTCTCGGTGGCGGGATGTCGTCCCGGCTGTTTCAACACATCCGAGAAGAACGCGGCCTGGCCTACTCGACGTACACCTACGCGTCGTCGTTTTCAGATGGAGGCTTGTTCGCCGCCTATGCCGGGACATCACCGGCGCAAGTCGATGACGTGGTCAAGTTGCTGCGCGACGAGTTGGACAACGCCGCTGATTCCATTACCGATGGAGAAATCGACCGGGCCAAGGGCGCGCTGGCTGGCCAGACGGTACTTGCGCTGGAGGACACGGCATCGCGCATGGCCAGGATCGGCCGACAGGTGTCAAGCGGTGAGCCGGTGATCAGCGTCGACGAGGCATTGCAGCGTGTACAGGATGTGACACTCGACGACGTCCAGCGGGTCGCTCGGCGGGTCTTGGGGCAGCCCAAAAATCTTGCGATTGTGGGGCCGTTCACACCCGAGGAGCGCTCACGCTTCGAAGATGTGGTTGCATAACGCGTTGCTGCGCAACCGACGTCGAGGTGAACTGTGGTTCGCATAGGTGTAATTGGCGCCGCTGGTCGGATGGGCCGCGCCGCATGTGCCGCCATACGGGACACCGGCGACCTTGAACTCGCGGTCGCCATAGTGCGTGATGTCGACCGGGCGCCGGAGTTTGGCGATGTGCCCGTTGCAGCCGCCCTCGACGCGCTCACTGACGCAGGCGTCGACGTTGCCGTGGAGTTGACCGGTCCAGCTACGGTCGGCGACCACCTCAGCTGGCTCCTTGGCAACGATATCCACGCTGTCGTGGGCGCCACAGGGCTGTCCGACACCGACCTCCACCGGGCACGAACTTTGGCGACCACCACGACTGCCAACGCCTTGATCGTGCCCAATTTCGCGATCGGTGCCGTGTTGATGATGGAATTTGCCGCGAAAGCCGCCAAACATCTTCCGGACGTCGAAATCGTCGAGTTGCACCACGACCAGAAACTCGATGCACCTTCAGGAACCGCACTGCGAACAGCTGAGGTCATCAGTCAAGCGCGGCCAACCCAGCCCCGACCGGCACCAGGTGACGAACGAGCTCGAGGCAGGCACCACGCCGGTGTCCCGGTTCACAGTGTCCGCCTGCCCGGACTGGTCGCACACCAAACCGTCATTTTCGGCGGACCTGGGCAGACGCTGCGTCTCCAACACGACGCTCTTGACCGCTCCGCGTTCATGCCGGGCATCCTTCTTGCCTGTCGACAGATTCACCGTCTAACGGGACTACATGTTGGATTGGAGCACGTGATGTGAGGATCGCTGCGGCCATGGCGAGCTGCAGCCGCTACGGTCGCTGACCGGCCGAAGTTCGGCCACCACATGCGCACGTGGATTGGTGCGCACCTCGCTGCCTGACAGTGCTGGGTGGTGGGGCTGGTGAGGGAGGGCGGCGTGGATCGCTACGCGGACGCATTGCGACGGTTCTCAGGTGACCTGCGCATGGCGCGTCAGGTGTTCGAGTCGATGCGCCAGCGGGAGGTGGCAATCGACGAAGATCATTGGCGCCTGTATCTGCAGGCACATCTTGACGGACGCGATTTCGACGGTGCACGCCGAGTGCTCGACGAAATGACCGGTGCCGGTGTTTCACCGCACGAGGACGTGCGCTGGGAACTCGCGCTGGCTGCCGGCCGGTCCGGCAAGAATGCAGACGCACTCGAACTGCTCGATGAACTCCATCGCGAAGGCCACGAGCCTGGCCCGACGTTTGCGTCACACGTCTTGGCGATCTACCTCAATGCCGGGCGCTTCCCGGCAGCACGGGCGGTGTTGAGAACGATGGCGCGGCACCAGATCGCCGCAAATGACAACGACTATGCGCGGCTGTTCGCGGATTGCGTCCAGCGCCGCGCTATCAAAGACGGCAAGCAGCTCGTCGACCTGATGCTGGCAGTTGATCGACAGCCGTCGGGCCAGCAACTCGCGGCACTCGTTGGCATGTTCTGTCGTGCCGGGCATGGCGTCCGTGCTGCAGAACTAGTCGAGCAGGTGCGCGCTGCCGGGGTGAGCGTTCCGGTCGAGTGTCACACCGAATTGCTGTTGGCGTATGCCCGGACCGGCGATGTCGACGCCGCCCGGAGCGCATTGGCTGACGTTGCCGCACTCGGTGGCGAGGTGTCGAGCTTTCACCACAACGCGCTGCTGCATGCCTGTGTTGCTGCCGGCGACGTCGATGCGGCGTGGGACCTCGCTCTCCAGCTCGCCGCGGTGGGGCGGATTCCGTCAGGTGACAATCTGGATGGTCTGACAGCGCTCAGTCTGCAGGCTCAACGGCTGCAGTTGGCGAGCGGCGCGGTTGACTGGATGCTGATCCTTGGGGTTCCGGTGGCGCCGCAGCAGGCAAGCGAAGTGCTCGCCGGACATGTTCGTGCGGGTGAACTGGACATCGCCGTGATGCTGCTGCGCCAGCTGGTGGCTGCCGGTGTTCCGCTAGATCGCCGAGTTGCGCGCGACATCGTCGAGCGAATAGTTCACGCGCAACGTTTGGACCAAGCACGCGAGCTGCTGGAAGAGTTGCGTACCAACGGAACGCTCACCAGCGGACGGCATTACGGTGGATTGCTGGCGGCGTTCGTGTCGGCCAAGCGCATGGCAGACGCGGTGGCCCTGATCGAACATCTGGTTGCCGTGGGAGTCCAGCCGACGGTTGCGGATGCGTCGAAGCTGGTGGGGTCACTTATCCGCACCAACCAGCTCGATGTTGCGGCTTCGGTCATCGCACAGCTTCTCGGCGCCGACATCGCCGTCGACGAACCGACGTTCCGCGAGCTGATGTGGGCGTACGCTAAGCGCGGTGACTACGAACCCGCAAAGGCGGCCTACGACCAGATGGTGACCGTTGGAATCACTCCTGATGACCGCCATGATAAGGCGCTCAAGTGGGCCTCCGGTGAGACGAAGCGTCGCGCACCGGACGAAGATCATGGCAGCTGAGCATCCAGCGGAACCGTAGGAGACGGTGTGACCAATTGTGTCTGAGCGAGCTCAGCATAGATGCCGTCTGCTTCCAGCAGTTCGGTGTGCGTCCCATATTCGACGATGCGACCGTCGTCGATGACGACGATGTGATCTGCGTTGATGACCGTTGACAGGCGATGAGCTATGACCAAGCTCGTTCGCTGCGCCAACGCTTCCGAGAGCGCCGCTTGCACGAGCCGTTCGGATTCGGTGTCCAAGTGTGCGGTGGCTTCGTCGAGGATCACAATTGCAGGATCTTTGAGCAGCACGCGCGCGATCGACAGCCGCTGTTTCTCGCCACCGGACAGGCGGTAGCCACGCTCGCCCACGACCGTGTCATATCCGTCCGGCAATCGTTCGATCACGTGATGGATGCGTGCGGCCGTTGCGGCGGCGATCAGTTGACCGTTAGTTGCATCCGGATTGGCGTACCGCAGGTTGGCGGCTATCGAGTCGTGAAACAGGTGGGCGTCCTGGCTGACGACGCCGATGTGTTGGCGCAACGAATCCAGTGTGACATCGCGAACGTCAACTCCGTCGATCGTGACCGACCCCTTGGTGACGTCATACAGGCGAGAGACCAATGACGACAGGGTTGACTTTCCGGCACCTGAAGGCCCGACGATCGCGACCATCTCTCCGGCGCTGATCGTGAGGTTGAGGTCTCGCAGAATCCAATCGGACGCCTCGGTACCGTGTGCTGACCGCGGGCCTTCCAACGATGCGAGCGATGTACCGTCAGCGGCCGGGTACTTGAACCACACGCCGTCGAACGCCACCTGGCCGGTGGGGTTGGCAAGTGTTGTCGCATTCGGCTTTTCGGTGATCGGATGCGGCAGGTCGAGCACCTCGAATACCCGTTCGAAACTCACCAGGGCGGTCATCAGGTCGACGCGAGCGTTAGACAACTGGGCCAGTGGCCCATACAGCTGTGTGACGTAGAGCCCGAGCGCGACGATCGTTCCGATCGCGATCGTTGGGTCGGCGATCACGAGGTGACCGCCGACGAGATAGACCAGACCTGTGGCCAGCGAACCCACCAGACCGAGCGTCGCGAACAATGCACGCCCGTGGACCGCCGTCTTGACGCCGAGATCCGCAACCTGGGCGGCTCGACTGTGGAACACGCCAACTTCGCGGTCGATCTGCCCGAACAGCTTGACGAGGAGTGCGCCGGCGACATGGAAACGCTCGGTCATAACCGTGTTCATTTCGGCGTTGAGCTCCATCGCTTGCCGCGACAGGTGTTGGAGCTTGCGTCCCACGATGCGCGCTGGAATCACGAACCCAGGCAGCAAGACGATTGCCAGCAGGGTGACACGCCATTCGAGTATGAGCATGGCGATCAACGTCACGCTCACACTGATCAGATTGTCGACGATTCCGCCGAGCGTGCCGGTGAGCGCACGTTGCGCGCCGATGACGTCATTGTTGAGGCGGGTGATGAGCGATCCGGTCTGGGTGCGCGTGAAAAACGCGATCGGCATCGCCTGTACGTGCCGATACAGCAAGGTGCGTAGGTCGAGGATGAAACCTTCGCCGATGGACGCGGACAGCCATCGTTCGATCATCGCGACTGTCGCCACGCCGATTGCGACTGCGAGTAGCCCGCCGAACAACCACCACAACATGGTGGTGTCTGCCGATGGGATGGCAACGTCGATGGCCAGACGGATCAACTGGGGCGGGGCCGCTGACATCACGGCTGCCGTAACGATCAGCCCGACAAATGCGATGAGCTTGTTGCGATAGCTGCGTGCCAGGCTCCATGCGCGACGGATCAGTTGCCGGTCGAAGCGCTTGTTCGCAAGTTCGTCGACATCGCCTAATGGCCGAAACGGCATTCCGCCCGAGCCGCGCATGCTGTCTCCAATCCCGTCGGGCGAACCGTGATGCCGCACCTGCTACAGCTAGTCTGACCGTACGCAACGAGCAGGATAGATGTGACCGACGATGAGCCATCGCGACGCACGTTATTGCGTCGCTACCTGTCAGACGTCGACGGAGACGTATTCGCGCTCACAAACCTCGACGAAGTTGTCAAGGGCGCCATGTTCGCCCGGTACTCACGTTTCGGCGGCTCGTTGAAAACGTTGCTTGCAGATGAGTTCGTCGACGATCTGTTGGTGGATGACGCTCCGAGTCATGCCGAACAGCTGTATGAGCGCGTGTTCAACGAGTACGGCGACGACTCTGTGGCCCAGCTCGGGGGAGCGCATGTTGCCTTGGAGAACATTTCCAACATTGCGACCAAACGCATCGAATGGGGTCGCCTGGCCGCGTATCTTGAACAGTCGACCCGCTACATCCCGTATGACGAAAAGATCGATGGTAGATATCGCTACCACCGCGAAGCCGACATCATGGCGGGACCGCACGCAACCACATACGAACAACAACTCGACGCGATTTTTGGTTTGTATTCGATGGCGGTGCCGCGCGTGCTCGAATGGGTCCGCGACCGCTGGCCGCGTGACGACGAGACTTCGAAGTTTGTGTACAACAACGCGACGAAGGCCAAGGCGCTTGACCTGCTGCGAGGGATGTTGCCGGCGGCGACAACGTCCAATGTGGGCATGTTCGCCTCCGGGCAATCGTTCGAACAGTTGCTGCTGCGGCTGCGGGCCGATGGGCTGGCTGAGTCGCGTGCGTTGGCCGACGCGTTGCTTCTCCAACTACGAACCGTCATACCGTCGTTTCTGACACGTGTCGATCGCCCGGATCGCGGTGGTGTATGGGCCGAATACTTGCGCGCGACCAGGAGCGCAACGCGGGCTGCTGCGAGCACCGTTGAGCAGCCTGCTGTATTCGCGCAACCGCCACGCGATGCGGCCGCCGAGGTTGTGCTCGTCGACTACTGGCCGCGCGACCCCGTCGACGCCGAGGTTGCGCTCGTCAGTGCTGCCTTGTATCCGCATGTTCGCATTTCCGAGCCTGAACTCGAAGCACAGGTCCGCGGCTGGTCGGCATCGCAGCGGGCAAACGTCCTGCAGGCCTACGTAGGTGACCGACGAAACCGTAGGCATCGTCCGGGTCGCGGGTTCGAACGAGTGGTGTATCGCTTCGACGTGCTCGGCGACTATGGCGGCTTCCGCGACCTCCAGCGACACCGCATGCTCACCATCGAATGGCAGGATCTCACGACTGCGCACGGTTATGACACGCCTGGCGAACTTGCCGAAGCCGGCGTCGCCGACGCTTGGTATGAGGCGATGGAGCGTTCGGCGACGTTGTACGCCAAGCTGGTGCAGGACCACCCCCTGCAGGCGCAGTACGCCGTGTGCTTTGCCTATCGCGTGCGATACTCCATACAGATCAATGCGCGAGCTGCCATGCAGATGCTTGAACTGCGCTCGACGCCGCAAGGGCATCCCCAGTACCGCACCATTGTTCAGCAAATGCACCGGCTGATCCGAGACGTCGCCGGCCACACGGCCATCGCTGACGCTATGTCGCACGTCGATCATGGAGCCAGCGAACTGGAACGTCTTGAAGCCGAACGCGCTGCCGAACAACGTCGACGCCAGCGTGCCGACCGAACCGTGTCTTCGTTAGGGAAGGATCCGCTGTGAATCGCTCCGTACGATCCGTGCTCGTGGGTCTGGTCGGCGGGGTGGTGATGCTTCTGCTGCTTGATCTCGCGCGGATCTTGACCCAAGCGCACGCCCGCGATGGTGGTGAGACGAGCGCCTGGTGGCCGATCGCGTGTTATGCGGTGGTTGGTGTGATTCTTTCCGCCATCATTGCCGCCGGAAATCGTGACCGTGTGATCTCAGGAGTATCGGGAGGCGTGGTGCTGCTGTTCCTCTTGCCGACTCTTCCCCTGCAACTGGCAGCGTGGGTGCCGTCGTTGCTGCTGGTACCGGCGACTGCCGTCCAGCAAGCGATTGCCGTAGTCGTCGTCGCAGCCTGCGCGTATGCAGCATTACGCGGACCGCGAGCATGATTGGCTCGTCACGGGACCACGACAACGGTGACGCGATCGGCGATGAACGGTGCGAATGGCATCCCATCGCTGCGGGTGAATTCGACCGTGATACGGCGCTCACCGGGGTCGAGCGATAATGGGACGGTGACACGCTCGCACGGAGCTGCCTGCGAACAGCCGTCCCAGGTGATGGGATACTGATCACCGTCGACGGTGACACGTAGTGCGCCGGCGGCTTCCGGGTCGCCGCCGGTGAAGTCAGCTGCGGGGAATCCGATGCCGCCGTCAGTGACCACGACCGTCAGATCGAATGACGGTTCCACCTCGGCGTCGTCACGTGGATCCACGATGGTGATGGTTGCATCGCCAGCGCTAGGCAACACCTCGGGTAGGGGATGCAGTGCCATCGTCATTGGCTGGTAGAGCACAACGGTGGTTACGATAACGAGTGCCGCGTAAGCCATCGAAAATGGTGCAACGCCTGTCAAGTCTGCTCGCGTTGTCGCCGCCAACGTCAGCGCTGCCAGCGACAGCGTCGCCAAAGGGAGGCCCCAGCCGATCCAGTCTGAGATCCATTGATGGCCGAGCAGTCCGATCGATGACACAGCCGCCACAATGGCTAGCGGCCCCACGAGGTCGTCGCGCGAGTTGATCGGTAACCGTCCAGCTATCGCCAAGGCCACGACAACTGTCATGCCGACACCGGCAACGACAACCATCGCCTGCCAGGTCGATCCTGGACCAGCATGCCCGACAAGTGGTATCAGGTCAGAAATGACATCTCCTCATCGTGCAGGGGCCACGCACTAGGATACGAACCATTGCCATCGTGAGGATGTCGCTACCCATGTCTGAAGCCTCCCCAGCCACCGATGTTGTCGCGACCGCGGGTGTCGGCCGTGTGGTCTGTGCCATGGCCACTCCGTTCGATCTTGCCGGCGCGCTCGATCTCGCTGCGGCAGCAAGACTCGCCCAGCATCTTGTGCGCAGTGGCGTTGACACGGTCTTGGTGAACGGCACGACGGGCGAGTCACCAACACTGCGTGGTGACGAACCGTGGCGGCTACTTGACACGGTGCTCGAGGCGGTCGGTAACGACGTCTCCGTGATGATGGGCACGGGAACAAACAACACTGCGACGACGGTGGAAGCAACGGCGAAGGCGACCGAGCGTGGCGCGGCTTCCGTGTTGGTGGTGACGCCGTACTACAACCGGCCGGAACAGCTAGGCCTCGAGCGGCACTTCAGGGCCGCTGCAGACGCAACTAATCTGCCAGTTGTGCTCTATGACATCCCATTTCGTTCGGGCCGCGAGATCGCGACCGAAACGCTGATAGAACTGGCGCAGGTGACCAATATTGTCGGAGTCAAAGATGCCACCGCCGATCTGGGCAAAGTCGCGGACGTGATTGCAGCGACGCGGACGGCGCCGGGAGGATTCGGGGTATGGTGTGGCGCGGACGAGGCTAACTTGCCAATCCTCGCGGTCGGTGGCAGCGGTGTCATCTCGGTGAGTGCGCATCTGGTCGCCCACGAGATCACCGAGATGGTCGCAATCTTCAATGACGACCCGATTCGAGCCCGCGAACTCCACCTGCGATGTATGCCGTTGCATCGGGCGCTGTTTGCTGAACCTTCACCTGCGCCACTCAAGGCTGCGCTGAAGGAACTCGGTCTGATCGAGGGCGGTCTGCGGTTGCCGTTGATAGATGCGTCCGATGATGCTCGCCATCGAGTGATGGCCGTGTACGAGCAGATCGTGGCAAGCCGATGACGAACCCAGTGCGGATCACATTCCTCGGCGGCCTCGGCGAAATCGGCCGCAACATGGCCACCCTTGAGGTTGAGGGGCGCCTGTCGATCGTTGATGTCGGGGTCTTGTTTCCCGATGCGGAGCATCTTGGCGTCGATCTGATTCTTCCGGACTGGTCGTGGCTCAAGTCGCGTGCCGACGATGTTGACGGGATATTTTTTACCCACGGGCATCTCGATCACATCGGAGCGCTGCCATACCTGCTTCGCGACCTTGGTCGAGAACTCACCGTATACGGCACCAAACTGACGTTGGCGTTCTGCGAAGCGGTGCTGGAGGAATGGGACGACCTGCCGACGGTGTCGTACATCGAACTCGAACCTGGAGACACGGTCGAACACGGCGCGATGACAGTCGAAGCCGTCCAGGTGAGCCACTCAATTCCAGACGGTGTGGCGTACGCATTCCGCACACCGCACGGCATGATCGTGCACACGGGCGACTTCAAACTCGACCAGAGCCCGATCGATGGGCGGCCGACAGACTTGGCGCATTTTGCCCGGTTGGGAGACGAAGGCGTCGACCTGCTGTTGGCTGATTCGACCGGCGCTGACGTGCCTGGTCATGTTCCAACGGAACGCACGGTCGGGTCGAACATCCGGGAACACGTGCTTGACGCCGAAGGGCTCATCGTTGTGGCGTCGTTCGCTTCGCATGTCCACCGGATCCAACAGGTGCTCGACGCGGCGGTCTCGATCGGGCGTCGCCCCGTATTCGTCGGCCGTTCGATGGTTCGCAACATGGGTATCGCCTCTGATTTGGGCTATCTCCGGGTGGATCCGGATGTGATTGTCGATCTGGCAGATGTTGATCGCTATGACCGCCGCGAACTGGTGGTGGTGTGCACCGGATCGCAAGGCGAGCCGTTCTCGGCCTTGAGTTTGATGGCCGCGGGGGAGCACCGACATCTCGAAGTTGGTGAGGGCGACCTGGTTATTTTGGCGTCGAGCCTTATTCCAGGCAACGAGCAAGCTGTATTTCGCTCGATCAATAATCTGTCGCGGCGTGGTTGCAAGGTCGTTCATCGGGGGGTCGCGCCGGTGCATGTCTCTGGGCATGCCAGCCGGGACGATCTGATCCTGTTCCACAACATTGTTGAAGCCGAGTATGTCGTTCCCGTACACGGCGAGCACCGGCACCTGCGCGCCCATGCCGATATTGCGGTCATGACTGGCTGCCTCGCCGAGCACGTGCTGATATGCGAGGACGGTGACACGCTTGAACTTGTGGATGGGCAAGTGACGCGGGGTCAGCCAGTGCCGACCAGCCATGTCTACATCGACGGGTTACTCAACGACGTAGGCCCGGCGTTGTTGCGTGACCGTCGTCGCATCGGCGAGGACGGGATCTGCATTTGCGTGGTAACGATTGATCCCCACGCCGGCGAAGTCGCCGGAGACACGGTGATCACACAGAAAGGCGTCGTCTTTCAAGACGCAGCCGAAGACATTCTCGAATCGGCTCGCAAAGCGGTTGACTTGGAACTGGCCGGGTTGTCCCGACCCAAGTTCGAAGACACGGCCACCATCCAGCGGCATGTCGTCCAGGCACTCGGCCGATTCTGGCGCGAATCAACTGGACGCCGCCCGTTCATCCTTCCGATCGTCCAAGAACTGTAGGACGAGCGGTCATTGCATGCCGCGGTGGCCGTGTCAGGAGTTGGCCAGAAATTTCGGTAATCGTCGTGACCAATGGATGCGAATGACACCGAAGTAGTTTCAATGTCGCGCGAACCGGTTACGCTGTGGCAACCGCCTCGTGAAGGAGTGCGTTGCGTGGCGTCCAAGCCCACTCACACTACATCGCGCCGAAACACCAACGGCCGTTCAGCGACGCAAAGATCGCGTTCGACCCGCACGACTCCCGCGAAACCGCGTTCAGGCGCGTCCAACGGTGCCCGGCCTGTGAAAAAATCGGGCGCTGGCCGCTCCAGCGTGTCGCCGACGAACCGGTCAACCAACACGTCCACTCGTCGGGTCGAAACGACGCCAGCTGCATGGCGTCGACCGTTCGGTGACCAGCGACAGGATGTTCTGGGAATCGTGTTGATCCTCGTCGGTGTCTTGACCGGATTGGGGATTTATGCGGATGCGGCAGGCCCGGTTGGTGGTGCATTGCGGGCATCAGGGCTGGGACTGTTTGGCTTGATCGGCTACGGCCTGCCGGTGGTCCTGGTTTGGTTCGGGCTGCGAGTGGTGATTGGTCAGCAGCGTCCCGATTACATGCGCGTGGGCGTCGGTAGCGGCTTGGTCATCGCCGGGGGCCTGATTGCACTGCATCTCGCGGTCGGACGCCCCGCACCGGCCGATGGCCTAGCTGCCTTGTGGGAAGGTGGCGGGCTGGTGGGCTGGGCGCTGGCGACGCCCCTGGTCGCTGCGACCTCCCAGTGGGGCGCGATCGCCGTGTTGATCGCTGTGATCGTGCTGGGTCTGCTCATCGGTACCAATACGCCGTTCTCGGAGGTGTTTGCCGCGGTTCGAGGATTCGTGACGTTCTCACCGCCTGATCCTGCCGCGGTGGCTGCTGAACCGGAACCCGCAATCGGTCACATCGACGGCTTCGTCGACGAGGACGCGTCGTTCCGGGACAGCGGCGTCGCACCAACAGTGTCAGGTAACGATGAACATCTGACCGAGGTGCTTGAACCGCGGAGGCCTCGGCCGGTTCGCGCAACGCTGCCGGAGCTAGACGATGATCTGACGGTGCCGCCAGAAACGGGACGTTCCGATCTGCGCCCAACATTTCCGGTCGGCACGGATAACGGACAGCCGGCCGGGCTTAAGAAGGCGGCCAAAGTCGCGCCGGTCACGTCGTGGCAAGATTATGAACTTCCACCGCTCGATCTGCTCCCGAAGGGACGGGTCGCAGGTAACGATTCCGAACGGACGATCCGCGCGCAGATGGAGGCGCTCCAAGAAACGTTCCACCAATTTGGTGTCGACGCGACGGTGGCCCGGTGGTCGCGCGGACCAACGGTCACCCGTTTTGAAATCGAGTTGGGACCTGGTGTTCAAGTAAAGAAAGTCGCGAATATGGGCGACGACATCGCCTATGCGCTGGCAGCTCCGGATGTTCGCATCGTGGCGCCGATCCCGGGCAAATCGGCAATCGGCGTAGAAGTCCCTAACCGAAAACGTGATCTGATCAGCCTCGGCGATGTGCTGCGTTCCGATGACGCGCGCAGCGACCCACATCCGCTGACAGTTGCGCTCGGCGTCGACATCGCCGGCTTGCCCGCACTCGTCAATCTGACAACGATGCCGCACCTGCTGGTCTCGGGAGCCACAGGCTCAGGCAAGTCCGTGACGCTTAACGGCATGATTTCGTCAGTCATCATGCGCGCGCGACCCGACCAGGTACGGATGATCCTGATCGATCCGAAGCGTGTGGAACTCAACGCGTACGACGGCGTGCCGCACCTGTTGTCGCCGGTCGTGACCGATCCGCGCCGTGCGACGGATGCGGTGCAGTGGTGCGTCAAAGAGATGGAGCGCCGCTACGAAATTCTCGCCCAGGAAGGGTTCCGAAACCTCGACGGCTATAACGAAGCGGTCGGCAAAGGACGCGTTAAACCCCGCCTTGGGCCCGAAGGCGAGTCCATAGACCCTGAGCCGATGCCGTTCATTCTGCTGGTCATCGACGAACTTGCCGATCTGATGCTTGTCGCGCCGCGTGACGTGGAAGACGCCATTTGTCGCATTGCACAAATGGCTCGGGCCGTCGGGATACACATGATCATTGCGACGCAGCGTCCGTCTGTCGACGTCATCACTGGACTGATCAAAGCCAATATTCCGTCGCGACTTGCGCTGGCGGTCGCTTCGCAGATCGACTCGCGCACCATTCTCGATTCTAACGGTGCCGAGAAACTCGTCGGCAAAGGTGACATGCTGTTTCTTCCGGCGAGTCAAGGCAAGCCATCTCGACTGCAGGGTTGCTGGGTGACCGAAGACGAGGTGGCAAATGTGGTGGCGTTTTGCAGGGCGCAACGGCAGGCAGAATTCGACGAAGCCGTGCTCAAACAAGGCACCGATGCAGAACGGGTCGATGCGCAACGGTCTGGCGACGACAACTCTGACGAAGCATTGCTTCGGCGAGCGGCACGTCAGGTTGTTGAATCAGGACTTGGTTCGACCTCGATGTTGCAGCGCAAGCTGCGGATCGGGTTCGCCCGTGCCGGGCGGCTCATGGACGAGCTCGAAGAACTCGGCGTTGTCGGCCCGAAT